>PARF01000053.1 GCA_002709915.1 Roseibacillus sp. | reverse complement strand
ACCGTGGTTCCTGCACGGGGATGCGGTAAGATGATGTAATCTGCAGCCAAATCACATGCCTGATGGCCTAGTTTTCGTTGCTGATGCGCCCGCTGAGCTCATCCAGTAAACCATCCCGACGCTGAATCGAGTTCAATTGGTCAATCTTTCCAACATAGAGCATGATCTTTCCTCCCTCTGGCATGGACTTCTTGATCAGTTTGCCGAGTTCCCGACCAGTCTGGTAATTATCTGTCCCAAGAAAAAATAGGCGTGTGGAATCCGGTGCATCGGTATCAACAGCAATAACCGGCATCTGCTCAGCCACCTTGTTAATCATCTCTGTCTGATTCTCCGGATTGAGGACACTGATTGCGATACCCTTGCAATCTCCTTTGTTGAGGATGTTCTCCACGATTTTTTTCTGCCCAGCGATGTCTCCCGCGCTATTCATCTGGAATTCCACTGCAACACCAAAGTCCTTGGCGGCAACATAACACCCAGCCTCGGCATGGCTCCAGAATGGATCCGCTACGTTCGTGATGAAGGCAAACTTGGGAGCATTTGCGGGGACCTCCGCGCCCTTGGCCGCCTCTCCTGCTTCCAGCCGATCATCCACGGTCTTCCGGAATTCATCCACGTTATCCTTGGCGATTGTGCGGATCGGCACCGGGACGTTCTTCCCTTCGTTCAATTCGGGCATCTTGTCATCTACCACGATATCCTTGAGATACCTGATGGCGTCGTATCCAAAAAGATAGGGATCCTGCACGATCGTGCCCTCGCAGTGTCCGTCCTTGATTGCGTCCAGAGCCACCGGGTCCTCATCAAAAGAGAACACTTTCACGGCACCCAGTTTACCCGCATCCTTGAGAGCCTCGAGACACTGGGGCGCATTATAGGCCCAGAGCCCGATCATGGCGTCTATCTCGGGATACTTACTGAGGGTATTCTCCGCGTTCTTCTTGGCGAGCGAACGGTCTCCCCCATCTGTCATAACCTCATCGAGGATGATGAACTTGCCATAAGTCTTCCCTTTCAGGGAACTCTCATCTCCGCCGCCCTTCTTTCCACAGCCCGCCAGCAGAATACCAACTCCAGCAACAGCGCTTAATCCAATCCGAGATGCGATAGTCATAAGCGCCATGCAAGGAAAGCCCCGGGATCATGTCCAGCAGAATTGCGCCCGCATCGAGGTATGGGCCAACTTCCCCGCCCCAAAGGTTGTTTTTCATAGGACATCCGGAACATGCTTCTCTTCGAAGCAACCGGAAAACCTTCCTGCCTAGGCCGGGAACTTCACGTGCGAGCGACTTCTACGCGTGACGCTGTCCCAGCCATATTCCACCCAGTAGCCCCACCAGATGGGCCTCCCACGAGATATGGTCCTCTTCAGGAAAAATCCCTCCAACCATCCCTCCATAAACTACGGCCACCACAATACCCACCACAGCCCACACCAGGCGACGTCCCCATATTGCTCGAGCGAGGATATATCCAAAGTAAGAGTATACCAAACCACTCGCCCCGATATGCACTGATTTCGCATGCCCGATATCGGCAATCAACCAGGTTCCCATCCCACTGATCAGGGCAAGGACGAGAGTTGTCGTCCCGAATCTTCTCCCCTCCGCCAGAATTACAATCACCCCCAATCCCAGCAGAGCGATAGTGTTGTCCAGAAGGTGGTCCCAGTTCGCGTGGAGCCACGGCATACCGATGATTCCTCTGAGTCCTGTGAAACTGCGCGGGACGACTCCAAACTGCTCCAGATTCAGCTTGAAATACCAATCGATGAGCTCGATGAGCCAGGCTATCACTATAAGGGAAGCAAGTAAGCCAAGGCCGGGATGCCCTTTTTTTCCTCTGGCTCCGGTTCGGGCTTCCAATTTTCGCATACTCATTCGCCAATCTGGATATTATTGAGCCTCACAAACAGGCTTCGGCAGCTCCCAAAGTATGCCTCGACCAAGGGCAACTTGAAACCTTCAACTTAAACCCTGAGACTTTTACCATGCGAACCCGCTTCGCCCCCAGTCCGACCGGGCCAATGCACCTCGGCCACGCTTATGCCGCTCTCGTGGCCCGGGAAGCGGCGGACCATGGCAATGGAGTCTTTCTCCTCCGGTTTGAGGACATTGATCGGTCCCGGGTTCGACCCGGATATTACAACCTGATCGAGGAGGACCTACAGTGGATGGGGCTCGAATGGCAGGAGGAGCCCATGCGACAATCTGACCGACTCGAGGTCTACTCGAATGCCCTCACTGCCCTTCAGGACCAAGGCCTTGTTTATCCATGTTTCTGTACACGGCGAGCGATAGCTGACGAGATTTCGCGCATAACGAATGCTCCCCATGGCCCCGAGGGTCCCGTGTATCCGGGAACATGCCGGAAAATCAGTGCTGATGAGCGAACGGAGCGGATCGCGATGAAAACGCCTCATTCGTGGCGCCTGAACTGTGCCAAAGCGGCCGAAGCCTGCGGTCAACTCACCTTCCGTGACCTCCTCCATGGCGTTATCCCCGTCTGCGCTGAGAAACTCGGAGACGTGATTCTCGCCCGTCGAGATATCGCCACCTCCTACCACCTCGCGGTCGTCACAGATGACGCCGAACAGCAAATTACCCTTGTTACAAGGGGCGAGGACCTTCTTTCCTCAACGCATATCCACAGGGTTCTGCAGAACCTTCTCGGCTACCCGGAGCCCCTCTACCTGCATCATGAGCTGGTCTGCGACGAAAAAGGCAATCGGCTGGCTACCCGAGACAAAGCGCGCTCTCTCGCCAGCCTCAGAGCATCGGGTTGCAGTCGCACCCAGATCTTGGAAAAACTTCCTCCTCTACCTGCTCTGACAGGAAACCTTGCCGGTGAAACTTGAATCTTTCGTCTTCCACCGTAAAAGAGAGCCATGGACGACATCAAGATCACCCTCAACACCTCCAAAGGCGCCATCGATATCTCGCTATTTGCAGGCGATACCCCTGTCACCTGTGCCAGCTTCTTGAATCTCGCTACAAAGGGTTTTTATGATGGCCTGATCTTTCATCGAGTGATCAAGGATTTCATGATTCAGGGTGGATGCCCCGAGGGTTCCGGGCGGGGAAACCCTGGTTACCAATTTGAAAACGAGTGCCTTCCTCATCGCAGCCACGATAGTTCTGGAAAACTATCGATGGCCAACGCTGGTCCAAACACAAATGGCAGCCAGTTCTTCATCACGCATACTGCAACGCAGTTCCTCGACGGAAAACACACCGTTTTTGGTGAAGTGACGGGAGGACAGGATGTCGTCGATGCGATTGCCACTTCTCCAACGGTTCCGGGCGATCGTCCTGCTGAAGATATCACCATCGCCTCCGTGACTGTTCATGATTCCACCGAAGATCTTTTCGAGGATCAGAAGTCACGAATTGCCGACTGGAATTCAGCGATGGGCTAGGTCGAAAGCACCTACTTTCTCAGCAGCTCCAGCCTCTTCTCAAGCTCCTGCAGCCTGTCGCCCACGTTGCGAAGTTCTTCGAGAACCTTGTCTATTTCCTGATCCCGCGCGTCATCCTTATCGGATGGAGAAGGACCGGAGGGCAGGCCCGCCACAGGCGGCTCCCCGGGCGTTTTGGCATTCACCTCTTCAACGGATGCAAGTAGCTTTCGAATATCCGAGGCGGGAATGGCCAGTGTTTTCACACGCCCAGCTCTGGAGACATTAACTCCAAGACAACGGCCCTGAAGATCTAGCAGGGGGCCTCCACAGACCGCAGGCGAAATCGGCATATCGTGCTGCAAAGCCAGAGGAAATCCCGATAATCTTTCCGATAAGGGACCGCTCATCTCGTTCATTCTTCTAAACCGGTCAGAACTCTGCTCCTGAGGGCGCGAGGCAAGCTTGACCTTGACCTTGTCCACCTCGCCTCCACGTTGGTAAGTGAATTCTACCTTATCCCCCGCCCTGTATGTCCGGATCTTGCTTCCAAAGGCAAATGGGTCCTTCAGGGCCAGCCCGTCGACATGGGTGATGATATCGTCTGCCTTCAAGCCAGCGTCTTCGGCCGGGCTCCCATTTACAATGCGGACAATCGCAACACCGTCCTCACCCTCTCCGGCCTGAATTCCGAGAAACCCGATCTCGCCCAGAGCACGCGGCAGCACACTGACCAATCCGATCCCGAGGGGAGCCCCGTCCGGATCCGGTGCGGTAAGCAGTGTTCCTACCGGGGATTTTTTCTTTCCCACCCACTTCACTGGCTCCAATCCATCTGGTGAACCCTGATATAATGCGAGATCGCGCTTCGGGAATCGCTTGATAAGCTTAAGGGATATATTTCCATCTTGGCTCTTGCGGGACACATTCCCTTCAAGCGTTTCGACATTCTTCGTAAGAATATGCCCCTCGTCAGAAACAACAGTTCCAAGTGCAGCGGGCTTTCCTTTCACTTCCACGGAGACAACAGAGCGCGCAGCTTTACTAGTCACTGGTTGAAGAGACTCCATCGCTGAGGCGAAGAAATCATCTGGCCCACTCTGGATTTCCATCTGGAGCATGTCGCGAAGGGCTTCCGGCCCAATGGAATCCGCCATTTCCCTCAAGGCACGCTCTAACTCGGCCATTCCCCCCAGGTTTCTCAAGGCTTCCTCATCGAGGTCCAGATTTCCCCTGCGTAGCGATTCCCTGAGCAGCTTTTCAAGATCCGTTCCAGCACCGCGTTCCTCGGGTTTTTCGGCCCCATCCTGTTCGGCAGGCCGATCTGCATCCTCAGCTCCATTCTTCTCTTCAGACTCCTCCTCGTCAGACTCATCCCCCTGGGGTGAAGTGCCAAGAAGGTCGCCTAGACGGGCAAGCTTGACCTCGACCTCACTTTCCTCACCACCCCTTCGGTAAGAAATTTTTAGAGTGTCGCCAGTGTCATACTCTCCGACAACTTCAATCAGCTGCTCAGGACTGTCGACGCCCTCTTCGTTAATTTTCACAACCACATCCCCCGCTTGCAGTCCGGCATTCTCGGCTGGTGAATTTTCCATGACCCCCTCGAGAGACACTCCACCACCCTCCGCTGGACCAGCCAAATTGATCCCAAGGACCGGGCGGTCAGGATCGACCTGTTGCCCCCCTCCGGCGAACCGCGCGCCGGTTCGCTTCCCTGCAATCATATCATCCCAACTGCCCAGAAACACTCCGATGGGGACATGCCTGTTTTCGCTGAGAGTCGACCCAATGTTGGAATGAATCCCGATTACTTCTCCCTTGAGGTCGAAGAGTGGCCCCCCCGAGTCTCCTCCGACCACCGCACAGTCCGTAGTAACAAACTGGCCGTTCCCTAATACCCGGCCGAGTCGAACCGGAGGTGTGCGCATCGAATCGAAGCCTCCAGGATGACCAAAGGCCACACACCACTCATTACGCCGAAGACCTTTGCTTTCACCCACCTTGACGAAGGGGTAACTTCCCTCCTCGGTGATTCGGACCATGGCCGCATCTCTGTCATAATCTCCCCCAAGCTTTTCTGCCTTCACCCGCTTTCCGTCGGGGAAAATGACAATGACATCATCCGAGAGGGAAGCGACAACGTGAGCTGCGGTCAGGACCAATCCCTCTTCGCTGACGATTACCCCACTTCCTGCTCCGCCACCCCCCGTCGAAACGAGGGAAACCGTAGCAGCCGCACTCCGATCCGAAAGAGCCACTAATTTCTTACTCAGCTTCCGGAGATCGGCCAATCCGTTCACCAAGGGAGCGACCTCCATTTCCTGAGCGGTAGCGGGAACAGAGGGCCCGAGTGTGATGATAGCCGCCAGCGCGGACGCGAGCAGGGATTTGAGATTAATCTTCATTCTGGTGGTACGGTGCTGTTGGTGTGCTTTGCGGGCGTATAACCGCATCTATCAAGCGCCATGGACGCCGGATTATGTGAACAATAGATTTCCTATTCTCCCCCGCGTCAACTGATGGTTCGCGCAGATTTGTTCAAAACTTGTTAAAATTGAGTCTTTTAAGACATAAAAATCGCCTCCGGACTTCTTTCTCCCGTCAGAATTACGCAACCCCCAGAGCCATCGGGCCTTTTGCTCCAATAGTCAAAAACCTTGCCCCCTGCTGACAATCACGCAACCTCCGCGCCGTGCTGGCCGTTCAGCAACTCCGTGTCGAGGTCGGAGCCCGTGTCCTCTTTGACGGGCTCTCTTTCGTGTTGGGCAACGAGGACCGGATTTCCTTTGCTGGACCCAACGGTGCCGGCAAATCGACCTTGATGAAATGTCTTGCCGGGCTACTCGAGCCAAACGCAGGAAAAATCACCCGCCCCAAGGGCCACAGGACAGGTTATCTACCACAGGACGGAATTCACCTGTCCGGGCACTCTCTATGGGAGGAAGCAGAATCAGCATTCGAGGAGGCTCGGCAGCTCCAGTTTGAAATCGAACAAAACTCGGCGAAACTCGATGGCCTTAGTCCCAATGATTCTTCCTACTCCGATATCCTGCAGAAAATCGGAGAGCTTGAGCTCCGACTGGAGCACTTTGACCCAAGCAGGATCAAACCGCGAATCGAGTCTATCCTTGGTGGGCTTGGTTTTCAGTGGGATGACTTCAAACGTGACTGCGGGGAATTTTCCGGCGGCTGGCAGATGCGAATCGCAATGGCTAAACTCTTTCTGCAAGAGCCCAATACCCTCCTTCTCGATGAGCCTACGAACCATTTAGATGTGGACGCGCAGCGCTGGATGGAATCCTTCCTGCGGGACTACAAGGGAACGATCGCGATCATTTCACATGACCGCTCTCTTCTTGATGAACTGACAACACGAACCATCGCATTTGAGCGCGGACAAGCCGCCGAGTATGCAGGAAACTACTCTTTCTTTGTAAGGGAATCCGCCCTGCGCCGGGAAATTCTCGAAAAGCAATACCGGGCTCAACAGCGCGAAATCGACAAGACCGAGCGTTGGATCAACCGCTTCCGCGCGAAGAACACCAAAGCATCTCAGGTTCAGAGCCGGATCAGGCAACTCGAGAAGATGGAACGCATTGAACTCGAGGAGGAAGAGGGAGCAATGAACTTTACCTTCCCCCCTCCTCCCCCGAGTGCCCACTGTGTGGCCAAAATCGAAGGAGGTGCCCAGCGCTATGGCAGCCTCACCGTCTTTGAGAACTTTGACTTCGAAATAACGAGAAGTCAGAAAATCGCAGTTGTTGGCCCTAACGGTGCTGGAAAATCAACCTTTTGTCGGATGATCACCGGACAAGAATCTCCTGCTGATGGCTGCCTCGAACTGGGTTCGAAAGTCCTTCCTTCCTTTTTCTCCCAGACTCATGCCGATGAGCTGGACCCCGGGCAAACAGTCCTCCAGACCGTTGAGGCAGCTGCAAGCCGGGAAAACATGTCTCACGTCCGAAACCTGCTAGGATGCTTTCTCTTCCGGGGGGATGACGTTTTCAAGCAAGTTGGAGTCCTTTCAGGGGGCGAGCGCTCACGAGTTGCACTCGTTCAGATGCTTGTCCGCCCTGCAAACTTTCTAATTCTTGACGAGCCTACCAACCATCTCGACATGCAGTCTCAGGAGGTTTTACAGGACGCTCTGACTCAGTATCCCGGGACCATTATCATAGTCTCTCACAATCGTTCCTTTCTGGATCCGGTAGTAGAGCGCACCCTTGAGTTCAGGCAGGGAAAACAGCCAAGGCTCTACCATGGGAACCTTAGCTATTATCTGGACAAGGTCGCAGAGGATGAGCACCTCAGTAGCAACTCGAGGACTGTGCCCACCGGGGAACGAGCCACTTCAACGACAAGGGAAGGGTCCCTGACAAGAAAAGAGGAAAGGCGTCGCGAGGCAAAAATGCGACAGCAACGAAACCTCGTTCTCAAGCCTCTCGAGCAGCAACTAGAAAAACTGGAAACCGCCATAACGGAATTCGAAGCCGCCAAGGAAACTCTCACCGAGCATATGTCCAAACCTGAAGTAGCAAGCGACACCGAGGAGCTGCGAAAGACCAGCGAAGCTTTCCAAGCTGTTGGAGGCCAACTCGAAAAGGCCTATAGTGAATGGTCTCAACTATCCGACGAGGTCGAAACCATGCGGAGGAAACTCGAAGCCACCAATCTCTGACCTAATCACTGCAGCGAAAACCGGAAAGGAACGTGCACCTGCGAACTTACCGGCTTTCCATTCTTCAGCGCTGGAGAAAAAGACCACCGCTTTACGGCTGCGATCGCCGTGGAGTCCAGCACCGCACTCCCAGAAGAGCTGAGCACACGAACAGAACCAACACGCCCGCGAGTGCCGATCTGGACGTCCAGCATCACCCGACCCTCTACCTTGTCTCGACGAGCACTTCGCGGATATTCTGGCTGATAGCGGCGTAGAACCCGAGCTGGCTCGGAAGGACCTTCCACCGGAGTCGCGTCGCGGACCGACTGAGTCTGGCTTCGGACTGCCGGTTTTGATTGGGTTCGCGGGGGGTCGGCTACTTTCTTTGCGATGGGGCTCGAACCTTCCGGTTCAAGATCCACCAGCAGGTCTGGATCGTAAGGCTCGACCTGATCCGGAGATGGCTCAGGCGCACGAGGGATCTC
Organism: Roseibacillus sp.; assembly: GCA_002709915.1. Taxonomy (GTDB): domain Bacteria; phylum Verrucomicrobiota; class Verrucomicrobiia; order Verrucomicrobiales; family Akkermansiaceae; genus Roseibacillus_B. Next base: position 52,738 of record PARF01000053.1, on the reverse strand, counting down.
TGCCTGCAGAGCCGGCACTGGAATTGGAATCATCAACTGGGGAGCGATCGGAGGCGTCTTGGTCAGAGAGGGAGACTTAGGGATAACCTCCTCAAGGGCCTCCCGTTTCTCAGGCGGGGGTGTGATTCCGATTACCGGAGCATCGAATTCCGGCTCCACCAGAATGGCAGGAAGAATCCAGCCGTGCAGGCCTATCGTCACCAGGCCGACGACCATGGAAGCGACAAGCGAAGAGAGCCAGAAGGGAAACGGCCGTGGCTCGCAAGGCTTGATTGGCTTACTCTCTACAAGGTTCAGGTCCACTGGTTTACTCTTATCACGGCCAAACCAGCCGTCAGGATGTGGAGCCNAAGATCTCACAGTTTCGCCACGAATGGTGTCCCAGCATCATGATTATCGTCAACCAGGAAGCGCCAGGAAGAACCTGATGAACAATTTCTATCCTTTCATGTGGGCAACTCTGGCTCATCCGGAGCTTGAAGCTCTGCCTCAGCCGGAGGCACAGAGCCTGAGGGCAAATCCCCTGGATCAGCATTATCCTCCACCTGCTGTGCGCGACCCGGCTTACCCTCGCCCTCTTCACGGGACCCCGCCAGATCTCCAGACCGCTTGATTACGATCCTTGAAGTGTCTTCCAGGGACTCAGTAGCANCCGTTTCGCTGGAGGATGATTGGTTTTCGCTTTTACCACTCTTCCCTGATTTTTCTGCGGAGTCAGAATTTTTGAGCCCTGCAACTCCTCCCTTGGTTTCTTTCTTGGCCAGGTGAATGGTGCTATCCGCCATCAGAAGGAGGTAGCCTTGGTTGAGTAACCAATGCAGGTCGTGATACCACTCTGCCTTCTCGCTGTCATTGATTCCCTCCGGCAGGACGTCCTTCCAAAGAAGCTCCAGCTTGTGACCTGAGTGTTTTTTCACCCAGTTAAGCAACGCCAGAGGGCGGTCTGCAATGGCGATATCCCCCGGAACGGAATGGGGCCTCGAAGGCCCCGCCTTCAACTTCCGCTTCCACTTAAAGACCGCCACATGACGTCCGGAAAGCTGCCGACATAGAATAGGTGTTAGTTTGCCAGGATACCGACGCTCCTCCGCCACGGTCTGTCGCAGAAGTGCCAACAGTCCAGGGGACAGTAAATTGCCTCTGATATTCCCACCAACCCACGCCCTGCCGGTTTCTTGAAAAGCTTGGTCAAAGTGATGCTCAACGAAATGCCTCTCCACCACTCTGGGATCTTCAAGACAAGGGACCCTTGCCTCTGGAGGTAGTTCCGGCGANGGCACAGCTTCCTCAGCTGCCACATTTTCAGCGGTATCAGCGGTATCAGCGGTATCAGCCTTTTCCGAAAAATCCTTTTCTGACGGAACGGGCAACCCGTCAGAACTCGATTCCTCTTCTAAAGAAGTGGTGGATTCCGTGGAACGAGGATCTTCGCTNTTGCTTACGTGCTCCTCCTCCGGCTCTCGGCCCCCAGAATGTTTTTCGTCATCTCCTTTAATTCCCCCGGTGGGCCTGTAGGCGATCCTCTTCGCCATTTTTTCCATCCACGCAGCTACAACCTCTTCTCCGTGCTCCATTTTTATTTTTTTCCTGAAGGCANCAAGAGACATATTGCCAAAGCGCTCGCGATGAAGCTGAACAATCGCNGTCTGGTATCCGTGATAGTTAGGAGGTCCCAGAAGTTCTCCGCTGATTCCGCACCGACCAATAGCCTGGAAATTACCCTTGGGAGGCTCAGCATCGGAGACTACCTCCTNATAGAAATCCCTTCGCCATTCTGCCTGCCAGAAATGTCGGATCGCCTCTTCCCGCGTTAACCAGAGTGATCCATCTTTCTTGCACCGAATAAGCCCTCCACTCTCCTTGCCACTCTGAAATGTTACATTGAAGCGCTCCCGGGAACCCAGGACGAGCTTCGAAAGATCAAAAACCGAATACGTTCGACCACCAGCCATGATTTCCTTGGCCAACCCGTCCAGCCCCTCTTCAACAGGCATGACTCCTGCGGTGAAACCCTCCGGAGGCTCGATCTGCTCCCGGGCACGGGGGCTCTGCCGGTTGTCATCGCGGCGGCCTTTTCTGTCCCGTTGAAATTTCTGCCTGCCCTCTCCGCGGCCATTCCGCCGACCTGATTCTTCCCGCCTGTCACTGCGTCGACCACTCCTCTGGCCACGATCCTGCGACCCTTTCCCTCTACCATCACCTCTGTTATCCGTTCCCCGCCCTCCCGACTTCCTCTGACGCCGTTNGCCGTCGGATTCTCCGCCGCCTTTACGCTCAGTCTCTCCCCTGGCCCATGCAGGCCCGAGGTCGAGAGAGTCAAGACTAAGGAGAGGGGCCTTCGACGACTCCACTGGTTTCGCTTCTTCGCTCATCAGTCGGTGNGGTATTAAGCAAAGACGGGTGCTTCCAAACGCGCAAGAAGCAAAACCGGCTACACTCAAATCACCCTCAGCCCATTGGATAGGGAATCTCGAGGCTCACCTCATCAATGCGTTCAAGTATCTCTCGCTCGAGAATCAATCCAGAAGCATCAAAAATTACATCAAGCTGCTCTTCCTTGGTGGCGCCAGCGATCGTGGAAGCAACGAAATCATGCTGTTTGCTCCATGCAATGGCCATCGTAACCGGATGGAGGCCTGCTTCCTCCGCGATCGCCATGAAACGCGCTGTAGAAGCGAGGCAACGTTCATTGGCAAAACGCTCGGCCATGGCACGCTGCCTCGGCGCGGTGGATGTCATATATTCAGTAAAACGTGCCCCTGCGGGCCGCTGTCCCCCATTGTATTTTCCACTGAGAACACCACCAGCAAGCGGACTGTAAGGGAGAAGGCTCACTTTCTCTCTCCGACTCACCTCTGAAAGCTCATCCTCAAATCGTCGATTATTGAGTGAAAAATTGTTCTGAATTGTGTCGAACCGGGCAAAGCCGTGCTTCTCGCTCGTCCACAGGGATTTCATCATCCCGTAACTGTCTTCATTACTCACCCCGATTACCCTTACCTTGCCTTCACGCACCAATTCGTCCAGAGCGCCCAGCGTGTCCTCCGGACGCATCCCGTGATCGGGCCAATGGATCTGGTAGAGGTCGATGTAATCTGTCTTCAGCCGCATCAGGCTGCCCTCAACGGCCTTCCGAATATGGTTTCTATCAAGGGCTGCCTTGTCGTTTCTTACCGGTGGATTGAACCATCCATGAGCCGCTCCAGCCACCTTGGTTCCTACAATGACGGAATCACGCGGCTTTGTCGCAAGCCACTCGCCAACCCATGACTCTGTGAGCCCCACTAGCTCAGCAGACGGGGGAACGGGGTAAAGCTCCGCGCAGTCATAAAAATCAATGCCTGCCTCGAAAGAACGATCCATAATTCGGAAGGATATATCTTTGTNCGACTGGGTTCCGAACGTCATTGTCCCCAAACAGATTTCGCTTACCACGATTCCACTGGCTCCTAGTCGCCGCTTCTCCATACCGCAATTCTCTCCGGGATCGAGAAAGGAGCAAGCTTGGACCCGGTCACCTGTTTCGCCAGCATAATTTCCTCAGCGCAGCCCAGAAGCACCCAGACCCGCACGATAAAGATAATTAGCTAGGAAGGAAACTTTTCCCTGTGGGATTGCGAAAGACCTGTTTCAATTCTGACACGGAAAACACCGTCCTGATATGAAGTCCCTCCACGCAATCCCCTTTTTAGCAATCCTGCTTGTTTCTCCTCTCTGTGCTGGANCGGACGGAAGTCCCACCGCTCGTGGAGTGGTATTTCATGACAGAAACCAGAACGGACAGAGGGATGCTGGCGAGCCCGGACTGCCCAACGTCCTTGTTTCCAATCAACAAGAGGTGGTCGCAACCGACGCCAGCGGAGCATGGTCTCTTCCGGCCCCCAATGATTGCATATTTTTCGTGATAAAGCCGCNGGGATGGATGCCTCCGGTCAGCGAGCAGAAGCTTCCTCGCTTCTATTACATTCATAAACCCCAAGGGTCACCCAAGACCCAGTTCCGAGGGGTAGATCCTACTGGTCCTTTACCATCATCGATTGACTTCCCGCTCATCGCCCAGTCAGAACCGGAGAAATTTAAAGCCCATTTCTTTGGAGATACCCAGTCTCGTAATCTCAAAGAACTGGAATACATGGCCCGGGATACCATCCCAGAACTCCTAGGAACTGAGGCCAAGTTCGGTGTTACTCTCGGAGATATACTTTTTGATGACCTCTCCCTTTTCGAGGCACACAACAGCATCGTGGCTCTTGTCGGAATCCCATGGTGGAACGTCATCGGAAATCACGATCTCAATTTTGACGCGCCAGACGACAAGACCTCCGACGAAACCTTCGAGCGTGTCTACGGACCTCCGTATCATGCCTTTCAGTGGGGTCCGGTCAATTTTGTGGTTTTGGATAACGTCATGTGGGGAGGGTCGAAGAAATCCGGAGGAAGCGGTAGCTACACCGGCGCACTCGGCAGTCAGCAGATTACCTTTCTTGAGAACCTGCTACCCCACTTTCCGGAAGACCAGATGCTCATGCTGATGATGCATATCCCGCTCAAATCCCGTGAAGCACCTCTCAATCCAAACAGTGATTATAGGCGCTTGTTCCGGTTAATTGAAAAGCGTCCATACACCATGTCGATCTCCGGCCATACCCACTGGCATGCCCACATGTATCTTGACGAAAAAGATGGCTGGAAAGGGAAGAAACCTCATCACCACGTGGTAAACGTCACAGTCTGTGGAAGCTGGTGGCGGGGTGAGCCCGATGAACTCGGCATCCCTCACTCACTGGGCAGGGATGGAGCCCCTCGTGGATATTCAACCATAACTTTTGACGGCAATCAGGCCATTGTCGACTACAAGGCCAGCCGGCGCCCTGCCAATTACCAGCTCCGCATCGAGGCACCAGCAGCAGTAAGCGCAAGCGAGAATCAAATTGAGGTCTACGCTAATGTTTTTAACGGATCTCGACATTCCAAAGTACGAATGCGCCTTGGGGAAAAGGGCCGCTGGATCACGTTGAGTAGGACCGTTGAAGCCGATCCGGACTTCCTCGCCTTGAAGCAGCGGGAGGAAAGGCGAAGAGAGAAACTGGAGGGCACTTCTCTGCCCGGCGCTGTTCCTTCGCTTCATTTGTGGAAAGCATCNCTTCCGCTTAAGGAAGTGGAGCGCGGAATCCATCGTCTCTGGGTTCAGACTGAAGACATGCATGGCCGCACTTATGATGCTTCCCACATTATCCGGGTCGAATAACTACCTAAGCTGACGCCTCTTTCTTTCCCTGCTTAATCGAACACCCTGTCATTATGGCCAAATTCCTTCTGATTCTGACTTTGCCCGCCCTACTTATCCTTAGCACCAATACTTCATCAGGTGAGGCCCCTCCCAATATCATNCTGCTGTATGCCGACGATCTCGGCTATACCGANCTTTCCTGCCAAGGGTCCGATTATTATCAGACACCCAATATCGACCGTCTTGCCAAAGAGGGCATGACATTCACAAACGCCTATGCGGCTGCAGCCAATTGCGCACCCTCCCGAGCCTCGCTCATGACCGGCCTCTACACTCCGAGACATGGAGTTTTCACGGTTGGCAATTCAGACCGCGGGAAAGCCGCTCACCGGCGCCTTATCCCGGCTACCAATAAAACAGTTTTAACGAGAACCTTGCCGACGATGGCGCAAATTCTCAAGAAAGCGGGCTACCAGACGGCTGTCGCCGGCAAATGGCACCTTTCCGATGATCCAATTCCATATGGTTTTGATACCAATTTTGGAGGCCTCCGATGGGGAGCGCCGAAGTCTTACTTCTCCCCTTACAGAAATCCAAACCTTAAAGATGGACCGAAGGGAGAGCACCTTCCTGCGCGACTCGCTCAAGAAATCTGCAGCTGGATAACCCTCGCTCAAAAGAAAGATAATCCTTTCTTCGTCTATTTTCCATTCTACTCGGTGCACACTCCCATTCAGGCTCGTCCAGATCTGACAGAACGGTATGCCGGGAGGTCAGGCACCCATCACAAAAACGCCAAGTATGCCGCCATGATAGAAGCGATGGATCTGGGAGTCGGCAAGATTCTGGATCTGCTGGATGAGCTTGAGATCGCTGAGAATACTGTGGTGGTCTTTACTTCAGACAATGGACCCCATGGAGCAGTCTCAAACGCAAAGCCACTTCGGGGCTCGAAAGGAATGTTCTATGAGGGTGGTATCCGCGAACCTTTCCTCATACGCTGGCCTGGTAAGATCAAAGCCTCCGCCCGTCATGCAACGCCAATCCACCAGATCGATTTGCTACCAACCTTCGCCTCTCTGGGCAAAGCAGAGGTCCCGGAAAGACTGGACGGCGTCGATCTAAGCCCACTCTTTCGGGGAAACTCTATTCCTGATCGCTCTCTCTTCTGGCATTTCCCAGCCTACCTTCAAGGATACGGCAGGGATCTTGGATCGCCCTTTGAACACTTCCGGACGACTCCATGCGGAGTCGTCAGACATGGCGAATGGAAATTGATTGAATATTTCGAGGACGGCACTCTGGAGCTCTACAACCTAAGGGAAGATCCCTCGGAGAAACGAAACAGGTCTGGGGACAACCCACAGATCCGTGACGAACTTCACCACTTGATGAAATCGTGGCGCCGCGAAACCGCGGCCATCGTCCCCCGCAAGAAGAATCCAAAGTTTGAGGAGACTACAAGTTCCGGGTAACCCTTTTGAGCTTGATCGCCAGGATTCTTCATTATGCCGCACGNTTCACCGTATAAGGGAAGGGAAGTTTCCACCTTGCCCGGATCCCCNCAAGGACTAGACTCCTAGAAATAAGTGTTTTTACTTCGTCGGCTCTCGGAAAGAAACGGTCCCTGCCCGACTTGTCGGAGCTCTGCATTCTGGCGAAGAGCTAATCGAACCTTCGCCGGGGCGGTGGCTTCCTTGCTCATAGTGATCACGGTAGGCATCCTGAAAGGGGCTGAGCAATTCCTTATTACTCCTGTGGATGTCACTTCTGATTCTTCTGCCACAGATTTGTTTCCAGCCACCAACCTTATCAATAATAGCGGCCTGTTAGCAGACCCCACTCTGGAGACATACAGGAATGTCCAACATGACTCAGCCAGTCCTTCCCGGACGTGGGCAACCACCGCTCCTCGCGGAGTTCGTGATTATTTCGCCGGGCGCAGACCCGACCCTGTTCTCACCTTCACTCTACCCGACCTATATCAAATCACCCACCTCGTTGTCTGGGGATTCTATTACACGTCGCCCAACAACTCCGAAGCCCGCGCTTTTACCCTCGAGTTTTCATCTGATGGCGGTGCAACCTGGTCGGGTCTTGAGGAGATCATTCATCAACAGACAGCCCAGGACAGCGAAACCATTCCACTGGGACGCAGATTCCAAGCGAATACGGTCAGAGTCACTATTACTGACAATCACTACTCGTCCCGGGGAGTCGGTGGAGAAAGAGTTGGCCTTGGTGAAATCAAGTTCCTTGCAGAGCCTCCCGCAGGGCCAGACCCAAGAATTTTCCTGCGCCCACTGGTAGACTTTGGGAATACCGCTTCCGGAGAACCGATACCCGGACGCAGCCTTGAGATTGAAAACATCGGGAGTCAACCTCTGATTATCGAGAGCCCCTCGTCCGCACCTCCCTTCGAGATTGGTAGTGGTTCCCTTGAAATTCCTCCGGGACAGGTCGGAAGTCTTGCAATCACATTGCCTGCAGTTGAAGGGTGTCATCTTTCCCGCCTTGAAATCTCGACGAACGACCCGCTGCGTCCGACCGTCTCGGTTAGTCTCATCGGTGCTTACGACTGCATACCGGTCCGGCCATCACAACCCGATCTGCTTCCTCGGGAAGGAACGTTTGTTGACCCTTTCGAAGTGACTATGAGTAGTAAGGGCCCGGGTGTGATAATCTACACGACCGACGGATCCATACCCACCGCGGAGAATGGAACGCCCTACACCCGACCCGTTCAGGTAAGTTCTTCAACACCGATACGCGCAAGCGTGATCTGGGGTGGAACCGTCTCGAAACCACAAACGAAAAGCTACGTCCGGCTGTCAGGGGGACTCGAAAGCTATACTTCTCCCCTCCCGATTGCGATTATCGAGAATTTCGGGGGAGGCGAAATTCCCAACCGTGGATGGTCGTTCGACACTCAGACTTCTGCAGGTCTCCAGCAGCTACCTCGCCAACCGGCCTGCCTCCACCTGATCGATATAGACCCGCAATCAGGCACGGCATCGATCACTGGAATTCATGACCTTACCGAGAGAATCGGAATACGAGTTCGCGGATCATTCTCCTCCACATGGGATCCAAAGCCCTACTCTGTGGAAACCTGGGACGAGTACGATTCTGACAAGGACACTACTCCGCTCGGACTTCCGGGAGAATCTGACTGGGTCATGTATTATCCCCACCCTCTGTATGATCGCCAGCTCATTGCCAACACCTTTTCGTGGAAGCTCTCCCGGCTTACAGGGCGCTACGGAACACGATATCGGCTGGTAGATACCTTTATTAACGAGGATGGAGGAGACCTTACCCCGGAGGACCGTGTCGGTGTCTATGCCTTCGCCGAAAAGGTTACCCGCGATGCCGATCGAATCGACTTTGAGCCCCTCTCGGAAGACGGAAGTGCAGGGGGGTGGCTTCTAAGCATCAACCGTATGGACCCGATTCCGATCGGAGGATTTCCTGCAGAAAACGGAGCGACGAGCCCTCAGTTTTTCCACACTGCTGGGCCCGATCGCATCTTGCAGACCTCTCCTAACCAGCTCAACGACGAGAACGACGATGACATTCCAAGCCAATATAATGGATTTTTCAACTTCGAGAGCCCGAACGGCTACCGGATCAATGCAACTCAGCGTAGGACTATTGAGACATGGTTCAGAGAATTCGAGGACACTTTATACAACGATGCTCAGTGGCTTGATCCGGAAGTGGGCTATCGACGCCACCTCGATACAGGGGATTTCATCGACTACTTTCATCTGAACGTTCTGGCAAAGCACGGGGACAGCATGGCCCTGAGCCTTTTCCCCTGGGTCTCCTCCCGTGATCGTAAGCTAAGAATTGGTCCTATCTGGGATTACAATCTGGGGGCTTACTGGACGGAGGCTACCGGGGATCTGTTTTATCAGGACGACCGCCTCTGGTATCCNCGCCTCTTTGAGGANCCCAACTTCCTACGGGAGTATATCGACCGATGGTTTGAATTACGTCGAGGCCCATTCTCCACGTCGAATCTGATCCAACTCGTCAACGAGCAAGCTCGGGAGTTCACCTCTGAGATGGCTGTCCGGCAGGGAACAACCTCCCAGGAATGGACAGCTGAATTGACAGGGATGCGCAACTACCTTTCTGCCCGGACGAGTTGGATTGATTCGCAGTTTTTCAGGCCTCCAACATTTAGTCATCCGGGAGGGCCAGTGAGCGGACGGTTTTATCTGACAATTTCGAATGATACCGGAGAATCCGGCACAATTTTTTACACCCTTGATGGTAGCGANCCAATTGATGGGACGGGGCGCCGGTTCTCACGTCCGATCTCTTTCTCTGAAACAGCCCATGTCAGGTCCCGTATTCGTTCCACTAACGGAGAGTGGTCTGCTCTCAACGAGGCTTTCTATGTCACTGGCATTCCCCCCACAGCCGGAGACCTCGTTCTCTCGGAAATCATGTATAACCCCACCGGAGACCCGGAGGCCGAATTTATTGAACTTCTAAATACCAGTGCGAATACCGCTATCGATCTAACGCTCCTTCGTTTTACCGCAGGAATTGACTTCACCTTCCCGGTCGGCTCCGCGCTGGCGCCGGGCGAAAGGGTTCTCGTGGTCCGCAACCAGGAAGCGTTCGAGGCAGTCCACGGCCCAGGTCTTCCAGTGGCGGGGGAATTCCAAATGGAGAGCGCTCTAAGCAACAGCGGTGAGCGTCTAACCCTGATGGATGCTGAGGGCAGTATCCTGATCGATTTCAATTATGGGGATGACCCCCCATGGCCCGAATCTACCGATGGCGATGGCTTTTCTCTCGTTCTCATCAATCCGCTTTCCAACCCGAATCATGGCATCCACACGAGCTGGCGAAGCAGNAGGAGTATTGATGGCAATCCCGCTACAGATGATCTCGTCAGCTTTGCGGGTGCTCCAAGTGATGACCGCGACGGGGATGGCATCCCTGCTCTGGTCGAGTTTGTTCTAGGATCGTCAGATGTAAGGGTAAACCGGCTATCCGACTTCTTTGCCTGCAATCCCACCGTGGATGGGGAAACTGAATTACTTCTGTCCTTCAGTCTCGCAGTCCGAAATCTGAATATTCCTGTAATCGAGTTTAGTGATGACCTCGCATCATGGGCAGACATAACGTCGGCCTCCGTATTCGAGGAGTATCTTCCCGGAGGNCGCGTCCGCTACCGATGGCTACTCCCTGCACCCCAGCCCGCAAGCCGCTACTTCCGTATCAAAGCGACACAAACAGCTCCCTAGCCAGATCCTGCGACTTCCATCCAACTCAACTCCTGTTTCCCGCTTCAAGAAGATATACCAGTACGGATACGACTAAAAGTAATACACCTCCGTCGACTCCACCTCCTGAGAAATAAAAATAAAGCTTAGCCTGCGCTTCACCGGAAAGGGAAGTCCGCGCCTCAAGCGCTTTAGCGAGCAGAAGATGCTTCTCGCAAAGTCCGTGGAAAAACTTGAGGTTACCTGCTCACCGAGGCAATCTGCAGAGGCTTCGCTTGCTNTTTAACCGATCGTGAAGGCGCTCTTCTTAGTCCTAGTTCTTTGCATCGCAAGTTCTTCCCCCGGGGAAGAGAAGAACCAGACAATTCCTCCAGCCTCGGGGAACAAAGAAATCAAGCAACCCTGCCCACTNTGCAAACTGCCCGGCCGTGCCCACCTCTTTGCCGGAACTGTCAGCAGATGTCCCCCGACTTGCTCCAAGCCCTGCTGCAAAGCAAGGTCTGTTGTCCTTGTCGTTGAGAGAATAATCGATTCACAGGGAGCCGGTAGAATCACCAGCGCACTCTCCGTTCTCGAGGATGTAAAACCCCATTACACCATTCCTGACTCACGCTGCGTGAGAATCAGATATGCTCCGGAGAAAATAACGAAAGAAAAGCTACGGGATGTCATTCAGCGCTGTGGCTTTAGAATAACCGGAGAACAGGAGACCTATGCGATTGAAGGGCTGAATACGCGGGCATTAGCGGATAAGGTTGAAGCGGCGATACGCAAGGAGCCCGGCATTGCCTCGATCGAAACGGTCTGCCCTGTAAATCAGAAGGCGATAGTAATATTCGACCCGCTCAAAACCAATTCCCAGAAGATCGCTGATGCGATTAATTCTACGCCCTGCAGGGTGATGCGCCCTTGAGAGATCCAGCGCAATACCCGCTGTCTACTCTGAGAAAACAGTCCACTGCCTGAAAAAGCCGGAGATCACTGCCACCGGTCACCCTACGGGCTGCGTGAGATTACGTCTGGCGGAGCCCACACGTTTTTTCTAGCCACCGGCGAGTCTTCCCTGTTCGATTCCCGTAACCAGAAATCACCACTCGCACGTATGTCTCAGGTAAACATTGCTATTGTCGGACTCGGATTCGGGGCCGAGTTCATCCCCATCTACCAGCGTCATCCTCAGGCAAACATGTATGCGATTTGCCAGCGCACGGAGGAAACTCTTAATGAGATCGGTGACAAGTATGGTGTGGAGAAACGCTACCAGAACTACGATGACGTCCTCCGGGATCCAGAGATCACAGCCGTTCACATCAATACCCCGATTCCAAACCATGGCGAACAATCCATCGCTGCTCTTGAGGCAGGGAAGCACGTCGCCTGTACTGTTCCAATGGCTACCAGCCTTAAGGAATGCGAGGAAATTGTCCGCCTGTCAAAAGCGAACGGCCTCAAGTATATGATGATGGAGACCGTGGTTTACGCTCGGGAATTTCTCTACATGAAGGAGCTCTATGACAGTGGAGAGCTAGGTAAGGTTCAGTTCCTCAAGGCCTCTCATCAACAAGATATGGACGGATGGCCCGGCTACTGGCCTGGCCTGCCTCCAATGCACTATGCCACGCATTGCGTCGGCCCAGTTCTCGGCTTGACTCGGGGAGAAGCTGAATACGTCTCATGCTTCCCCTCTGGAACCATTCGTGAGGAGATGCATGAATGCTACAATTCTCCGTTCGCGGTGGAAAGCTGTCACATCAAGTTCCGGAATAGTGACCTGACTGGATTTGTTTATCGTTCTCTCTTTGATGTTGCTCGCCAGTATCGGGAATCCTTTGAGGTATACGGGGAAAAGAAATCGGTTGAATGGCCTCTGATAGAGGGCAAGCCATTGGTGGTCCACACCGCCAAGAAGCCCGAGCCAGAAATTCCAGAGGAAGTCGAATCGCCCGACTTTGGGCATTTACTTCCTGAAGAAATTGCCCCCTTCACCACCGGAGGAGTTTACGGTGGAGATACTGGGGAAGATCACCTGTCCTTTACTCAGGGAGCGGGGCATGGTGGATCTCACCCGCATCTAGCCCATCAGTTTGTCAACATGCTGATCACGGGTGAGGACGCTTATCCTAATGCTGTCGAGTCTGCGAATATCACTTGCACTGGCATCCTTGCTCATGAATCAGCGCTCAAGGGCGGAGAGCTCATGAAACTCCCAAGCTGGAGCCTCCGAGAGCAATAGAACCCCACCAGGTCTTTTTCGCTGGGGAATGACTCGCGCGGCTNCACACCCCACCAAGATCCCATCCTCTCCGCTNCTACTGAAAATTCTTCCCGACGCGNCCGGTCATGCCATTTCCTGCCCTCTTCTCCAAGCCCGTGATCGTGGGAAGTATGGCGTCAGGACTTTTAATCGCCACCCTGATCGGACTCAAATTCCTCCCTTCAGGAGGNGATACCGGGAACACGGCGAATCCACCCCTTGGCAAAATACCGACGGCGCTCAAGGACTCAACAGGTAAGGGTGTATCCGGGAACACCTCTCGGAAGTCCGCTACTCAGAGGCCTGCAACAGCAAAGATTGAATCAGGGCAGGTGGACTCTGCGCCCTCGCGTAAGGAAGCCATGATCGCCGTATCCATCCGTGCTCGCAAAGATTTGAAGCTTCTCCGCGAAGGATCGAGAAATGAGCTTGAGTCAGCGGAATCGAGAGAAGAGTTCGCTGAAAAAATTCGAGATATCTCGGACCCCGGGGAGCGGAAACGTCTTCTTGAAGAGCGGGCGGAGTCGATACGTATCGCCCGAAANAAAGCTGATGCAAAGAAAGGGTTTCCCGGGCGTGCCCGCGAAAAACGCCTGATTGCCCTGATGCAAGTGCAGAGCCTCTGGAGAATGAATTCTTATCTTGCGCAAAACAGTTCGTTAAAAAATGAATCCGCACAATTTGACGATCAACTTGCCGAGTGGGTAGAGACGTCTGAGGGGATGAGCGACGAGGAATTCCACCAGTCTTTCAACGACCTCCAGCGCAGCCTGAACGAGCTGCGGATCAGAGATCAGGCTACTTCGACAGGAAAGCCCTGACGGAGGCGCTTATCTTTTACTGCCAGCANAAACCGCGCGGTCTTTAGTTTCGAATAGAGCAGGACCCCACTACGTCTAATCTCAACAATACCCCACGACTCTGAATGAATGAGGGTCCCAACTGGGTTCTCGTTTGAATCTGTGCTGATACACCCGTCAGCGCCACGAAGCTGATTCCACTGAGCGAGGCACCCTATTTGCTACCATCCCAGAAAGCCGACTCGTTACAACTTACATGTAAGCCGTAGCCGTTTGTTTCTTGCCTAAAAAATCTCTGAATGAATGATCCTGCTCGATCGTAACCGTCCCCGCTGTGAAGAGTNCTTTCTCCTGCTTTCTGCTTACCTGTCTGTCTTTCGCTGCAATGGCAGCCAGNTCTCTGGCAAAACCGAACATCATTTANATCCTTCTCGATGACGCAGGCTACGGCGACCTCTCCTGCTATGGGCAAACGAAATTCCTGACCCCAAATATCGACCGCCTTGCGAGTGAAGGCATGAAGTTCACGAACCACTATTCGGGTTCAACCGTATGTGCTCCAACTCGCAGCGTTATCATGTCCGGCCTTCATACTGGGCATACTCCAAGTCGGGGAAACCGGGAAATACGGCCTGTCGGCCAATTCCCGATACCTGCCGGGACTTACACGATTGCTGAGGCCCTCAAAAAAGCTGGATACGCCACTGGTGCTTTCGGGAAATGGGGCCTTGGAAATCCTGGATCTGAGGGAGACCCGATTCATCAGGGATTCGACCGCTTCTTTGGCTATAACTGCCAGCGAAACGCTCACACCTATTATCCTACCTGGCTATTTGACGATCTCCGTAAAATTGAAATGGATGGGAAAACATATGCTCACGACCTTATCATGGATAAGGCCGTGGAGTGGATCGATCGCCATCACGACAAACCCTTCTTTTGCTTTCTTCCTGTCACGATTCCACACGCTGCCATGCATGTTCCGGAAAAATATGCGGCTCCATTCCGCAAGAAATTTCCGGAATTTGAAAACAAGGTTGGACGCTATGGCAACAATAAGCCGTTCGCGAAAAACCCAGCCGCTCAATTTGCCGGAATGATGACTGCCCTTGATGAAGGAATCGGGCGGATACTCAAAACGCTGGAGGGACATCAGATTGATGAAAATACCATAATTCTTCTTAGTTCCGACAATGGCCCGCACAAGGAAGGCGGGCATATGCCAAAGTATTTCAATTCCAACGGAGGCCTGAGGGGTTTCAAACGGGACCTTTACGAAGGTGGAATTCGCTGCCCTCTTCTTGTTCGCTGGCCCAGGAAGATAAAAGCTGGAACTACCAGCGACCATGTCTCAGCCCATTGGGACCTCTTTCCTACCTTCTGTGAGCTGGCAGAAACTGAAACTCCCGCAAATCTGGATGGCATCAGCTTCCTTCCAACGCTGCTCGGCGCCGAACAGAANCAGCATGAATACCTCTACTGGGAATTTTTTGAGGGAGGTGGCAAACGCGCTGTTCGTGTCGGAAAGTGGAAAGCCGTTCAGAATCAAGTCAATCGTGAGGGGCAGAACGCACCTATCGAAATTTACGACCTCGAAAGTGATCTTGGCGAGACCCGTAATCTGGCTGATCAGAAGCCTGAACTCATCGCTCAGGTCCGGAGCATCTTCAAGCGAGCCCATACTCCTTCTCCTCTTTGGAAGTTCAATTGGGAAAAATAACAGGACCCNAGTCATGAAGACTCTAATTACCCTTACTTCTGCCCTTCTTCTGTCCCTGCCGGTGCGGGGAGCGGGTGCGGACATCCAGTTTGCTTCCGAGGTCCAGTCCGTTCAACCCGGAGTTCCCTTCACGATTGGTCTTCATGTTGTCCCCCAAAAAAATTATCACACCTACTGGAAATATCCGGGAATAGTCGGCCTCCCTACCTCTATAGAGTGGAAGCTCCCGAAGGGATTTCATGCCGGGGAGATTTCGTGGCCCACTCCCGAGATCGTAGATATGTCGGGCCATCCGGCGCATGGGTACCGCCGGGAGCTGCTTCTTCTGGTAGTCATCACTCCACCCAAAAAAATCCTGACCGACACAATAAATATTTCAGGGGAACTCGCATGGATGGCCTGTCACAGGGAATGCCATCCGGGGTTTGCGACTCGGTCCATTGAACTCCCCGTAAATCACACTGGTAGCCCAATGTATGACCGCAGGTGGGCTACCGCCATAAGAAAGGAACGCGAGGCTCTNCCGCAAAAATCTTCCCTCTGGAAAGTTTCGATAGAATCAAGTGTTGACGCAAATCCTGTCATACTTCGGGTAAGACCTTCTACGGGAGCCTCCAAGAATCCCGGTCAGATTTACTTCTTCAGTGAAGATGGGCAGATCACGTCCGAACCAGCTCAGAGGATACATCGTCAAAAAGATGGCAGTTACCTCATCACGGGCACACGGTCCGATTTCAGTCCGAAGGGCAGAACGACCGTCTCAGGAACTCTGGTAGCTTCTAAAGGATGGGCCGAAGGAACACGGCTGCATGCCTTCAGGGTCAATCCATCCTACCCGTCGAAATAGAGCAGAGGTTACTTTCCGATTCGAGCGCGGTCCCGNTCCTGCTTTTTCTTTGGCTCCGGCGTAAAGGCTCCAGCACCTGGAGCAAAGTCCCAAGGCTGNGTCTTTTCGCCAAGACCATCAAGAAATGCACCTGAGGAAAATGCGAGATAGAATGGCCCATCTCCTTTCCGCATCCGGTTTTTCTCGTAGAGTTTCCTCATGGCAGGAAGAGCACCCCGGGCATCCTTCCCGAGCAACTCAATGGCCCTGCAAGCCCTCAGGGCAACCCACCAATCCTCATTGGTGAGTTCTCGAATCAGACACTCGAGAGCAGTTTCTCGACTACTTCCCCCCTGAGCGAGCCAGTCTGCAGCCTCAATCCTGACTGAGGCCGAAATATCGTCAACATATTGAACCACGTGCTCCTTGTCCTCATAACCTCCAACCCGCAAGGCCACGATCGCCCAATAACGCTCTATGGGATCGGTCGATTCCAGTAGCTTGAGCGCCGCTTGGAAATCTGATCGGCCGACAAGGTCTGCTGCGCTCCACGCCTTCGACAGATCTGGCTGGTGATTACTCTTCCCACGTAGAATCTCGTACAAGGGCTTCCCCTCTCCCCGAACCCAGCTCCACATCTCGTCTTCCGGAATTGCACCGGAGTCCCTCAACCTCAGGCGTTCAGATTCATAAGCCAGGCGATGCGCTCGGAGTGCATCCTGCTGCTCCATGGACATCACTCCTTCCAGTAGATTCACCAGATTATGTGGATCCGAATCACAATCGTAAAAGGCCTCGCCTGGCTTTCTGGGTCCCGCATAATCCATCTGCGCCTTATTCAGCTTCCCGGGGGCTTCCAGAGCAAGACGGGTGATCTCCTGCCGGGTTAAGCCGAGATCGGAAAAGACACTGGGCTGATTATGGCTTAGATGTGGATGNTAATTTCGAATGTAGAGATAGCGTCTACTCCGAAGTGAGCGAGCGCATTCAAAGACCTCGTCAACCCGGTCTCTGCACCCGTAAACGTACTGAGGCTCTGGATCACAATTCCGGCCCAGAAATTTCCGCCCTTGCATGTAATCCTTTTTGCCAACCTCTGCCAGATTCAGAACTGTCGCAGGGAAGTCCACAAAGCTCACGAGCTCCTCATTAACAGTTCCCGGAGGAGAGGGCGCGAGGTGCTGGTAGCATCTGGGAAACCGCACCATCAACGCTACGCGCATCCCGGAGTCGTACAGCATTCTCTTCCCCCTCGGCATCCCAGTGCCGTGATCGGAGTAGAAGAACACAATGGTATTATCTGCATGCCCATCCTCTTTGAGTTCTTTCAGCAGTCGCCCCGTATTCTTGTCCATCACGGTAATACAGTCATACATCCGTGCCCATTCCTTCCTGATCGATGGCGTATCCGGGTAATAAGGAGGCAGGGGAACTTCTGCCGGATCATGGATCTCTTCCTCGGCAAGCTTGGACTGCACTTCCCTTTTAAATACTTCGTAAGGCCACACCGTCGTCCGGGACTGATGGGTGCTCATGTCATTGAATACTGCAAAAAAGGCCTGATTTTTCGTACGCCGACTGCTGCGCCAGTGGGCCTCACCACTGGACTCATCCCACGCCTCGGCGATCAAACGCTGGGTTGCGCCATTATTATAATCCGTCTTNACATTGTTACTCGTGAAGTAGCCCACCCCTCGCAGGTAGCTGGGAAAGGCCTTCACCCGTTCCGGAATTGGAAAAGCCGATCGCATCTGATGTGCTCCCAGACTGACCGTGGTCACCCCTGTGATCAGGCAGGCCCTCGAAGGCGAACAGACTGGTGCTGCCGCAAAAGCTCGGGTGTAAAGCACGCTCTCCTCCGCTAGTCGGTCCAAGTGCGGCGTAGTGGAGAACTCATCACCATAACATCCAAGATAGGGACTCATATCCTCCGCTGTGATCCATAGAATATTTGGATCCAACCTGCGGGCCCGGATATTTCGAAAGCGAACGATCCCTCCCTTCCCATGGTGCTGGATCCCGAAGTAGCCTCCCAGCTGCCGCTCTTCGTACAGCTCGGCAATCAAAGTTCCGTTAAGATACGTCCGCACCAGCGATCCTCGAGCTACGACCCGGAAGTGATTCCAATCTCTTTCCTTCAGCAGACCTTTAATCTTTTTCTGGTAATCCAGATTCTGGTCTTTTGCCGGATAAAGCCATCCTCCCAGGCCAATACCATAGACGCTCGCTGGCCTTTGAAGATCAATTTCACACTGATACCCCTTTGGCTTGCCTGCCTGTCCTGAGCAACGATAGGCGAAGCCCGAATTGAAATTCACCTCCCGGGCATCCCCAGGCAGGAGAACTTCAAGCTCTGCTTCAAAATCGCGCATCGCGATATCAGTAGTCACCCAGCAGTTTGTTCGCGATAACAGCTCCAANGCTCCATCTTTCGCCTCGAAGCGAACAACCTTGCTTCGGGGAGTCCAACCCTTGGTGGTCTCGCCATCAAAGAGATCAACCCAATCCGCTGCAAAGGCAGATGAGAATACGGAAAGAATAGGAATGAAAAAAATTGCCGCTCCTGCTCGAGTTCTCTTATTCACCCCTTTCGTGTAGGCCTTCCAAGGCATTGAGAAAAGGTAATCTCCTAAAATTCGACTCGCCATTTGATCTTTGGCTTTGTCAGCTTGACGGGACCCTTGAGCATCATGCGATTGTCCATTTTCCTGCTACTCAACCTCTTTTTCCTGTTGCCTCTCTCCGCGCAAAAGAAAAAAGAGAGCCNGTCCAGCAACTCAGGCAAATCCCCCGATCTGGCACAGTATTACATCAATCTAAAAACCTCCCCCCGGGCAAAGCAGACTCCGCCCGTTGTGTCCTCCCTGCCCCTTAGCTTGATGAAGGGAGACCGGATCGCACTCATTGGAAGTGGAGTTCTGGATAATGCTCGACATTACGGTTTCTTTGAAACCCTGCTTCACCAACGTCATCCCCGACATCAACTAAGCGTAAGGAATTTTTCCTGGCCTGCAGACGAGGTCGATCTCCAACCGAGACCTGCAAACTTTGGGGATCTCGACCAGCACCTGACCTATTACAGGACCGATGTGATTTTTGCTGCTTTTGGTTACAACGAATCGTTTGCGGGCAGCGAGGGGCTACCAGCCTTCAAGGTCCGGTTCGATGCATTTTTATCCCAGATCAAAGCCCGGGCCTACAACGGAACAAGTGGAGCTAGAATCATTGTCTTGTCTCCCACCGCGAACGAGAACGTCAAGGGAGTGTCAGCCGCTGAACGCAACAATGAAAACCTTAAACTCTATACCACAGCCATGTCTGAAATCGCTTCGAAGAATGCACTGCCATTCGTCGACGTTTTTAGCACGACTGCCTCGGCGATGACAGAAGGGGAAAACGACCTGACTACCAATGGAAACCAGTTGAACCGAGCCGGGCAGCTCCTGCTTGCAAAAACACTCTACCGCCAACTTTTTAGAGAGACCGCTCCAGAACCAAAAGAAAACATTCGGGAGCTNGTAGTGGACAAATCCGTGCAGTTTTTCCACCGCTACCGCCCGTTGAATACTTTCTATTATACCGGCGGACGCAACAAGAGGTATGGATACCTCGACTTCCTGCCAGCCATGAGAAACTTCGACCTCATGGTGGCAAATCGCAACGAGGCTATCTGGAGAATGGCTCAGGGGAAGAATGGTAATGTAAATGATTCGAACCTCCCCGAATTGGAACAAACCGCCGAGGGTCGCGGAGCGAACAAATGGCTTTCGCCAAAGGATGAACTTGCCTCTTTCCAGATCGACAAAAGGTTTGAAGTGAACTGCTTTGCCTCTGAAGAGCAATTTCCGGAACTGGCTTGCCCAATTCAAATGCGCTGGGATTCCCGTGGCAGGCTATGGGTTTCCTGCTCAACAACCTATCCCCATCTCTATCCTGGCAAAAAGCCCAATGACAAAATCATTATCCTTGAAGATCTCGATGGAGACGGCAAGGCCGACAAGTCGACGGTGTTTGCCGATAATTTGGCAATCCCTCTCTCCTTCGTTCTCGGGAGAAACGGCGTCTACGTCTCGGAGGAACCTCATCTGATCTACCTCGCCGATACGAATGGAGACGATAAGGCTGACCATCGGGAAATCGTACTNACCGGATTCGGCTGTGAAGACTCNCACCACGCTCTGCATGACTTCGTATGGACNCCAGATGGNGATCTCATGTTCCGGGAGTCCATTTTTCATAACTCGCAGGTAGAGACNGCCTACGGACCNGTCCGGGCNAAAAACAGCTCGTGGTTTCGATTCCGGCCNGAGTCACACAAGCTCACTGCATTTGGTGGATATCCTAACACCAACCCNTGGGGTGTNACCTTTGATGACTGGGGACAGCATGTGGCGAGTCATCCNATATTCGCCACCGCCTTTCATTCCACCAACGCTCCTTACCCCTCACAACACCCCAGAGCCAATGGCATCCCCGCTTACTCCGGAGTCTGTGGCCAGGAGTTTATCGATTTTCCCTTCTGGCCGGAGGACATGCAGGGAGGATTCGTAAAGGTTCGATATAAACCNACCAACAGNGTTGAGTTTCACCGATGGACTGAAAGCGGAGACCATTTCCGTGAACAGTTTCAGTTCAACCTGATTTTTTCTAAAAACCTTTCGTTTATTCCGGTGGACATCCGTTTCGGNCCCCGNGGNGCCTTGTATNTCTGCGACTGGTATAACCCCATAAAGGGGCACGCTCAATATTCACTGAGNGATNCAAGACGTGATCGCAAATCNGGCCGCATATGGCGCATNNTNCCNNAAGGGGCNNAACTGCAGGAGNCCCCCCGGATCNCAGGNGCTNCNACNCTATCCCTTCTCGANCTTCTNAAACGCCGGGAATANCGTTACCGCTACTGGGCCAAGCGGGAACTGCGNAGCAGGCCTNNGCANGAGGTAGAGNANCAACTGACTGCNTGGGTAAACAANCTGGACCNNNGCNAGCNCCGGTTCCGTCATCATCAGATCGAGGCCCTCTGGACCTACAGAGGAATCGGNTCCGCTAATNCCAAGCTGCTTCTGGANCTTCTGGACTGTGACCTTCATCATGCACGCGCCGCTGCGACGCGCCAACTACGCTATGATGATTGTGGGTTAAGCAGTCGGGAGAGGGACAATCAGCTCCTGCTTAGCTCGAAGGATGACAGTGAACTCGTTCGTCTGGAAGCAGTGACTGCCGCCACCTACATCGCTACTCCGCAGGCGTTCCAGGCAGTACTGGACGCGATTCAACGGCCCCGGGAAGCGCATCTTAATTATGCAATCAGAACCGCTCTGGGATCGGAAGCTCTCCTCCCTTTCTGGCGCAAATCCACACCTCTGACCATAGAACAATTCATGGCGGCTTTCAATCTCAGCTCTAAAACAAAAGCCGGAAGCTCCACTCTCAATGCAAGAGACGCCGCCTTCGACTCACAGGCAAACCTTGCAGAGATCAAGATCAGTTGTATCCCCGGCAGACTTCTTTTCAGTCAGAAAAAATTCGAGGTTAAAGCGGGGCAAGCGGTCAAGCTGGTCTTCACCAATCCAGACGCAACGCCCCATAATCTTCTGATTCTCCAACCCGGAACCCCTGTCGAGAGTGTGGGGCTGGCTGCGAATGAGATGGCCAAGAGCCCGGAAGGGGCAAAAAACAACTTTATTCCTGAAGATGATCGTATTCTGCACTCCACAAAGATGCTCGCTCCAAACTCCTCCGAGACCATGCGCTTCCTTGCACCAGAGAAACCCGGCATCTACCCCTTTCTCTGCACCTTCCCCGGCCATTGGGTCCTGATGAAAGGAGAAATGGTCGTCAAATAGCTTTAACGCTTCCCTGAAAACGATGAAAATCCCAATTTTTCTGATCTCTGTATCCATTCTCTTGGCTTCTGCCAAAGTTCAGGCGGGCCCGAATTTTGTCTTCATTCTCGCTGATGATATGGGCTATGGCGACGTGTCCCACGCTGGAGGGAAGATTCCTACTCCCAATCTCGACAAGCTTCGAGCGGATGGAATGCGCTTCACCGATGCTCACACCACTTCTTCAGTGTGCACACCAACCCGATATGGGATCTTGACGGGTCGATATAACTGGCGATCTCGACTGAAGAAAGGCGTCCTCTTCCCCCCAGATATTTCGATCATGGACCCGGCACGAAAAACAATTGCCGGCTTTCTTAAGGATCGGGGATACCGAACATGCGTGGTTGGAAAATGGCACCTGGGTTTGAATTGGCATATGTTGCAAACACCTGCAAAGGCGACTTCTGGACCAACCAAAGGCACGTGCTGGAATATCGACTTTGCCAAGCCTCCTCAACAAGGGCCTCTGAAGCTCGGGTTTACCGAAGACTTCCTGTTCCCGGCCTCGCTCGATATGGCGCCCTACCTTTACCTGCGTAACGACAGAGTCACCGTGATCCCCACGGTGAGTAAGGGGTGGAATCGACAAGGTCCGGCCGCCTCTGACTTTGAGGCAAAGAACTGCCTCATTGACTTCGCGCATGAATCACGAGCCTTCATCGAGGACGCGGTGAGCAGCAACTCTCCCTTCTTTTTATATTTGCCTCTGACCAGCCCTCACACCCCGATCGTCCCTTCAAAAAAGTGGCAGGGTAGATCACCTCTCGGACGCTATGGAGACTTCGTCATGGAAACAGACTGGGTTGTCGGCCAGATCATGCAGGAACTGACGGAGCAGAAGGTCGCTGAGGATACCGTCCTGATCTTTACCACGGACAACGGATGCTCTCCTGCCGCAGGCATCCCGAAACTTGTCTCTCAAGGGCACAAGCCTAATGGAGACTGGCGCGGCCATAAGGCAGACATCTACGAGGGAGGTCACCGGGTTCCTTTTCTTGTGCGGTGGCCCGCCCGTGTAAGTGCAGGAAGCTCCTGCGACCTGACGGTATGCACCACAGACTACTTCGCCACGGTAGCCGATATTCTTGGTGCTCGAGGCCGCAAGTTCCCTCAAAATGCTGCAGAGGATTCTTTTTCGTTCCTTGCAGCCCTTGGTAACCCCGATCTGCAGACTCCAACTCGACCCTATACCATTCACCACTCCATAAATGGCTCATTTGCGATTCGCAAAGGGCCATGGAAGCTCTGCCTCTGCCCTGGTTCAGGAGGCTGGTCCTCTCCGAGGCCCGCCAAGGCTCTCAAGGACAAGTCACTTCCTCCCATTCAATTATTCCATCTCGCAAACGATCCCGCCGAAACCACCAACCTGCAAGCTGAGTTCCCCGAAGTTGTGGAAGATCTTGTTGCAGACCTTCACCACGCCATTCAAGCAGGACGCTCAAATTCGGGCCCCCCTCGCTCCAACGAGGGCTGGCCCAAAACCTTTCCGCAGGCGGTACTCAACCTCTTCCCACAATTGGCGGGGAAATAACGCAGCTCAGGAAATACGCTTTTCCACAAACCGGAAGCGCTCATGATACGCTCCGCCATTGTGCTTCAGGCAGCAACTATAGCAAGCTGAAGTACCCCTCATTCTCCGAACTCGATCAAACACCGCCCAGCAGCCAGGGCAGAAGTAGCGCCATTTCCGCCTTATGGTCCGCGTGGGCAAAGGAAGGGTGTGTCCCGCTTTTTCTCCAGGAATTCCGAGATCACAACACGCCCTGCGCCATTCAGGACCATGGGGCCGTATTCGCCTCCGGCCTGCTCGCTCGTAAGCGACCAGATGCGCCAATTCATGCAGAAACGTACGCTCTATTTCATCCTGTGATATAGTCTGCAGGGCAGGATTTAATTCTACCACAGCATCAGGCCACGTGGCCCGTCCGGCTGTCGACCTCATCCGGGCATTCCATCGGACACCAACCTTCTGAGCGAGTAAGCTGAGACCCAACTCAGCGCAAAGTCGCCCTGCCCTGTTTGTTAACTCAAGGTCTTTTCCGGATACCCGTCTTTGCCTCCGTACTTCATGACCCTTTCCCTCTTTAAAGGAAAGCTGCAACTGCAGAGTGGCCTCTTCCACTCTCAAAGTATCACTGAACAGCTTAGAGAATTCAAGAGCAGACCCTCAAGCTTTTCTGCAACTTCCGGCCGTCACCCCCATCCTGGGTGCTAAGTGGAAGCCCTCGCCTCGAGGTAATCGAGGAGACCGTCCGGGTTAAGACTGCTATCGCCTCGCAGGTGCTTTCCAGTCGGCCGCCTTGACGGGTCGAGCCAACTCAGGCAACTCCTTGCCCTTTTCCGGGAGACGGACTGAAATTGGCCCTCCCTCACAAACTGCTACAACGAGAAGCCCCGTGCGCTTCAGAGAAGAAAGATAGTCTTCCGTCAACGGAACACGTCCCGTCGCCTGATCAAGGGTTACGGGAAGCAAGCGGATCCATGATGCATTTTTAGCATAGAAGTCCCGCCATGAGATCAGCTTTCCCCTGCGCTCACTGTCAACCCGGGCTTTGAATCGGGGAGGCGTAAGCAACACCGACCCCCGAGGCAGAATGGTCCAGCTGGAGGAACTACTGACGATCGTCGACCGGGCCACCAGACTTTCCCTCCGTCTTTCCAACTGCGAAGACACCTCCGGATTCAGTTTATCAGTTCTGGGCTGCTCGATGTCCGCAAGCCGGACCTTTCGTTCCTTTACGCTTGGATCACGGGGCCTCTGTAGCTTGGAAAGTTGTTCATGCGTCATCCTGGGACGCACCTTGATTCTCTCCTTCCCCCTTGCTCCACCGGAGGAAAGACTGACGGGTTCAACTGCTTCCCCGACACCAAGGCCCAGAGCGGCCATCAAAACTACAGCTCCTATCGTTTTCATCTCACACATCTCGCTTTGCGGAAACTAAAGCTCAGGAGGCCTACTCCTGAACGACGACCCCGCCATTAATTTCAATAGTGCGGTCAACATTCACCTCAGCAGAATCGAGAAGATCCGTGCCGAATGGGGTCCTATGCAGTAATTCGATAGTATGAAGTCCCTCTTCTGTGAAATATTGATCGATGCCCTTGACGGTCAGATCACGATTCCGGGGAATTGAGTCCTCGATGATCACGTAGCTTGAATTCACTGTTTTTGTTTTACCGGGAAACTCTCTTCTGGGCCCCTCGTAAACCCTGAGATATGTCGTGCTATCCGGATAGAGGTTCTCAAGGTTGATCGAGACAGGAGGAACCTCCTCGTAATACCTGGATGGGGTGAGCCCAGTGATTTCGCCTGTAGCGATTGGCCAGATTTGTACTTTTTCAGAATCCAGAATGGTCGCGGAGACCCCAAAATCAGCTTGTGCGGTAATCGTGAACACTTCCTCGCCACTAACTCGCGTCAAGTCGGGTCCCGTAAGATTCGTGGCAGAGAACGTAACGGTAGTATTGGCCGTTTGCTCCATGTAGCCTTCCGCGACAACTGTTCCTACCGGATTTTTTATTCCTTCAAAGCTGTAAACACCTTGAGGATAAGCAAAGGCGTAGTTGGTATAGTCCACCCATTTTGCAGCATCTGGTGCGGTCGCGTAGTTTGGGTCGTTTTCATCAATCAGGCCCCTGACAGAGATATGGACCTGAAACGGCTGGTCAACGCGGGTTCGCGCAACCGCCCTATAGGGATCTCCTGTAAGGATCGTGATCGCCGCGTTCGGCGTGTATGCTGTCACATACTGCTCGTCTAAACGATACTCTGTAATACTCTGGTCGTGGATGGCCCACAGCTCAAAGAAAGAGCCTGCGGAACTTACACCGGTGGGGGAAATCTTCACCCCGCTGGAGCCAATGCCCATATCCCATTCTACTCCGCTATCCTGCTGTATCTGGC
Organism: Roseibacillus sp.; assembly: GCA_002709915.1. GTDB lineage: Bacteria > Verrucomicrobiota > Verrucomicrobiia > Verrucomicrobiales > Akkermansiaceae > Roseibacillus_B. The sequence continues at coordinate 26,870 of PARF01000053.1, read as the reverse complement.
GGACGAAGTTGACATATTCCTCAGGAGAGGCCTGCAAGAAAGAAGGCCAAAATGCGAGAAGTGAGGCTAAATAATGTTTCATTATAAAACTGGGTTAACGTCGGAAAAATAAGGAAGTTCGGAATCAACCTGTCTGGTTATCTCCTGCCTGGTTTGATCACCCCCCGATCATCAACGGCTCCCGCGGTCACCTGAATAATTCTCCCTTGCGCAAAGTCCGTTTCGAGCTGGCTACGATCGACACCACTTTGCTCCTCTTCGACCTGGCAAAGGGTTGTCATACACACGATATCCTGCATATCGAACCACCACGCTCCGGGGCTACTAGTGCCCAGCTCAAAGGTGTGGATCACGTCGCGGGGGCCAAGCACGACATGGTTTTCCTCATCGAGGAACTGCGTCATGAAGCTCTCGATACGTCCCTGCTCGTAGGCGGGAACAAAGTCAGGGACTTTGTCTCCATTAACCATTCCGATTACGGACAGGCTGGACCCAGAAGTTGACTGTGTTTCGTACCATGCGCCTGAGGCTGTTTGGCTTCGTGCAGAGAAGTCAATCTGGGTGTTTGCCGGAACACCGCTCTTCTCAAACACGACTTCATCAGGCTGCACGTCCCCCGCCCTTCCGTAAAATATTAATTCCCATGGCGCTGAAGCGCCAACCCTCACCCAGAGAGCAGCAGGCAGCTGAGTTGAGCCCGCTTGCAAAGCGACCCCCATCACCCGAATCTTGAGATCTACCCTTTGTTGAAGATTAATGGTTCCATTGGGGTCCAGCTCGCTGATATCCGCGACCGACTCGGGATACCTGATGCCCCAAACCATTCTAGGGCGCACCCCGGGCTGAACAACAGTTGGAGTCACTGAGATCGATCCGACCGGCGTATAGGGATCCTTGTGTCCGCTACTACCGGCGTTGGAGAGTGGGGTAACAGTATCGCCAAGAAGAGAGGATCCCAAGGCGAGGAAGAGTGCCATTTGAGCTGCTTTTATTGTCATGCGTGCGGGGGTGAACTTGTACAATCCTTTCGAATTCCCAATAAAATTACAAAAAATGACCTCTTAATCAATATAAATATTAAAATTACTTAATAATATGGCTTAAGATACCTAAAAAATTGCACTTCGTCTCAAAAACTGGCTCTCAATTTGGCTCTGTTGAACCGTCCCAAGCTGGTGGGGCCTCAACTTCTATAAACTCCTCCCCTCTCCTGTCTTCCAATGGTCGATCTCTTTTCAAGGATTCCCCAACTTCCAAGAGAATCCATGAATTTGAGGGTAAAATAGGCCCTGATTCAATTCTCAGATCCAGAAACAACCGGCTTCAAAATCCAAGTGCTCGTCAGTTAGCGAACACCCCGCCGAAGACCCGGCGCTAAATTTACGTTCTTCTCGGGTTTTTTCTCTCCTGACGCCCCATATGATTGACTCCTCTAAAACATTTTATAATACTTACTATTAGTTCTCCCTTACAAGATGACTCTTTCTGGAATCCATCATGCGATTTCGGCCCCATCCTTTGTGGCCGTAATTCTGGGTGGACTTCTGAGCCTCTTTAATTCTTTGGCGACAGGTAACGTTCTTACAACGATCGAACGTACGGCCCGGATTCATGAAGAGTTTCTCACGGATCGCAGGGTATCTCTTTCTACCCGAAACAATCCTTACCTTGGCCCGCCCGTTGCCCAAATCGTCGACGAAGCCCCTCCTCCTTGGAAGGTGAAGAGCAACCCATGGCACTACCAGATCAGAGCCACGGTTTTCTGGGTCGGAGAGCGCTCAACGCCCGGAAATCCAACTCCTAATACCGCAAGTTCATGGGATCCTAACTGGGAACAGAATTTCGGAGGCTATGATCATCCTTTCAAGCGAAACGCATTTCTACCCGCTGGTTTTGACCCAAAGCTTAATCCTTTTTACGTAGCTCTCCCCTATAATGACCTCGTCGCAGGGAGCAGTCACCGCCCCGAGGCTTCTTCAATTATCCCATGGTTCTGGCAAAGGTATCGAGGCTCTGGAATCTCTGTTTGTCACAATCGATGGGTCGCGATCCACCACAACGGAAGGATTGCCTACGCGCAATGGAAAGACGTTGGTCCTTTCACGGTAGACGACTGGCCCTATGTGTTTCAGGGCGAACAGCCTCGACCCAACCGCAATCAGAATGCAGGTATCGATGTAAGTCCCGCCGTCCGTGACTTCCTTAAGATGCGAGGTAATGCTGAAGTGGACTGGAAATTTGTGGAGGATTCCGAAGTCCCGGCCGGACCCTGGGAAAAATGGATTCATCCGTCCAATGAACTGACAAAGGAGTCCGAAACGCTCTCCGGTCCCTGATTCCTTTAACACGTATTCGAACCACTCACTCTCACCTCTCCCCGGAGAGCCTAGGGCTTCTGCGGAGAACCAATTTCACTTCTACGGATAATTACCGGAGGCGCATCACTCTCGACAATTCCGCCGTTATGATAAACTACAGAGAATCTCGCCGAACGATCTCCACGCTTCGTGTCGACAACCTCTGTCAAAACCAGCATGAGAATCCGCCCCGCCGCAGGCTCCCGCTGGTAGGCGATCGAGCTGGAAGACACACCTTCGAGAGGCTGCTTGCGAGTTTTTGCACCAAGGCCCAATGGCCCGTGCCGCTGGGCGAGAATTCTTTTCAGCTCCGCGAACCGTCCACGAACAAAAGTACTCTCTCTTCCCGGATAAGTGTAGTGAAGAGTGACCTCAAAAAGCCTGCCATCAATGAAGCGAGCCTCAAGCGTGGTCGCTTCATGACCCGGCAAGGGTCCCTTGGGAGAGGATACCAGCAAAACCTTCAAACGAGGGTCGGACGCCGGTGCTTTAACAGTTTGGTCGAGGCTGGAGCGCAAAGCCCATTCAACGAGGCCATTGGGAGAGTCCCCCCACTTCAGCCCGAAAGGCGGAAGCAACGGCTCAGCGGCCTGCAAAAAGCCAATCCCATGAATGAGAATAGTGCAGATAAGAAACCGACTCACAGCCACCCGCAGCTTACAGCAAATCAATTTCAATTCAAGTTCATCAGCAACAGTTCCCACTTAATCAGGTCAAAGCGTGGCAGCGTTCTTGTCGAGGCCATCATCGCCCTCTCGCTCCTTCTGGTTGTCAGCCTGATAATCCTGAAAGGAACCATGAACATTCTCGCCCCTCGCCAGTGGACCATGGTGCAAAATGTATCTGATGCTTACCTCTCCTATGAGAAGGCATTCGCTCAACGGATTCCGTTCGAAAGCCTGACTGGATCCTCTTCTCCCTGGCCAGTCTATCCCGCAAAATCTGAGGACCTCGTTACTCTCGGAACTCTTCCAGGTGGACGAACCCTCACCGGAAATGTCATCCGGACAAGAATGCCTGACGGAAACAATCTTCCCGCTTTCGGAGGCGAGGCAACAACTGCAACCAACCCGGCTGAGATGCAGACATGGATTCTCCAAAGTCATGTCACATACAGGATAAGTGGAAGAGACTACGTCAAATCGAGAACAATAGTACGGACCCAATGAAGACCTCTATCCTCAAACCCGGAAATCCATGCGCATTCCGTCGTGGTTTCACCCTGCCAGAGCTCGCTACCGCTATCGGTCTGGCCCTCGCTATTGCAGCTATCATGATGACCCTCCTGCAGCAACAGGTGACCTTCCATCGGATCATCCGTGCTCAAAAATTCCTCGTTGATGATGCTCCCCAGATAAACAATACCGTAACTCAGATTCTCTCGCGTGCTGACGCCTACCGCATCCACGCCAATCTTGGCGATGCGATCGCAGGAGCCAACGCGATTACAGATAACGGCAAGGTCCTGGTTCTTGGATTCATGAATCCAGATGGCTCCAAAAACCTTGGGATGATTTCGTTCGAATCCCAGGGGGAACAGGATGTGCTTGCCTATTACAACATGGATTCCGACGCCTCTATAGCAGAAGCAGGAAATCCAGATTGGCTCATCTCCCGGCAGGTAGACGACGCCCGATTTTTCGTTGAAAACGGGGTGTTCCGGATGCGCCTCACGGGGCCGGCCGGCGAAATCATCACCTATTCCGGCACCCCTAGAATGTAAATTCGACATCATTCCCAATCATCATGAAAAGAAATTTTCGACCTGGTTACATATCGATTCTGTCTGTCGTGACACTAGCCTCAATCATGTTGCTTATGCTAACGGCATCCTTTCGCCATAGTATTCGGAATCAGGAGATCCAAAAGAAGGCCCAGATCAGGGTGGACTACACCAACCGCGAACAAGCTTTTCTCCGCTCTGTTCTCACTGAAGTCCCCAACAGCGCGATCCGTAACATGATGGCGAATTCCAATTCCTCGGGTAACGAAGTCCCTTCACGCTGGCAATGGATCTTTGAGCGCGCGCTGACGAAAGCCAACACTGAGAAGGCTTTACCAGTGGAGCAGGCAAGAGTTCTTGGAATCCATGGGCAGTCGATTTCCGGAAATACAGGTGACGGCAATCAAGGAGATCTCAAAAATACTATTGCCAGTATCAAGAGCCAACCAGCCATCAATTCTTTCTACGTGAATGCTGGCACGAACGATACAAGTCGTCTTCTAGGGGAGGCATACCCCGAATCGCTGAGAATAGCAGATGGCGAGATTGAAAAGATGGATCGTGACCGCCCTATCATCAGCGTGNAAAAAACATATTCTGACGGAAGACAGTTCAAGGTCGTGCCTTACCCTGATGTTCATTTTGGCTATGTTGCTCAATCAGGAAATTTCGTCGCGAAGCGTAATTGGTGGGCCTTCTCGCTCGCCTCTGGCGAAACTTCAAAATCATCCACCGGAGTCTCCACCATCAGGAAGAATTTTATCCTCTCTATCTACGAGGTTCCCTCTCAGCTGGCTCTTGGAAGTGCGGGGAGTGCGATCCTTGGGAAACATGAAGACGGTTCCGATTGGAGCGACATTCGGATTTCAGGTGGAGTATTTGCCACTCGTGCGTCAGCTCAGGGAAGCGTTCAGCTGGACCGGCTAGCCGCGCGTCGGGGAATTTCCTTAGCNGATGAGTCATCGGTAGGAGGGGTCGCCTTGGACAGCCTCACAGGAGACCTTCCCTCCAGAGAGCAGTATGAGGCTGAGAATACCGCTTTTTATCCTATTTCCAGCTCTTCGGATTCCGGCCTTGTCGCCTTTCTCCCAATTGCTCGCGGGCGAGATGCCTTTGACGATCTTGAGGGCGTTGACGACCAAAATTCCGGATCCCCGACTGGCTGGAACTATTATAGCCGCCCCGCCATGCAAACCGTCATGAAGCTGAGAGTGGAGGATGCCCTCTCGCCTGAGGATCAAACGCCAACCTCTATTTCGTTTACCTATCTCGCAGGCGGAATTGATCGTAAANTCGTGTATACGCGCGGAAACAATTGGCCGACTACGGGAACCGCNAAGGGTGCCTTATTCCCGTTTCACCTTGAAAGTGACGGTATTCAGCGGCAGGCCCTTACTGTTTATGTCGAAAGGTTGCCTGCCTTTCTTCGATCGATTGGAGGCGATTCCACCGCCGTGAACAATTCCCTGATGGTGAACGCGAATTATCGGGATAACATCAGAGTCCGTAAGCCCAATATCCCGTCTCTTTCCACTGATATCGCTCTGGTCCTGCGGGATACAAGGGACCTCACTTCTTTCTCCACTGGCTTTTCACTAGTGACACCCTTTCGAACCTACTTGGTAAATGACGTCAATATCGTCGCCCGCGGGATTGATGCTCAGGGACAGGAAGTATTTCCTGCAATGTCCCTTTTTACCCCGGAGAAACGTTTTGGAATCCGTGACCAACCCATGAACATCACCCTCAAAGGGCAGGTTAACCATGTTGGCAAAGACAGTNATAAAAACGCACGTCCCCTCGACCTGCGTTCTGGTGCGAATGACGAAGTCCTCGCCGGTAAGATTAAAGCTGATCTTTATTCGATTACTGAACCAGAGCAGCTTCCTCCCATAAGTCAGATGAACTGGCTTGTGGTCATTGAGCAGGTTGACTGANCCAGAAATTGCTCAATGGAGGCATTCGTGTAATCAGCAGCTCGTGATACGCTGNGAGGCTGTTCCCGAGGACGGAAGTGCCTCACTCCTTTGGAGGAAGGAGGGGATGAAGGTTTTCTTGAGAGCTAATCGAATTCCACAATAGCGATGCCTCGTTGGACGATGCTCTGAGGGGACGAAACGACTCGCTGTGTGTATCTACACGAAACTGGAGTTCATTCAAATCGCGGTTGGTTTCGCTTAGCTGCTCCTGAAGCGCGACGTTGATATTCCGTAATTCAAGGTTCGCTGAGTTTAGCTCCCGTAACTGACCCACGATTTCCTCGAGAGCACTCAAAGTCAAAGTCCTGTCATCAGGCAAAGATGGCGAAGCCACCAGCCCGCTTTGCTCATGGCCATCGACAGTTGATATACCCGTCTCGTTTTTCGGTCTCTCCTCCTGAGCAAATACCGGCCTTTCCTCAATCCAGTCATTCTCTACGAATTGCAGGGCATGGATCAATGCTGCACCAGACATCACTCCCAAAAGAGCCGCAGAAGTCATAATCTGAAAAAAACAAATCCTCATCGCTCAATCACATGATTTGCTCCTGCCTGTCGCTTTGAGACCATGAATTCACCCATGATGGATGCATGGACATGAAGATCTCCCGAATCCGAGCGTTCTGCCGATGAACTCTCACTATCAGAGCTCCCACTTTCCCCACCGCTTACTTCAGCCTTCTCCGGCCGCTTATCGCTCACTGGTCCGCTTTTTCTAATTCTGGAATCAGCCTCTCCGGCTGAAGGCCCAGAGGAGGCCTCTTGGGTGAACGGCCGAAAGAGTGAGGGGCCATTTCTTTTGATAATGAGGGGCCTTAACCGGTCCCCGGAAATCTCCTCTTGGTCGGTGCCCATCGGCTGGCTCTGAAGATCCCCCGGAAGCGTAGATGTCCCGGGATCCAAATTGCTCTGAGAGACCAAGTGGAGCTTCGTTTCATCCGCTTGTATCTGATCCTGCCCCTGGATGGTCGAGTTAGGGGCTGGAGGCGAGACCGGGGAAAAAACCGGCTTGGTAATATACATCCAGAAAAATACTGTCGTCAGGACAGTGCTCGCAAGTAGCATGGGTGGATACCATCGAGAAACTCTGCAATGCTGACATTTGGATGGAGCGGAGAACTCGATGGGCGAACAAGGACTTGCCTCAGCTCTCCTTACTTCACCCTCANTCCGGACGGCTATATCGCTCGATACTTCCTTTTTCATTACAGCTTCATAGAAAATGGCTATCTCTCTGGATTGAGGGAGATTCGCCTATTGGCGTAGGTGACCTCTACCACATCCGAAAACGCAGGGAATTTAGTTACTATCAATCGGTCCTCTGTGAGGGTGAGTTGCCGGAGCACATTCCCTACCAGAGAATAGGCCTGCAATCCGGGAAGAGTTTCCATCTTCTCCGAACCAGCACCCGTCAGAATTCCATCATTACGATGAATCGCGAAGGAAGTATAACTTNTCTGCGATCTATCTCCATAAACCCTGACCGAAATCCCATCTGTATAGACACGACAGTAAAAAGGTTTACTCGGAATATTAAGCGATACCCCATCCCGGATCTTTACACGCTTATCGAATCGGTAATTCCCGGCGAATCGAAAACCTTCAGGAAGAACATCCTGTTCAGCCAGCACCTCAACCGGCCGAAGGACGATCGTTACGCTGATTACGACCAGCCAGTATATATGTAAATTCTTCATTCGCCTACATCCCAAAGGGAGTCTGTTGGAGACCCCGACGGGTCATAAACTACTCCACTTAACTCTGTCAGAACAGGAGGTGACTTGGTGACATCATATGAAAGACTGTTCCCGTTAAGATCTTCCACGCGGGGAAGCAGGGAGCCTCCACTCGGAAGATATTGGATCAAATCATTTCCTGTGATCGATGCCACCTGCTGCCTTGGATTATCCGCCAGATAGGACCGCTGTGCCACAAAGACCTCACGGAGAGCCGCAGCAGCCTTCTTGCCCTTGCTCCACTCCCCGATGTTTCCCGCAAAGTACATCGTTGCCCCCATGATACTGAGGATAACGAAAATCACGACTGTCAGTTCCACGAGGGTCACTCCTCGTTGTGAAAGCCCGTAGCGAGTATGTATTTTCATGGAAAAAATTTCACGGTTGGATGATCCAAANCTATTTTCCTAACAAGGTATCAACCGATTGCATGATCTCGGCCTTAAGCTCCGCATCAGAGTTTACCTGGTAACCCACCCCCAGCGCGATCACGACCAATCCAGCAACCGCAGACCACCAGAATGTCCGAAAGAAAAAACTCTTTCCACGAGGCGCAATGATCGGTCGATACCATGGATCTCTTTCAACAATTCTTGTCACAAACATCTGGTTTCCAGACCGGAGAGCTGTCAGCAGGGATTCAAGATCCCTTTTCGCGTTCACAATAAGGCGGTAGCGGTAACGCCGGCCGGCGGACTCCTCAAGCTCTTCGATAGCGACCCGCTTAGAAAGGCCTGATTCCGGAAGCCGCATCGTGTAGACGTGAGTCTGATAGATAAATCTTTCGCGCAGCCAGCGGTCTATTTGAGTCAGTTGCATAAATCTTCTAGGTTAGATACCACTTTGCATCATCTTCGGACCCATGAGAAAGATGGGGAGAAAAGTCCCGATGAAAACCGCCGCGATCAACGAAACCGCCATCAGAAGCACCACAAAGTTCAGTACCTGAGTAAAGTCGTTCATATAGTTTTCCGACTCTTCCTCATACATGTCCGCCAGCATTTTCAGCTGATTGTCAATCGAAGCAGACCTCTCCCCGATCGACATCATATGAACCACCTGTTCATCTACTGAAGTGAATTTGCTGAAGGCTACAGAAAGAGGAACACCGGAGTGCTCATACTGTTCGGCCGCATTACGAATCTCTGGGAATAGCGGTGTAGATTTGACCGAATTAGCTGCAACGCGCATCGACTTTGAGAGATTAATTCCGTTGGAGTAAAGAAGCTCCATGGTGGAAAGAAATGTCATCTGCCTGAGACTCATGATCAGTTGGCTTAGCAAGCGCCACTTGGACATCGCTAAGGAGGTAACAACATTACGGGTTCCTTCCGAACGCCAGATGAGCACTCCAATCACCAGAGCAATGAGCACAACGAAGGGCCAAAGGATTTGAGTTGCATGACTTACCTTGAACGCGAGCGCGGTCAGACCGTCTGGTGCCTGACGAACCTGCTCGAGCATTCCTTCGACCTGAGGCACGATCTTGACCTGTGAGACAATGAAGGCACCAATCAGCACTGAGATGACGATTCCCGGAAGAAGAACTGCCTTACGAATCTGCTTCTTAAAGTAGAGCTCTGCTTTCAAGCGGTCGGCCAGCTCCCGAAAAGCGCGATTCAATTGACCAGAATCACCCCCCGCCTGAATCAATCCGATCGTCATATCGTCAAACCGGTTNGTCTTACGGAATGCTTCGTGGATCGACATTCCGGATTCTGTATCGAGACGAATGTTCTCGAGAGTGGATGCCATGACCTTGTTGGGCAGACCCTGCCCGTAATATTTAAGAGCATCNGAGGTATTAATCTGAGCCTTCAGCATCGAGGAAAGACCTCTGAAAAGGTGAATTAAATCCTTTTTTTTGAATCTCTGCACCTTGCTCACTTTTTCAGCCCTTGCAGCATGACGTGATGCAGCAGGGGAGAAATTCCCCGTATTGGTCGTGATGGTTCCGTTATTCATCAGAGTAGGTCATATCGATTGTTTTACTGATCGCTNTCAGGTCAGTTTGTCCATCAGCCAGAAGACGAAGCCCACTCCGCCGCAGATTGGGAAGCGTCCCATCTTTCAAAACCATCATTTCGAGGTCGTATGGACTGATCTCTCCCTTCGAAAGCAAATCAGAAACCCGGGGGGTAATCGGGATAATTTCGACGATTGCAGTCCGCCCACTGTAGCCAGTTTCACGACACTCGGAACACCCACCCGATCTCCCAACAAACAACGACCGCTCAGCCCACTCCTCTCCGAGGTTGAAAAGCCGCCTCTCTTTCTCACCGATACCCTCGATGGGAACTTTGCACTCCGGGCAAAGCACCTTGATCAGACGCTGCGCGCATGCTGCCTTGAGGGTCTGGGCAATTTTCCAGCGCTCGATCTTAAGCTGTTCGAAGCGCTCAATTATCTGGGAGGCGCGAGGTGTATGAATCGTGGTCAAAACCTTATGCCCGGTAACCGCAGCCTCAATGGCCAGCTCAGCAGATTCTGTATCGCGAACTTCCCCCATAAGAATTATATCAGGGTCACTACGCATGAAACTTGTGATCATCGGTTTAAACTCCGATGAATTTTTCAAGTCACANTGAGTCACCCCCGGAATTTCATCCTCCACCGGATTTTCCAGAGTCAGAATATTTACCTCGGGGCGGTTGAGCTCCCGCAGCATTGCATTCAATGTTGTGGATTTTCCCGAGCCTGTCGGTCCACTCATAACGATAATTCCAGCCGGAATCTCCATCACTCTGTTGAGCTCAAAGAGAGTTTCATCATCAAAGGCCAGAGAACCTTTTCCCAGTTTGACATTGATGTGACTCTTATCGAGAAGCCTCATCGTGACATGGTATCCCCGGTAGGTCCGATGGCGTTCATACCGGATATCAATCGGCCGGTGATAATACGCGATTGTAAATCGTCCTGATATTCCTGGTGTCGTGTTGCGCGTTTCCGCTGGCAACTTCATTAAATTCAGAAAAAAGGCATCGATCCGATCCTTGAGTTTCATCGGCATCTCCACTTTGTCCCCCAGATCCCCATCAATACGATAACAGTAGTAGAAGGACTCTTTCTCGACCTTGAAATGAATATCAGAGGCTCTCAGCTTGGTTGCAGTGGCAAGAATAGTGGCCGCGAGTTGTGCAATCGGCTCATCATATTCAATAGTAACGTCAAAATCCTGCAGACCTTCGTCGATATCCTCTACGTCGATCGACTCAAGCTGAGAACGATTTGGACCCTGGGTCGTAGTGACACGTTCAATTGCACGACTGATTTCACTACTGAGCGTTACAACCTTTTCGATCTGCAGCGACGGAAACCGCGGAGAGAGGTATTCATCCGGCACGGAGCTCCAAGGGTTTGATATCGCTACCAACAGTCGACCCCCATGAATACAGAGAGGGGTAAACCCTCCCCTCGTCATAAGGGCGGGATCACATGCATCCAGCAGCGAGGCATCGCAGAACTCAGCCACCTTAGGCAGAAAGGGCAAGCTGTTAACCTGCGCTATAGCCGACATAAAGAGCGGCCGAGAAACCCTGTTTGGCACCTGATCGTGACCAAGCTCGTCCAGAGACGAATCGTGCTCAATCAGCGCGGCCATGATTCGACCGCTGATAAAATCATTAAATTGGATGCCNTCAAACTCGATCATATTCCGAACTGCTGCTGGCAGAGTGAAATCCATCCCTCATGATGCAGGAGGACCGTTGAGACCATGGGGGTGGTTCCTGTCTTTTCTGCGATGAACTTCATTATGGTTCGTGCAGAAATCCTAGAAGCTACCGGGTTAATAGAGCCGATCCCAATGACTTCTGACTCCTCTGCGAAAAGCACCGGAGTCATCAACTTGCGACACTCAAGGAGAAGACTGTCGTTCAGGTCATAAAAAGCGGANGGTGTTGGCATCTTGCTGGCAAAAGGAATCAGCGTCAAAGCCTGCCCCAGTGAGTGGGACAGGGCCCTTCCAAGACGTTCCACCTCCTGTGCTCGGGCGTCAGGATCCCGAATTCTCAGCGCAGCGAGGAATTCAAGAGGGTCCCATGGCCTCGGACCCTGCAATGGCCCCTGTCCATGATGCGCTAGCTCCTTCAGCTCTGCTGGAGTTGCCAGGTCGTGATCATCAAGAAGTCTGCAGGTCTGGCTGAGGCATTCAGGGTCAGTTGCCCTTNAGACAGTTGCACTTGCAAGAGCACTGTATGCTTCAGCTTGGTTTTCGGCGTGGGCCTGCATGCTCTCTAGCGCTTGCGGAGAAATTTCAAACGTCCGTTGTGAAGGCCGCTTTTGGCCTTTTTCTCAAAAGACCCCTCAAGGTCTGCCTTGAGCTCGTCAGCCGTCGGCCGGTGATCTCTCTGGCCGGGACGGAAGTCCTCAACTGCCCTCTGCCAGTTAGGCTCATGGGCAGGGCCCGGAAGGGCTGGCTCTATCCAGTCATGATCGGGCTTGAGACTCACATTNTCCCGAATCGCCCTGCTGGTTACACCATTCTCGATAGTACTTCCCGGGTTGTAGGAGGTAGGTGTTACCACAAAGACAAGACTGGAGGTTTCCTTTGCGGCCTCCTTGCTCTTGAAGAAAAAATTAATCCCCGGAATATCTCCAAGGATCGGGATCTTGTTGCTGTCCTTGGTTTTCACTTGCCCGTAAAACCCTCCAACAACGAGCGAGTGCCCATCGGGAATACGCGCAATACTCTCGATCATCGATTCTGAGACTCGGGGATATCGGTTGCCGCTCTGACCGACGATTTCATCGACAACCTGGGCAGANCGGGGGCGCATCTGCATACGAATTGTACCATCCGGAAGTAATGTCGGAGTCACCGCAACCGTAACTCCAATTTCCCGTGTAGTAGAGGGGTCCCCTGTCGGGTCCTTCGAGTCGATTGAATACCTGACCTCCTCGGTTACCTGATTACTGACTTCTGTTTCACTAATTGTGGTCGTTATGATNGGAACGCGATCAATAAGTGAGATCGTCGCCTTTTCATTATCCTCCGTGATCAGCGTAGGNTTAGAAGTCTGAGTAACGAGCCCCCCTCGCTGCAGGGCACGGAGAACACCACCCATCTGAACCGGGGAGAGAACTATCGTATTACTGTTAGATGTATCAGCACCTCGAAGAACAGACCCGGACCCCAGGGTGCCTGTCGCGGAGAGCGCATTGTCAATCCCGAACAGTGCATTCAGGCTCGTAATAGTCTCCAGTGGAATTCCATTAGCACCGAGACTGGACGCCCAGTTCACACCCTTCTTCTCACCCGCACTGCTATTGACACTGAGGATTTTAACCTCAATCACCACCTGTCCCTTTGCCTTATCCACCGAGGTGAGAAGATTCCTTGCACGCTCAACCTGATGCGCTGTGTCCACGACGATGATCGTGTTGGTCTTGGGTTCGTAGTTTGCGATGCCAGTGGGAGAAAGCATCGGCTGGATCAGCCCCTTGATCTGCTCGATATCCGTCGGACGCNAGTATCGAAGCTGGTAGTGCCACTCCTCTGCCGGTAACCGATTCAGCTGCTCATTGTTCAAGGCATAGACCGTGTTGCCCTTGGTATAGAGGGTAAGCCCATATTGGAAGGCCAGCTCCTCCATCTGCTCAAGTGGATTCCCGCTGTTGAGGTGACCACTTACGTTGAAATCCGGTCCCGAGATACTGACATTGTGAAAGTATTGCTTATTGGCACGCTTGGCCAGCATCTGGAAGATGTCGTTGATTGCAGCATCTCGAATCAGGTATTCCCCATTACTTTCATCGATCTGCCCGGCGGTATCACCCGGAACGCCAAGCTCATCGACACTCTCCTCAGGTGGAGGTGGAGGAGGGAGCTCAGNCANGTCCTTGCTGACAGAAGGCAAGGCAGCTGGCGAGGCAGGAACTGCAATCGGAACCATTTCAGCGACTGTATCCAACGGTTCAACAGGAGGATCAGACAGTTCTGGAGCGGCAGGTTCAACCGCAGGTGGTCCAACGATTGGAAGGGGTTCAATTGGATCATCAGGAAAAACCTGCTCCGGCACCTGTTGCCCGAAAGCAACAGCCGCACTGAGCAGCAGGAGGGAAAACAAGAAGTTGTAATTTTTCATGAATTTTTCTTGATAGATCTTGAACTCCCTACGGCAACGGCGGAGGAGAATTGGATTCAATGCGCAGAGGCTCAACCTCGCTCTTCTCGCGAAGTGTGATTCCCTGCAACCGCAGGGGTTGTCCGGCTGCGGAGACTCCATCGGGAAGCGTATCGAGACGACGGATTGCTACCTCACCGCTTTGCAGGTTCTTGAACGTTACCATCGAACGGCCAACCGCTTCTACCCTGACGGATATTTTCTCTCCACCTCGCACAATGGGAAAGACCTGCCCCAGGCGGAACAGGCGAGCACCAACAAGAAACTCCCTTTCCCGCGAGTTTATGAGAGAAATTCGTATGTCTTTGATAAAATCTCGAAACGATGTTTTCGGAATTTCCCGTGAAGAACGGCTTATCACCGGTGCTTTCCCGGGATTCTGATACAATCCAAAGGGACCTCGCTCCCGCCCCGTAATAGAAAGCCGCCTCTTCAAATCCGCAATCCGGTCATCAACTGTATCTGCCATAAACCTTGCTGGCGTTATCGTTGCAGAGCGGGAGTTGGAACCAGAGGAAGGCTCGCCGGCTACCGCTGCAGCGGCAAATAAAAGAAGCATAGGGAAGGTTGTCTTCATTATTTCTGCCATGTGGTGTAAACAACGGCTGCGTTGAGAACATTCTGGTTCGACGCTCTGGAAAGTTTGATACTGTCCAGCTGGAGCTGAGGCATTTTTGTTTCGAGCTCCAGAAAAGCGGTTTGGAGAGCCCGGTAGGTACCACGAAAAGCGAAGTGGAGTTGGACCGATGGCTGCTGACTGGCACCCCCAATTCCACCCGCTACAGTGGTAGGACGAAAAGCCGTCTGCTGGAAGTGAGTAGCGTCGTAATCTTTCTGAAAGTCGCGGAAAAACGTGTTCACAGAGGTAGCCGCTGGCTGTTCAAACAAAGACATCCATCGATGCATGTGTGGNGCCTGTGAATGCACCTTGCGTTCGAGCATTCGCCGCTCCTTTTCCACGCTCTTAAAGGCGTGGTAGTGCTTCTTTCTGGCCTCATAGGTAGTTTCAAGTTTCCCACGGAAATGAAATCCCAAANCCAGAATAGCGACCACAAGAAAGACCGGAACTACCAGTCCGAAAACGATAACGGGGTCCTTGTAATGAGGATTCATGGCGCAGCAGTTATGGGGATTGCAATGGGATCCTCGGCGGTAATCCGCTGGGTGATCGTCAATCGAAAATTATGAGCAAACCGCTCCTCCGGTTTCTTTCCTATGAGGGGCTTGAAACGTTTGTTCTCAGAGGTCAGCAGATTCACCAAGAGCGTTCGGGATCCCAGATCAGTGCGAAAAGATTCATTGCCGGTCTGCAAATGAATACTGTCGAATACCTTACCCATTCCCTCTGTAGTGCTTATCACTGTGAGGTGATTGAGCGCATCCGTGTCCGAGAATCCGCTGATCGTCCAATCTTTGACCACCCCCGCGCTCGTATCCTTGTTCTGAGCCACTTCAGGCCTGACGCGGTGACTGGCTTCNGACAGGATCACACTCTCCGGATCCGGAAAAAGCTGATTCACCAGCTCCATCGAGACCCACGCCTTTGATCGGTCAGCAAGCAGGGAGCTCCATTGTTCGTACCTGCGAATTTCTGAAGATAGAACCTTGTTTCCTTCCCGGGATACTTCACCGGTTTGATGCCACGATTCGTCGCTGATGATCTTAAGGCTGCGAACCCCGGTCCATCCAAGAAATAAAACAACGGCTGCAACTCCAAGACGCAAAGTGGCAGAACCGAGCCTCAGGATTTTCATTTCCGTCCGGGACGGGAAAAGCTCTACCTCATCTCTTGATTCCGGAAGAAAATCTTGTGTCGCCCACCCGGATTCAGTCATACCCTGAAAGGTTCGAACATCTCTGGCAGCCCCTTCTTCATTTCGAAAGGCCAAGCTGGAGGGCCCTTGGAACTCAAGCGGAACCCCGGAGTCAAACCACCCGTTTTTCCGCCAGTCGACCACCACTGCTCCGGGAAGCTCAGGAGCAGCTGAATCCTTCTCGGAGCGGGACAGCGGGAGAGTGTAAATGGGCGGATCGGGCAATTCTAGAGCTGCCGCCATTGTCTGCACTATTCTTCCCACATGGGAAGGAGTGATGCCCTCATGGTGTCTTACCGACCTGAGCATTACGAGCTCCCTTCCCCCGGTAAAAAATGCAATGACGGAGAAAGATGAATAGGAAAAAAAGAAAGCGAAGGATCCCGAGGGCAGTTCCTGAGCGAGTCGAGGCAGCGCGGCAAGAGTGACCAAGGGCGCACTCAATGCACAGGTTCGAATCGGGAAGTTAAGAGCCTGCCCCACACTCCTGATCTGGCGTAGGTAGGCCTGACATCTTCTCGAAATNGTTATCGCTGATCCAAATTGCTGCCCGGGCTTAGCCCCAGGGTAGGGAAACAGTCGGAAGGAGAGGTCCTCGACGGAATCACTGTGATCTTCAAGAACAGTCTTAGGTTCATTTACAAGCTTCTCACTCAGATCACAAAGGTCCTCAGGGCACTCATTGGCCCGGGCGAGATCGGATATGGCGAACTCATCAGCCACATGGAGAATCACTCCCAGTGATTTCATTCGGCTATCAAAGTGGGAGCGAATTCCTGCGAGATATTCTATTACCTCCTGCTCCCCAGCCTGTAAAGAGGGTGCGGCTACACGAGCCCAAGTCTTCCTCTCCTCTCTTCCGAAACAGACGTGCGCTTCCGAAATGTCTTCCTCGTCCAGGAATAGGTGTAATTGGCACTCGAGGTCGAGAGCCTCACGATACCAATCAAGACTCCGCGAACGAGTAGTCTCACGGTGAAGACGACGCGCCTGCAGAAACCGTTGCCAAGTTGTTAACTGGGCTGGATGCATCAATGCCTCCATTGGGAAAACGAGAGAAAGATGTCGCTATAAAATAGGCCGCGAGGGGAAAGCNTCCCGGCAGCACANGGCGAAGCGGCAAACCGCACCGGAGTCGGCACCAGAAAACTCTGGTACCGATCTCCGAAGCGAAAAGTGTTTACCAATCTCCAAAATCACTCGGCACGTGCTTCTCAGCAGATGCAAGTGAACAGGTCATATAAAGCACTCCTTGTTGCGGGAGAGTGTCGCCTTTGTTGGAGTATGTTCCTGTGCCGGGGCATTCAGGACTAGCTTCAACGAATTTGCCAGGCCCAACAATCTCGCGATAAGCACCGGAAACCACTTCTCCGGCATTATGGCCATTCATATTTTGGTAGGAGCGCATACCTTGCTGAACATTACGAATATTCATGATGCATCCTGCGCGATCCGAGCCCCTTTTCCAGGCGCGGGCGCCAACGAAAAGNATGCTGATCAATGATAGAAGAACGAGAATTACGACCGTCAACTCAATGAGGGTCATCCCGGACTTCACTTTCTTCTGGGTGTTTGTCAGTGTCATGGTTCTGTCTTTTTGGTTGATGACGCGCACAGGGCACGTGCTTTTGGCACTTGGATTTACCGATCAGATTTCATCTTCATCATTACGATTCATCCGGGTGCTCTCAAAAGTTTGCTGGTCGATAGAGCCATGCTGCAGCAATTTGCGCAGGCTCTCGTCCCATGAAATATTGCCAGCTCGACGTATAACGTCCTCAAGGGCATTCGAGCCTGAAGAGTAGTTCGCGATCGCGCTCGAGACTGCATCGTTGCTATTCTGGAGAAACTCGTAGGTCAGCACTCTCTTTCCATTCAGCCCCTTTAATAGACCCTGCGAATGAATAAAGATCAGCATTTCGCTGAGCCGACTAAGTACAGACCCAAACTTCTCGTGGGGATACATCTCGAGTATCCGACCCATAGTCTTGACCGCCCCNGTAGTGTGAAGAGTCGAGAGAACGAGATGTCCTGTCTGAGCCGCCTCCAGACATGTATCCATCGCATCACGATCGCGTATCTCTCCGAGAAGTATAATATGGGGCGCTTTTCTTAAAACATCCTTGAGCCCCTGCCGGTAGCTTGCCACGTCACGACCAACCTCCTGCTGGGTGATAATACTGGGCGACATAGCCCGGTGATCGGGATAGTTGGGATGCTCCATGTCCGCCTGATAACGATATTCAACAGGATCCTCGATCGTAACGATNTGTTTGGANGACGACTTCCTCANCCAGTCNATNAGNGAAGCCAGAGTCGTGGACTTCCCNGAACCGGTAGGNCCNGTCACCAGACAGAGCCCTGCTCTNCGNCGCACTGCNTCCTGAAGTGANGCTGANGTATCAGGNTCNATTCCCANNGCATCGAGNGCCGGNATNGTATCGCTAAGGATCCGACATGTGATTCCAAGTCCGGAAACCGAAAGGTGCGCTTGGATACGGAGACGTCCGGACGTTTTTGCTCCTCCAGAGTAGACGACACCATCAGCTGAAAAATCGTCAACATGGGTCTCATGAAAGCGCTGCAGGGACCTAGATACTTTCTCATCAGCAGTAGCTGGGACGTCACTTCCGCCAAACCCGTGACTCGACTCTTCCTGGCGAAGAACAAGGGCCTTGTAGATTTCCAGAAGATCTCTATCTGAGAGAAATCCCAGAAAGTCCAGACACTCCATCCCGTGGTTGGTTTCAACGTATATTGGCCGTTTGGCACGGAATTGAATGTCCGACACACCTCGTCCTTCACAGGCCTCCAGCGAGACTGCGAGCAGCTCTTCCCCAGACATGCCCGGTTGAAAGACCCGTAGCTGCGGGGCCTTGAGATGGGCAGAAGCTTGCTCAATCGCACTCATCTTTGTCAGGGCGCGAGCGGTAACGCGCGGAAACGAGGACTCTGATAAATGGTCAGGGCCTGCGCTCCGCCGTCTGGGTAAGGGTGAAACCAGAGGGGCTGCATCAGCTAGTTGTCAGTTCTGTTGAGTATCGCTATGTCACGTCTTCAAGGGCGCCGCATTTTCAGGAAAACGAGACCTATTTACTGGGCTGGGCGCGTCTCATCTTCCGCTTTTTTAAGTATCTTCTGATCCTTCTGGGATCTTGTGGTAGTGCGAACCCGGTTGATCCGACCTGTGTCCCACGAAATCAAAGGGCTGTAGCAAAGGCTTCTCTAAGGAGAAACTGAGCAGGCAACAGCACGATGGTTCGGGGTGACAAGAACTCATCCGTGCTTTTCTTCTAATAGAGCTTAACTAAACTTTCAACCTTTTTTATATTTTGCGTGAAAATAAATCCTAAATGGCAAAATTTTAACTAGATTATCAACATAATCGACTAATTTAGAGCGTATTGTAGATTATAGTTTTTCATCCTGGCAGCTAATCCACGCACGTTTCTGAACCCTGAAAGGAGTTATATCCTACCTCAATTACGATACCTGGGTTCCGTAAAACACGAAAATCCGGTAAATAGTTCAGCAAATCTTCACTCGAGGACCCAGCCCCAAGCCGTCCTGCTCAGGAGTAACATCGGGAAGAGCCCCTTCCCATCGGAATCTAAAATCAGGGTTTTCAACCGTGGCCGCCGCCAATGCCAATCTTGAGTTTGTCCCTGATGGAGCGTTTACCTTCAACAGCCATCTCTACCATTTTACAAACACCTTTCTGGTCGAGATCAGCGCAGGGGTGTTGTTGAAAGCGACTGCACTCCCTTGGTTCGTGAGGAAGTCGTTGCGGGCTCGTGCAAGACCACTTTGGGTAATGGCGCCGGTTCCAAAAGAGAAGAACTCAGGGTGCTGGGCCAGAATTGCCAGCCCTCGACATTTCTGATCGCTCCGCTACTCCTCCATCCACATCTATGACCCTTTTCTCTGCAAACGACCTCCGCCTCGCTTACGGCTATCAAACCCTCCTCGATGGCGTCACGGTAGCAATCTCTAGCGGTGAAAAGGTCGGCCTTGTCGGGCGGAACGGATGCGGAAAAACTTCTCTCCTCAAGATTCTCTCCAATGAGAATCAAGCGGACTCTGGAGACATCTCTGCCCGCCGTGGCCTCCGTATCGGCTATCTCCCTCAGGAACTCGAACTCGATCCTGCCCTCTCCGTTTACGACAACATCGCCACTGGTGCCGCCGACGTTGCCTCTGCTGTAACGCGCTATGAGAATGGTGACGGCAGTGAGTCTGAACTATCCGAACTCCTGGCCCTCATCGAGCATGCCGACGGCTGGAACCTTGATGCTCGCATCAAATCCCTCTCAAACGCCCTCTTTACTCCACCTCTCGAATTCGAAACAGGACCGCTTTCCGGAGGTGAGAAACGCCGTGTTGCCCTGTGCCGCGCTCTCGCTTCACGACCCGACCTTCTTCTCCTTGACGAACCCACCAATCACCTTGATTCCGAATCAATTCGTTGGCTGGAAGACTTTCTAAAAACCTACACCGGAGCTGTCATCTTCGTCACCCACGATCGATACTTTTTGAATGTCATCGCCACCCGCATCATCGAGATCTCGGATGGTAAAGCCTACTCCCATCCGGGAAACTACACCGCCTTTCTCGAGTCCAAGGCAGCGCGGCAGGAAATCGCCGAGAACACCGAAAAAAAGCGCCAAAAATTTCTTAAGGATGAACTGAGATGGGTTAAGGCAGGTGTCAAAGCCCGAACCACCAAATCCCGCGCCCGCCTTGATGCATTCTACCAAATAAAAGATCAGGATGCTCCCGTTGTTGAGAGTGAAATTGATCTCCTCATACCCCCTCCTCCACCACTCGGCAACACTATCGTAGATCTCGAGGATGTCTCGATAACCTTGGGCAGCCGAACTCTCTTCAGGCATGTGAACCTTTCTCTCGAAGAAGGTCAGTGCACCGGTATTGTAGGTAAAAACGGCGTCGGAAAATCAACTCTCCTCAAAATTTGCCTTCAAGAACTTCAACCCACATCCGGCAAGGCCACTCTCGGCAAAAAGGTTAAAATTAACTATATCGACCAGTCTCGTATGCAGCTCGATGGCACCGGTTCCCTCCTCGATGAAATCTCCGATGGCAATGAGAAGATCGAATTCGGGGAAGAAATCCTCGGAGCCCGTGCCTACCTGCGCCGCTTTCTTTTTTCGGACGAACGTATCAACGAACGCGTCGATCTCCTCTCAGGAGGCGAACGAGCCCGCCTGATGCTCGCCAAGGTTCTCAAGAACGGAGGCAACCTCATCGTTCTCGATGAGCCTACTAACGATTTAGACTTACAATCGCTCCGGATGCTCGAAGAGGCCCTTGCTTCCTTCCCGGGCACTATTCTTGTCGTCTCTCATGACCGCTACTTTCTCGACCGTATTTGCGATCAAATCATCGCCTTCGAAGACGACAGAGTAAGAGTCATCCCCGGCAATTTTTCTTACTATCTAGAGAAACGAAAAGCGCGGGAAAATGCCGCTCGAGCGCAGGCTACAGCCGCCAACCGGGCCGCAAAAAAGCGCGCATCCGCCAAAAAAGAAAAGCCGCGAAAACTCACCATGGCCGAAGCCAAGGAACTCGAGAGCCTTGAGAACAAAGCCATGGAAGCCGACGAATTGGTCACTACTCTGCAGGAAAGACTTGCATCCCCTGAAGTGCAAACCGACTTTGAACAAATTCCTATTATCTTAGCCGAGCTTGAGGCCGCTAAAAAAGTGGCTGATGAACTCGTTGACCGCTGGGAATTTCTCGAAGAAGTGAAGGCGAATTCACCGCTCAAGTAGAAAGCCCCGCTCGCTTTCACGAACAGGGCTTTTAAAAGCTTCTGGTTTTCTCGCCTCTAGCTCACTTCACTGCGAGCCATTCCTCTTTCCTCGAGTGCCGCTTGCGCAAGTGCGAGACGGGCAACGGGAATACGGAATGGCGAACAGGACACGTAGTTGAGCCCGGTGCGGTGGAAGAACTTCACAGAATCAGGATCTCCACCGTGCTCGCCGCAGATACCGATCTTCAGTTTCTTCACGGTCTTGCGACCACCTTTGACACCCATTTCAACAAGTTTGCCCACGCCTTCCTGATCAAGACCTGCGAATGGGTTGTTGTTGAGCACCTCTGCATCCTGATAGGTGGGAAGGAAGCTGGAGGAGTCGTCACGGGAGAGACCAAGTCCAGTCTGCGTGAGATCATTGGTGCCGAAGGAGAAAAATTCCGCGTGTTTGGCCACTTCTTCAGCGGTGATTGCAGCGCGAGGAATCTCAATCATGGTTCCAACTGTGTATTTCAGCTCACTCTTCTTGACCCCGAGTTTCTTACGAACCTCGGCAGCAGTAGTGTCGATGACGTCTTTCTGAAGCTCAAGCTCACGCGCATAGGCAACAAGTGGGACCATGATCTCAGGGAGAACCTTCGTACCCTTCTTCTGAACCTCATGAGCAGCCTCGAGGATGGCCTCAACCTGCATTGCCGTGACCGCCGGATAACTGATGCCAAGACGACAGCCACGGTGCCCAAGCATTGGGTTCTCTTCGTGAAGAGCATGGATACGCTTGGTGATGGCAGGAGCGCTCATCCCTATCTTCTTGGAGAGATCCTTCTTCTGAGCGGCATCCATAGTCCCAATGAATTCATGGAGGGGTGGATCCAGAAGGCGAATAGTGGCTGGACGACCTTCAAGTGACTTGAAGATCCCAATAAAGTCTTTTTTCATGAAGACCTTGATCTTCTTCAGTGCCTTGGCGCGGCCGGCGTCGTCATCAGCGAGAATCATCTCGCGGACAGCATCGATACGGTTACCCTCGAAGAACATGTGCTCGGCGCGGGTCAGGCCAATACCTTCCGCACCAAACTTGATGGCCTGCTGCACCTGCTCTGGCGTATCCGAGTTGGTGCGGACCCCAAGCTTACGAAGCTTGTCTGTCCAGCTCATAAGCTCCATGAACTTTTTATAGGTATCCGAACGCTTGGCGGCAGCCTTGTTCTCGATGAGACCCTGAATGACCTGAGAAGGAGAGGACTTGATGCCGCCTTTGTAGACATTTCCCACAAATCCATTCAGTGAAAGCTCATCACCCTCCTTAAGAGTCACCCCATTCCCAGAGAGGGTCTTTTTGGAATAATCGATAGTCATGCCGTGAGCACCACAAACACACACCTTTCCCATTTGACGAGCTACGAGAGCGGCATGTGAGGAAGCGCCACCTTCAGTAGTGAGAATCCCGTCAGCCGCGATCATACCACGAAGGTCTTCCGGAGACGTGGCCTGACGAACGAGGATGACCTGCTGGCCCTTGGCTGCAGCTTTCACGGAGTCTTCAGCGGAGAAATAAATCTTCCCGGAGGCAGCGCCAGGACCGGCAGGGAGTCCACTGCCAACTTTCTTGGCAGACTTCTCGGCCTTGGCATCAAAGATCGGAGCGAGGAGATGACCCAGATCATCTGCAGGGATACGAAGGATCGCCTCTTCCTTTTTGATGAGACGCTCTTTGACCATGTCCAGAGCGATATTCACAGCGGCAAAACCCGTGCGCTTTCCATTACGGGTCTGAAGCATCCAGAGTTTTCCTTCCTCGATGGTGAACTCAACATCCTGCACGTCGCGGAAGTGCTTCTCAAGCTTCTTTCGAGTCACGAGAAGTTCCTTATGGGACTTGGGAAGGTCTTTGGCCATCTTGGCAATGGGCTTAGGCGTGCGCACACCTGCCACGACGTCCTCACCCTGTGCATCGATGAGGTATTCACCGTAGAAAACATTTTCGCCAGTGGCTGGATCACGGGTGAACGCCACTCCGGTTCCAGAGGTCTTTCCTGTATTACCAAAGACCATGGCCTGCACGTTAACAGCGGTTCCCCAGGCAGCGGGGATACCGTATTTCTGCCGGTAGACAATCGCGCGATCATTCTGCCATGAGTTGAAGACCGCATTGACGGCTCCCCTGAGCTGCTCCCGTGGGTCCTCTGGGAAATTCTTGCCAGAGCGCTTCTTGATCAGCGCTTTGAACGCCCCCACCACCTCACGGAGATCGTTCTCCTTGAGCCCGGAGTCATCCTTCACCTTTGCCTTCGCCTTGGCTTTATCAAGAATGACTTCGTAAGGGTCGTGATGCTCACCAGCTTCGGCTTCCACTTCCATTACGACACTCCCGTACATCTGAAGAAAACGACGGTAGGAATCCCAGGCAAATTTTGCATTACCAGTCTTCTTGGCGAGCGCTTCGACCACTTCATCATTGATTCCCAGATTCAGGATGGTGTCCATCATGCCGGGCATGGACTCACGAGCACCGGATCGGACGGAAAGGAGGAGAGGATTCTCAAGATCACCAAACTTCTTACCCATGGCCTTTTCGACCTTGGCGATATTCGCTTCAATCTCGGCATCCAGGGTCTTGGGATACTTCTTACCGTTGTCGTAGTAGTAAGTACAAACTTCGGTCGTAATGGTAAAACCAGCGGGAACGGGAACTCCGATACTGCTCATTTCAGCGAGATTTGCGCCCTTGCCCCCAAGGAGAGCCTTCATTGATCCGTCTCCGTCGCACTTTCCTGCGCCGAAGTAGTAGACATTCTGGTTCTTCTTACGGGTGCTAGCTTTGCGACGGGCAGGAGCCTTTTTGCGGGCTGTCTTACGTTTGATTGCCATCTTGGGAAGGGGTTTGGTATCGTTACAGATGCGATCGCCGGTGAGACAGAATTGCGCAGGCCGGCGCTCGCGGGCGCGCACCTTAGCAATCGTTTCTGAGCTGTCAATCAGCCAGTTCGGCCCCAAAACGGTCCTCAAAGCCAGCCCGAAAGAGTTCAACGATCAACAGATGAGAGAGTCCAGCGAGGCTGGACGCCGCGCAAGATCGTTGCACGGATATCAACACCTCTGCCGGAAACCGTAATCTTCTTGTAAGCTATCTGTGGCTGTTTTCCTCGAATTTTCTCTACTATGCTCCGATTGCTATTGCCAAGAAAGCGTAGTGGGCGCTATCCGTGGGATCGTCCAACGTACAAAAAGACTATGAGCATTATCCCAACTATCAGTTCAGGCACCGCAGGACCTCTCGGTGTTCAACATCTTCCGCGCCTCTGGCAGAAAGCTTCACTCGATGCCGCAGGCAAGCTTCATTCCGATTATCCAGCAGCGGGAGCCGGCTTCGACCAGATGACCCTCGACGCCCTTGGCATCGATCGTCAAGCCTTCCTCGACTACGTGTCGGCCGAAAAGCCAAACTACGTCGCGTGCGAGGCATGGTGTCAGGCCAACGGAAACTTTGATGCCGAGAAGGTCGCTGCTCACAACGCAGCAGTCAACGGCTACAATCATGATGAGGACACTCGCAACGGAATTCTCAGCGCCGTAGGCCTCGCGGCCGACGCGGGAATTCTCGATGCTGTAAATCTCAACAACCTCGAGGACTGGAATGACTTTCACGGCGCAGAAATCGCCGGTTGAGTGAGTCCTTAGAAAATTCTCACGCTAATTATGAAGAGCCCCGCCAACCGCGGGGCTCTTTTCTTGGTGAGGAAACACCCACCTGAGAGTCTAGCCTCTGTGGCGCCCGGGAAACGTCAGTTCAGCGATACCAGATTTATCGAGGTCCCCCAGCCCTTCGGCTGTCATTTTATCATACTGTTGCTTGGTCGCATCATTGACTGGCAGGCTTAATCCGGCATCTGCAGCAAGCGATTGGGCAATACCCGAGTCCTTTGCGGCATGCTCTGCTGAAAACCAGCACTCATGATCCCGGTCAATCATGTCCTCGGAGTCTGTCTCAAGAACCCGTGAGTTAGCACCTGTCTGAGAGAAGATTTCGCACATCATGGGTAAATCCAATCCAAGTGCCGAGGCAAGACCGAGTCCCTCCGCCAGACCAGCCGTATTAATATTCATCACCATGTTCACGAGGGCCTTAACCTTCGCTGCCTGCCCTGCCACGCCACAATAACGGAGATTGAGAGACAGATCATCCAGCAGTGCCCTGTTGGAATTAAAAACTTCCTCATCTCCGCCGATCATGAGGTATAGATTTCCTTCTCGGGCGTGACTGATACTCGACGCCATGGCTCCCTCAAGAACAGAAGCACCTGCTTGTTTCCCGGCTTCGTAGGCCTCCTGATGTGCCGCAGGAGACAGCGTTGCACAATTTATGAAGGTCTTACCGCTCGCCTCCCGGAGAAGATTGTCTCCTTCAGAAAAGTAAATTGCTCGCATTGCGTCATCATTCGTTATCACGGTAATAATGACGTCGGCAGAAGCGGTAACTTCTGCCAGCGTTTTGCAGTTCACTGCCGATAGTTCCTCCGCCAGTGCGGCGGAGATTTCCTTATTGATGTCGTAAACCGCAGTCACATCGTGACCACAGTCAAGTTGCAGGTGACGAGCCATGTTGGCTCCCATGCGTCCCACTCCGACAAATGCTACTTTTTGGCTCATTGGATATGTTCTTTGATACGTTACTTGAATTCTGGGTAAAATGGATTGTGGGCTTTTTCTTCTCCCACGCTTGTCATCGGTCCATGCCCGGGGCAGACGACCGTATGGTCCGCTAATGTAAACAACTCAGACCTGTTCGTGGCCAACGCATCCTGATGGGAAATCATTCCTCCACCCATGGATTGAGCGAAAAGAGCGTCACCGGCTATCGCGACCGGACGCTCAAGCCCCTCAATCACATAAGTTATCCCGCCCGGCGAGTGCCCCTTGGTCAATCGGGTACTTATCTGTAATGATCCCACCGTGAAGCAATCTCCCGGCTGGAACCGTGTCGCTCCGGCTGCTGGCTCCAATGCGCTAACGTAAGTTTGCAGATCGGCGTTATGGGCTTCCACCGCAGCCCGGTCGATGATGTGGTCCAGATGCGTGTGAGTAAGAAAAAGTTGCCCCATCTCAAGACCAAGTTCCACTGCCGCTGCAATGGCCTTACTCGCGTCAGTCCCTGTATCAAAAAGCGCAGCTGCTTTTGAGGCGGGATCCCAGACCAGGTAATTGTTGACGGTCATGTCATCAAAAACCGTGTTGAACTGACGCAGCCCATCAATCTGAACCGGTGCAGGATACCATGAATTCATGGCGCGCTCGACGAGAGCGTCTGCATCAAGACCCAGAGGGGAAGCGACCCGTCGGAGGGCCTCCTCTTCAAAATG
>PARF01000052.1 GCA_002709915.1 Roseibacillus sp. | reverse complement strand
AAAAAGGTTCTACTAATTTAATGGTATATGGTTCAGGTTCTGGAGCTGGTGCTGGGGCTGGTCCTGGTCCTGGTGCTGGGGCTGGGGCTGGTTCTGGAGCTGGAGCTGGAGCTGGAGCTGGAGCTGGTGCAGGCGCGGGGGCTGGCGCAGGGGCTGGGGCTGGGGCAGGCGCAGGCGCAGGGGCAGGGGCAGGCGCGGGGGCTGGCGCGGGAGCAGGCCAAGGAAGTGGACAAGGTCAGGGGCAAGGTCAGGGTGGAGGCCAAGGTCAGGGCAACCCTCTCGATCTCCAGGAAAGCTCCGCTGCTGGAACATCTTCAACCGTCGCCCAGGGAGATGCTGTAGCTCGAAGCCGCCAATCGAATAATTCTCTTACCCGGCGCAGACGCTCTGCTGCTATCCAAAACTACGTGCAGCCCCTTCCGGCCGAGTTCAAGAAGATGGTTGCGGAGTATTATGAAGCTCTAGAAGAATGAATACCCGAACACTTCGCACCACAACCATGGCTGCCCTGACCGCAGCCTCTCTCTTCAGTTTGACCCTCTGCCCGACCCGGACGCAGGCACAGGATGAATCTGCCCCGACCCAGATCGTGGGAATTGCAAGGCTCACCCCGGAAGCCGAGGCTTCCATCAAAAAAGGGCTGGCCTATCTCGCCAAAGCGGGAGTTCAGAATCCAGATGGAAGCTGGGGAGGATCTCAAAACCCTGTAGCCGAAACATCTGTGGGCCTGATGGCTTTTATGCTGAAAGGGTATGTCCCCGGCCGCGGAGAATATGGGCGCCTGATGGACAAGGCCATTTCCTACCTCATCAACAAGGGACGGGAGCAGCGTGGATTCATGGGGACCCCGAACAATCATGCTGGTATGTATGAGCACGGACTCGCCGTGCTGGCTCTTTCAGAGGCCTGGGGTCAAAGCAAGAATCCCCGTCTGAAAACCGGCCTGCGCCGCGCGGTCGATATCATTCTACGGGCCCAGAATGCAGAGGGTGGATGGCGATACAATCCGGAACCCCGCGACGCAGACCTCTCCATGACGGTCATGCACGTAGTGGCACTCAATTCCGCCAGGGAAGCTGGCATCTCGGTTCCGGATGCCACCATCGAAAAAGCCGCCGAATATGTCCGTTCCTGCCAGGACGAAGACAGCGGAGGGTTCCGTTACCAGCCCGGCGGGGGAGAGCCTGGATTTGCGAGATCCGCAGCCGGAGTCATGTCTCTGATCATGTGCGGACAGCTCCGACACAAGGCGACCCAGCGTGGACTAGCCTTCCTCAAAGCCTATCCCGATCGCAAGTTCGACAAAAACTATCCCCGTTTTCACTACTCCCACTACTATGCCATCCAAGCCATGTATCAGGCCGGCGAGTCAGACTTCCAATCCTGGTATCCCAGAATAGCGGCGACCATCGTCTCCAAGCAGCAGCAGGATGGAAGCTGGAGTGGGGCCCACGGCACGGTCTACGGGACTGGATTTTCAATTCTCATCCTCGGGGTGCCCTACCGCTATCTACCGATTTATCAACGCTAGCAGCCGGCCTCTTCCGGACCGAGAACAGCGAGCGCCGGGGCAGCCGGGGCTCGCCCCATCTCACTCGCTAAGGTTACCAATGATAAGACTTTCTCTCAGCATCTGTATTGGCCTGGTCGTTCAGGTCAGCAGCTGGAGCCCGGCAGCTCCTCCCCCCGCAGGGGCGGGGCGGATGATACAGCAACTACAGAGCGAGAGCTGGATTGAACAGGCCGAAGCCCTCCACTACCTCGGGGAGTATCGTGTAGAGATGGCCGCGACTGCCGTAGGCGCACTCTTGGAGTCCCAGACCGTCCACCCTTGGACCCGCGGTCAGGCTCTTCTTTCGCTCTCTCATATCAAAGGCAAGGTGGATCCGACCGAATTCGGGAAATGGGTCGCCCACGAGCACCCTGCCATCCGATCGTCGGCCGCTGAGGTCCTCGAGACTTACGGAGGGAATTCTGCCGTAACCTGGATCAAAATCCTTCTGAATGATCCGGACCTGAGTGTCAGATGCCACGCCGCAGCAGCTCATGCAAAACGCAACAAGACCTCAGCTTGGAACGTCGTGGATCCGCTCACCCTCAACCCTGCGATCTCTACTGCGAGAGCCTCCGCGAGGGCTCTCGCCTTCACCGGCACCGCGGAAGCTCACGCGCGGCTCACGACACAAATTTCGCAACCTGGGTTGATGAGGGAATCACTCAGGGGCATCCGGAACATCGAAGATCCGCAGCTGATTCCTATTCTTCTGAATCTGCTACCGAGCCTGGAGGAAACTCATCTGAATTATGGAATGATTCTGACCGCACTACAGAATCAGGAATGGAAGGCNGTGACCTCGGGCCTTACGGNCTTCATTCAGAGTGGAAACGAGCAGAAGGTGAAAACCGGNGCTCGNCTCATCACGACCCTGACGCGCTCCCCCGAACTTGGCGCNCCTCTTCGCGNNGCACTGAGTNANGCGACCCAGANTGANACGATCGAGGCNGGCCTGATCGCTCTNGGTTCTGCGATCATGAATCCCGATGAGCANGAGGAGTTCTTCCGCTCCAAACTCAANCACGAGCAACCCTCGATTCGGTCNTTGAGNATTCGCTGNCTNGCNCATTGNAANGAGATCAATCACTATGAAGTTTTAANGGAGAGTCTNGATGATTCGAANTATGAGGTAGTNGAGGCTGCCCTCNGCGCNCTCAAACGCCAACCTGCTGTAAATGCTCCAAAGGGCCAACTGGTCTCCTATCTTGAAACCCCTCTTTCCAGCAACAACGAGTCGATCCGAGCACTTGCTTATGAGGTTCTCGCCCANGCGGGGAGCGAAGCCGACTTTCGTCCGGCAATGGCCGCCCTTGAAGAACTTCTCACCGGCACCGATGAGATCCTGCGATCAGCCGCCGCGAAGGCACTTGGCGCTCTCGCTCCTGAAGATCAAATTGGGGAGGTAGTTGCTGCTCAGGGATACCTTNCTCACTGGATGGTAATCGGCACCTTCCTCAATGACAAGGAGCACAAGGCCTTTCATGAAATCCACGAGCCAGAAAAGGAACTCGATTTCGAGAAGAGCTACAAGGCGACCTATATCTGGCTCCTCGAAGGACGGAGCGACAAACCTATCGAGCGGGAAGTTACCTGGGGTGAAGGTATCGTCGATCAGACGGATGGAAAACTCTCCATGTCCTCGCAGCTACCTCCGCCTGGATCCTTCGCGGTGGGTTATGCTGTAGCAGATATCCACGTTGATNGTGAGAGAGAGGTGTTTCTCGATATCGATGGAGACGACGCGTTCCGGGTATGGCTTAACGACGAAAAGATCTCAGAAAAAATCGCTCCGTACCAACACCGCAAGGACTGTATCGCTGAGGACAAGGGGCTTAAGATCAAGCTCGTTGCTGGAACCAACCGATTCATCGTCAAGTCCGCAAACATTGATCATCGCTGGTGGGTTCGCCTGCGCCTTACGGATTCCAACGGAATCCCCATTCCTTTCCGAAAACCATGAGTCAGAGCATGAGACCGCTCCTCTGCTTTCTTCTCCTGCTCAGCGCTAAAACCTTCGCTGCTCCCGAGGGGCCGCCAACCTCTGACCCACGCTGGGCCAGGGCGCAGAGCAGTTATAAGGAGGGGAACAAGGGCGATGGCCACAAATTGCTTGTTGCACTCGCGGACTCTAATCCCGGAGAGCTTGGCCTTGCGGTAGCTTGCTATTCCACAATTCTTGAAGTGGAGGGACAACCTCTGAAATCCAATCCCTGGATTGATCTTGCAGCTGACAGGCTTATGTCTCTTGAGCAGTTTGGGGCAATCTCGGCAAATACCGAAGTCGTCCACGAAGCTGTTTCCCGCGTCATTGACAAAGCGCTCGNGGAGGGNCGNCACCTTGAAGCCCGCGCGACCAGCGACCGGTTCCTGCAGAAGAATCCAAANGACCTCTACTGGCGCATTCGGCACGCTTACAACTACCGGAGAATGGATCTGCTCGACACTCTTCCTCTCTACCAGAAATTGAAGGAGGAATACGATCCTGACCATCCCCATCCGTCCACCCGCGAACTTTGGGCTTGGATGCAACCAGAACTCAATGCCATCGAGCAGCTTCCCAGCCCAATCTATCCCCTTCCCAAGGGAACTCCCCTCCGTCTTATGGAGCCCGATGACCCAGATGGTTACTGGAGAATAGTCCTCGACCGGTCTCCTGCAGATGTCCCCACCATGGTGGATCGGGTTGCCGCTCTCTCAGCTACTCAGATTGTTCCATGGGCGGACCAGACCGGACTCACCGATCCTTTGCGGGCTCTCGACCTGCACCTTCAAAGCAAAACTCCCATGGAGCTCAGGGCCCTGCGCAAACTCCAGAACGATCTTTTTGCCCGGGAAAGGCTCCCGACAGCTCCCAGCGACAATGAGCTCCTGTCTCTCAGCCGACGGTTCGCGTGGTCCGCGACCATGCAACGCAAACTCCTCGCACTGGCTAACACAGCTCTCTGGGCGGGTCGCCCCGAGTCCGCTCTCCGCAGTTTTCAGGAANTCCTCGATCACACCGAGGATCCGGAACTGAGGGGGAGTGCCCAGACNGGGCTGTGGACNGCCCTGAGACTNNTCGGGGCCACCGCCGAGATTGAGGCCGCCGCNGGTGTTCTCGACCCTGGTAAAATGTATCCATGGATGGGCAAGACCGCCAAGGCCGCAGAGATCAGAGGTGAGCTCCTGAAGAACCACTCTGCTCCTCTGAACAAAGTAGCCCCCACCCTCGAGTCCCTGCGCCAACACATCCTGCANCTCCCCCCGGTTTCTCCGTGGCCAACAGACACCCCGGCTGTCGGTTTCGGCATNGACCTGCAGGTATCCGGAGGNCAGGTCCTTGCCAGTGGCCGCAACCTGCTCGTCAGCTACGATGCCGANAACCCAGATACTCCACTTTGGTCCCAGCTCCAACGTCATCCCGTTGAGTTCCATCGGAGAACNGGATACCATCCCGGCTACTTCCGGCCGTTAATCAGCAATGGCGTGATTTATACCAGGTGGGGACTTTATTCCCTCCCTGATGGGATCGCCGCGTTCATGCTGGACGGCGGAAAGCCACTTTGGGCCTACTCTTACGATCGCGGGAGCTCTCCTTTTTCCAAGGGTGTTCCAATGGGCGATCCAACAGTAGCAGATGGGAGCCTTTTTTACCTGCAATGGCATACTCCGGGTGACGTTACTGACCGGAACCGTACGATCAGCCTGATAAACTTCGACCTGCAAAAACAGCAACCTCGCTGGTCCGCTGATCTTGCGAGCTCGGGGAAAGCCATGGACATTGCCGGAAGTATTCAAAAATCAACACCCCAGAATACCCTATACGGAAATTCCGTTACGGTTCACCGCGGATCTGTTTACTGTAATACTAATGCCGGAATGATCATCCGCTGCGATATTCGCGATGGTCAAGTTGACTGGACTCACAACTACCGCAGAAAGAACTCCAGCCTCGTCTCCGAAAACTTGGGGACACGGCCAATTATCAGCGGCAGCAATGTCATCTGCATGCCTCGGGATGATGGCAGGATTTTTGCCCTCGATCAGAAGACCGGCCTGCTAGTCTGGGACAACCCTCTCGTCGTTGGAACCGAGGCTATTGGGATCTGTGGAGATCTTCTTATCGTTAGAGGAGCAGGCGTTATGGCGGGACTGGATGTCCGCACCGGAAAGGCCCGATGGTTCAGCCCCAGCCCGGAAGGCGTACTGGGGCGAGCACTGCTGATGGAGAACTCGGTATATGTAGGTTCCGGGAGCCAACTCATCCGGATGGACGCCGCAACAGGGAAGGTTCTGGAGCGACGCCCATGGTCTATGGGCAATGCCAGACCTCTGGCATTCACCCTCAACGGAAACAAGCTCTTTGTGATAAGTGACAGCCCTGCCCCGGACCGGAGATATGAGCTTGGGAACCCTCTGGCCAGAGTTGACCCTCCTTCCCGTGCTTTCGGTTTCCCTCTCAAACGCACGTGGCAGCTCAACCGTAGCAATGCACGCATTGCTATCCCGCCTGCCTCTTCCACCCTGAAGGAGTCTGCCTACATTCTCTCCGGGGGAATCCTCGAGTCCATCGACCTCAGCCCTAGTGGGTCGATCAACTGGCGCCGCTTTGTGGATGCCCACAAGGCCCAGTTGTCATTCTTCGATGACAAACTTCTCCTCGTGGAAAACGGACGAAACCGGCGTGGCTTCAGCCGGGCCGTCGCATTCAGCGCCAAATCCGGACGCATTTTATGGGAATCAATGGTCCCCACGTCGCTCGGGAATCCACTCTTCTTCGAAAGCAAGCTGATGTATCATGACGGCCGGGGGAAAATGATCGTCCTCGATCTTGGAACCGGGAAAACGATCTGGCAGCGCACCCTGGATGAAGGAGATCGGGTCGATCCACACTGGGACGGAAAGCAGCTACAGGTCTTCCACACGTCGTCGTGGCATGGTCCTCACCTCCTCGTTCTGGATCCTGCAACGGGAAACACGGTCACTCGTGACCCTGTCATTATGACCGCAACATCCGCCCCGAACATTGCCAAGCCCGTGGATGATGGATGGCTGGAGGTACGCTTCCCCGCCCGGACCGCGAGTTGGATCCGCCTTGCAGCCCTTTCCGAGGTCAATGGGCAGGGCTGGGCCTCTGCGGCAGAACTCCATATTCTGGACGAGGAAGGCAATCCTTTGCCAAGAGACGAATGGGCCATAGAAGCAGAGCATGAGAGGAACAACGGCCTCCGCGCCCTGCCTCCCAATCTGATCGATGGGGACCCACTCACATGGTGGCACTCCCCATGGAAGGATCCTGAAAACCCCCGTATCGGAAAAATCATTCCCCATCCTCATTTCATCCATATTAACCTCGGCAAGAATTATAAAATCAGCGGGTTCCGTTACCTTCCGGCCAAGATCAACAATAACAACGGCATGATCCGCGACTACGAATTTCACTCCCGGGAAAACCATCAGGATTGGGGCACCCCGGTTGCTGCTGGAATATTAGTGAACCGGCTCAGGGTAAATCGTAACTATTTCGGTCCACATGCTGTCTTCTTCGACGCTCGTAACTATCCCGGCAAGGATCAGGCTGTCTTTCGATATGACCTCGAAAAAAAGACTACAGAACTTGTTGAGAATCAGGCTCATCTTCTCTCCATGCACGGGTCCTATGCCCTGATCTCTTCCCAGGGCAAACTCATCCTGCGGCGCTCGGATGATGCCTCCTACCGATTCGATCTGACCCCGCAGATTAATCATGGACACCAAGGACATATTGTAATCGAGGGAGATTGGCTGGCGATGGGCCGCCAAAAAATCGCAATCGCCAACCTGAAGACAAAACAGTTTCTCGAATTTCCGGAGAAACCGGGCTCACGACGTAACCAGAACGGTATCTTTGTGAAGCTTCCCGATGGGCATTTCCTGAAAATCGTCCACCACGGTGACAAACAGGAGCTCTCACTCATTAATATCGCCGATGGAACCATCACCGAGGGTATCATTGAAAGCCAGACCGAGCGCTTTACCGAAGATCGTTTTCTCAAGGTCTCCGGACAGCGGCTTCTCTCGTTCAATCACACTCTCCTTTTTTACGACAACTCAACCTTGAGCGCATGGGTCACCGCTGACTGACTTCCCGTCTGCCAACCATCGATCTCACGGAAGACCTTTTCAAGTCATCAACGAGTGCCTATACCAGGGTATGCGCGCATTCTCTAACCTTCTGCTCATCTGGGTGGCCATCGTGTCGGCTGCCAACGGACGGCCACCTAATATCGTCTACATCATGTCGGACGAACTTGCCTATTATGAGCTCTCTCACATGGGAAACCCCTACATCAAGACTCCACGAATCGATGCCATGGCAAAGGAAGGCATTCGTTTTACTCACGCGTTTGCTGCCGCTCCCGTGTGCGCGCCACTACGCTGCAACCTTATGACCGGAAAGCACGCTGGTCACACTTCGGTTCGAGCGAATGACGGAGGCACTCCACTTCGTGCAGATGAAGTCACTATCGCCTCTTTGCTGAAGCAGAAGGGTTATGCAACTGGAGGGTTTGGCAAGTGGGGTGCTGGGGGCCGGGACTCCACGGGTGTTCCAGAGAAACACGGATTCGACATCTTTTATGGTTATTACGATCAAGTCCATGCTCATTCGTTTTATCCACCTTATCTGATCCGCAACAGCGAAGAGGTGAAGCTTGCCGGAAACGCCGGTGGACGCACGGGGAAAACCTATTCCCATTACGCCATTATGGAAGAGGGCCTCAAATTCATCCGCAAAAACAAGAGCTCACCCTTCTTCTGCTATCTCCCGATCACTCCTCCCCACGGCATGTTTGACATTCCCAGCGATGATCCAGCATGGGAGCACTACAAGAATGAGTCATGGATCAAGGATGAAAAGATTCCGCAGGACGTTAAGAACTACGCTGCCATGGTGACCATGGTCGACCGCAACCTCGGCCAGGTAATTGACCTCCTCGCTGAGCTCGAATTGAGCGAAGATACCATTGTGTTCTTTACTGGGGATAATGGAGGGCAGGATCGCTTTCGCAGTCCTGAGCAACCCAGGGGATTTTTTAGCCCAAACAAAAACCCCATAACTGGAGTAGAGTTCCGTGGAGGCAAGGGCAGCCTCTATGAGGGAGGACTTCGCATCCCGTTTCTCGTTCAGTGGCCTGGGAAGATCCAGCCTGGCCAGGTTAGTGACCTGATGTTCGCACAGTACGATATTCTTGCTACTCTGGCGGAACTTACAGGAGCGACGATCCCGAGTGATACTGATGGAATTTCTATCCTGCCGACCCTGCTAAAAGCCAGAAATACAACTGTGGAACAGGAGCTGCATCCTCACTTTTACTGGGAATTCGGCAACATGCAGGCTGTCAGGATCGGATCTTGGAAGGGGGTCTACATTCGAAATAAACAGGCTTGGGAACTCTACGACCTCGAACGAGATGTCAGTGAAACCTCCAATGTAGCCACAGATCACCCGGAGATCATTGAGAAGATGACAAAAATCATCGCCGCGAGCCATGAACCTGCCCGCCCCGGCACCTACACCACGAGAGCGCGGCACGAGCGCGACCGCTGGGCCAAGTGGGGAACATCCCGCCCTCAGGAATCTTCCAGCGCACGCAAGATGAACCGGATAAAGGAAAAGGGCCTGATTCCTTTTGAGGACATGAAAGTGCTGAGTGCCAGCAGCGAGAACCAGTCGAACAACCGCAAGGCTGCCTTCGCGATCGACGGCCGACCAGATACGCTATGGCACACAAGCTGGTCTGATGGGCTGAAAGCACATCCTCATGAACTGGTCATCGACCTTGGATCCCCCTGCAGGATCACGGGGTTCCGCTACCTCGCTCGCCAGGACGGAGGGTGGAACGGGGCCTTTGCCGACACCGAGTTCTACGTTAGCAATTCACCCACTGTCTTCACTGACTGTGCCGCCAAGGCACGCTTCACCAAGACAAGAAAGGCCCAGTCTGTGCGCTGCGAAAAAACTGCTCATGGTCGCTACGTCAAAGTTCGCGTCCTGTCCGAGGTTAACGGGAAGGCATGGGGTTCCGCCGCGGAGCTGGGCGTGGCCGGGAGAAGAATTAAGTAGCGGAATCCGCGCTCTTCATCTGGCTCGATATTTCTGCAACCGAGACCATTGGACGTTAGGGGACATTCCAACAAAACTCTGGAGCATAGCCCTTCCGGGTTTTCCTTGACCCCTGCTTCCCCAGCGGCACCCTCGCTACTACCCCCCCTGTCATGCTAATCCTGCAGCCGCTCTTCCCCCTCCAAAGGAGCCTCGTTCCGGTTGCTCTCGCTCTTCTAATGATCACTTCAGCTGTCGGGCAGCTGATTCAGGTTTCTGGGAATGGGCGGCCTATCAGCAATGGGGATACGACTCCCAGCAGCAGGGACCATACCGATTTTGGCCAGATCGGGGCAGGGTCTGGCCCCGTCGACCGGGATTTTCTGATCCGGAACCTCAGCCAAGTCCCCCTGCAGATCCTGTTCTTCCAGCGGATCGGGACGCACCCCGGCAACTTCACTATCATCGATCCACCTGAGCCAACTATTCCGGGTAATGGAGAAGCCTCCCTCACGGTCCGATTTCTCCCTCCTGCCACTGGAGGGCTGCGGAACGCTACCATCCGACTCGTAACCACATCTTCAATCGACAGTGATTTCCAATTTGACGTGGCTGGTGAATTTATCCTGCCCGCTCCCGATATTATTATCTCAGGAAATAATGTGGTGATCCCTGACGGAGCCTCCTCACCCCTTTTAACCAACAATACGGACTTTGGAACCATTACCCTTGAAGATCCGCCCCGCACTCGCACCTTTTCCGTTCGGAACGATGGGGAGCAGACCCTCCGGATCGGTGGTCTGAGCATAACCGGGATTAACAGCGACCAATTCGCAATCAGCAGACCGCCCGCTACTTTTGTTCCTCCCGGTGATGAAACCAGTTTCGAGATTCGCTTCAATCCGAACAGGGAAGGCGCTCATCGGGTCACCGTCTTCATCAACAGTAATGACCCCTCCCCAACCAAGAGAACCTATAGCTTTAACCTTCGAGGAACAGGGGTATTGCAGCAACCCGAAATCACTCTCACCGGGAACGGCCTCGAAATTAGTCCCGGGGACGATTCTCCCCGGCTGGAGGATCATACCCAATTTCCTGAGGCCGACCTGCAAACCATCTCGACTCGTATTTTTATGATCGAGAACACCGGCAACACTACATTAACGATCAGCGATATTGAAATCCTCGGCCCGCACAGCACTGAATTCAGCATCTCCAGTGCTCCACCAATTCAGCTTAATCCGGCGCAGACATTCCCCCTTCGTGTTAACTTTCGCCCTACAGAACAGGGAGTACGTATCGCAGCCCTCAAAATCACGAGCAGTGACCCCTTCGTCCCGATTTTTGAGGTTGCCCTGAAAGGTATTGGTGGACGGTTTAAACTCCTTCGCGTTGAGGAGACTGCTGAGGACATCGTCATTACGTTTAGTACAAGATCTGCTCCCGGATCTTACATTTATCGTATTCTCTATTCTTCCGACCTAGAAACATGGAATACGGTCGGTTCAGTTTTTTCCGCCGGAGGGGAAACGCTGCGATTCCGGCACCGTGACAGTGGCAGCTCCCCAAGGGGATTCTGGAGGGTGGAAGAGGACATCCTGTAGTGGATTTTATTCCGTCGTGCGGCGCACAATATCGGCAATTCCGTTCAGAAACCGAACATGACAACGAACCCGACGGTAGAGTGAATATTCCGAGGGTGTTTCAAACGTCAGGGCCGTTCGGGCACAATTAAGAAAGAGGTAGCCTGCCTCCGGCATACCGCCGATCTCCTGCGCTACTTGTTTAAGCCCCCTCGTTCTCCGCATCACGCCATTCCTCAAGTCCCTGCCATCGACTCTCCCACGATGGCGGGGAATGATGCTCTCCAGCTTTTTCAGAAGTGACTGCCCAAAGTGTTCACCTCGACGGGCTAGCTCATAGAGATATACCCCCTTGGCATCAAAATCCTCATGCAGACAGGCAGCAACTCGGAACCTATACCCTTCGATCAAATGGTGTACCCAGGCCACAAGCTCGTTCTCACGCTGGTCAAAACAACGATTCAAATCCCTCCCTTCCTCATCCTCTCGCACATTATTAGTTAGGCCCCATGGATTGAGGCACGGAAAGATGATCACTGGGTGATTCTTCAGGAATGGAATATTCTCCTCCGCCCATTGAAGTAGCCCCTGCACGGCCGCTGGCTCATCGCCATGAATACCAGCACTGAGATAAACACCTCCGCCGGAGCCCTTTCCTAAGTTTGACAGCGCCAGAGGAGCTGTCTGGCTCGTTGCATTGAGGCCGTCTACGCGCATACCTGCCTCACGGGCAACTTCGTGCCA
This sequence comes from Roseibacillus sp., assembly GCA_002709915.1. GTDB lineage: Bacteria > Verrucomicrobiota > Verrucomicrobiia > Verrucomicrobiales > Akkermansiaceae > Roseibacillus_B. The sequence goes on along the minus strand of PARF01000052.1, from coordinate 7,845 downwards.
GCGCCTCATTAGGAAGCCCACATCATGAGAGCGATGGCTCGCCATATAGACTCGCTCCTCCCGGGTCATGCCATTCGCTTGGCACAGTGCGGCAAAGAGGTCCATCCCAATGGATGAAAAAAAGCATCTCGCAGGGTGATGAGGACCACTTTATACAAGGAAACACTCTCGCAGCTTCATGAGCAATACCCGCCCAATCCTCGTTCATCTCCTGGCTACTATCGCACTCCTCCTCGCAGCCAAAGGACCCCTCCATGCACAGAAAAAGCAGGTCGAAGAGGAAAAGAAGCCTTGGTGGGATGCCCCCCAGCCCCGTTTCTCCAAATCGGAACTTGGAGGCGTCTTCAGCGGCACAGTGGATATGCGGGGAGATGCAAAGGTATCCCATCGCACGATCTACAAGGCGATTGCGGTGCGACTCGGAGAGGGCGGCAAGGCCGGCACCGTTCTCTTTGATACCGAAATGATGAGAATGGCCTGCGCCATTCCCAACAAACCCGTAATGTTCAATACCTACCGGGACGGACTGGGGGGAGCGGGCCACTGGGTCGGATCTCCTTACATTTTCACCGCTGAGAGCGGACCGGCGTGGGCCAATGAGAAAGGAAATTTTACCGATCCCCGCGAGGGCAAGAAATCCGGTCCGCTTCCAAGATCCTGGGCTCACTACCGTGGACTCTTCCGCCATGGCGACCGTGTGATTTTTTCCTACAGGATCAATGGTGTCGACATCCTCGATATGCCATGGATTGAAGAGGTCACGGGTCAAAAGGTCCTAACGAGAACACTGGAGATTGCTCCCTCGAATTCACTTTTGGCCCTGAAGATCTGCCAGACCAGAGAAAACACCGAAGCCCCAACAGTTGTCATACTTCACGGAGAGCCCGACTCTGCCTTCAACCTCGCAAAGAAAGGCGGGGAGTGGCATCTTGAAATCAAGCCGAGAAAGAGCTCGAGTCGTATCAAGGTCATCCTGGCATCGGCGGCCGCCGATCAGATCCGGAAGATTATGACCTCCTCTGCGACTATTTCTCCGGCCAAGGACCTCTCTAAATTCATTACAGGAGGGCCTCCGCGTTATCCCTCGGCACTTGTAACCAAGGGGGATATTGGCACGGAAAAAGGGCCCTACGTGGTCGACACGATTACCCCCCCATTTGATAACCCGGATAAAATCTTGTTTCGATTTGGTGGGCACGACTTCTTCTCGAATGGGGACATTGCCGTGTGCTCAATAGACGGCGACGTCTGGCGGGTTTCAGGCATTGACTCAAAGCTGGATGAAATCCGCTGGCGCCGTCTTGCTACCGGTCTTTTCCAGCCTCTCGGTCTCAAGGTCGTAAAAGACAAAGTGCATGTCCTCGGCAGAGACCAGATCACCCGCCTTCACGATTTAAATGGGGACGGGGAGGCTGACTTCTATGAATGCTTCAACAACGGATGCCGTATCGGGAAGCATGTCCACGAATATGCTACCGGACTGGAAACGGATCCTGAGGGAAACTTTTACTACGTTAAGGGCCACGGAGCTAACAATGAGCACGCGGGCACCCTGCTGAGAGTTTCTCCCGATGGGGCCGATATCAGCGTGGTCGCAACAGGATTCCGCTGGCCCAACGGCTCCGGTGCAGGACCCAACGGCGAACTCACGGTGGCCGACCAGCAAGGCACATGGGTCCCGTCATCGCGGGTTGATCTGGTCAAAGAGGGAGGCTTTTACGGATTCATGAATGCTCATCACCGAGAGGATCCGCCAACCTCCTACGATGGGCCCCTCTGCTGGATCCCTCACAAGGTTGACAATTCCTGTGGCGGACAGGCGTGGAATACCTCAGATAAGTGGGGTCCTTTCAGGGGGCACATGGTTCATTGCTCCTATGGAAAGTGTGCTCTCTTCCTCGTGATCCAGGAAACCATTGGAGGTGTCGATCAGGCCGGGGTCTTTCAGTTCCCATTCAAGTTTCAATCTGGTGGGATGCGCGCCCGTTTCAACCCTCATGATGGACAGCTCTACGTCAGCGGCCTCAAGGGGTGGCAGACAAGCGGCGCCAAGGACGGATGCCTCCAGCGGGTTCGCTTCACCGGAGAGAAGGTTACTATGCCTCGAAGCCTGAATATCCATGAAAATGGTATTCGGGTTGGATTTACCCAGCAACTAGACAAGGAACTCGCCGAAGACCTCGATAGCTGGCAGATCGAACAATGGAATTACAAGTGGACCAGCAAATACGGCTCAAAGGAATACAAGGTCTCTGAGCCTTCGACTCCCGGACACGATAAGGTGGAAGTCCGTTCTGCTCGACTCCTCCCGGGGGGGCAGGAGGTTTTCCTCGAAATTCCCAGCCTTGCTCCTGTCATGCAGATGAAAATTGATTTTGATCTCGAGACCACAAGCGGAGATGAAATGATCGGCACCCTGCACAATACGATTCATGCTCTCGGTCCGGCGTTATAAAGCCCCGCACTCCACTTCCTTAAAGGATCTCCCCAAACGCCGTCAGAGTCTTCTGAACTGCCTCAGAAGAGACGTCTAGGTGAGTGACCAGTCTCATTGGATTCCCCGGACAGACCAAAATACCTCTCTCCCGCAATTCCTCTGGAATCTCACTCGCTCTGTCTTCAGGCAATCCAAGGTAGACCATGTTGGTCTGCACGAAAGTCATGTCGATCTGACATCCGTCTAACCCACTGAGACCCTCGGCCATTGTTCTGGCATTGACGTGGTCGTCTACCAGTCGATCAACGTGATTTTCCAGAACGTAAATCCCCGCTGCAGCGAGCACTCCGGCCTGCCTCATCCCTCCTCCGACAACCTTACGCCACCGCCGGGCACCCGCAATAAACTCTGCGGATCCGGCGAGCACTGAGCCAACAGGCGCGCCAAGACCCTTGGAAAGGCAGACTGAAACGGTGTCGAACGGAGCGGCTAGGGTAGAGGCAGGCTGTCCCATTTGAACAGCTGCGTTAAAAAGGCGAGCCCCGTCTAAATGGAGACTTAGCCCAAAGCGGGTCGCCAGCTCCTGCGCCTGCCGGGCATAACCCTCTGGAAGAACTTTCCCATTCGTTGTATTTTCAAGACACAGGAGACGGGTTTTCGCGTAGTGATAGTCATCTGGCTTGATGAGTCGCTCCACCTTTTCAAGGTCGAGGCTCCCGTCTTTTTCCTGTTCCATCGGCTGTGGTTGTATTCCTCCAAGAGCTGCAGCCCCACCTCCCTCATAGATATAAGTGTGCGCCTGCTGTCCAACGATGTATTCGTCTCCGCGCCCGCAATGAGTCAGCAAAGCACAGAGATTACTCTGGGTTCCACTGGCTACAAAGAGTCCGGCCTCCTTGCCAAGCATCCCCGCAGTGAGATCCTCCAGCCTGTTCACCGTGGGGTCATCGCGGAAAACATCATCTCCCACCTCAGCCTCCGCCATCACGCGCCTCATTTCAGGTCCCGGCCGGGTCACGGTATCACTTCGCAGGTCAATCACGCTCATAGTGTCGAGTGCTTAGAGAGAAGGTAACAAAAGCACAAGCTTCACGCCGCAGATCCCTGTTCCGGAGATTGCCCTAAGCGCCGTTCCCGTCTAAAAATAGACCTGCCCATCAAGATGTCCCGTTTCCTGCCAGTCCTGCTTCCGCTCCTCCTCGGGTCATCAACGTTTTCGCAGGAGATCCAGTTCAACCGCGATATCCGGCCCATTCTCTCAGACAAATGCTTTCTCTGCCACGGACCGGACGAGAAAAAACGGAAGGCAGACCTGCGCCTCGACCAGAGGGAAGGTGCGCTTGCCGACCTCGGCGGATATGCCGCCGTCTCTCCAGGCAAGCCCGATGAGAGTGAACTCCTCGCCCGGGTCCTTGCCCACGAAGACTCCTCCGAGCTGATGCCCCCTCCCGATTCCAAACGAGGACAACTTACCACGAGAGAAATTTCTCTCCTCCGTAGATGGATCGCACAAGGCGCGCCCTACCAAGGGCACTGGGCTTTCGAGCCAGTCGCCCATGTGACAATTCCCGAGTCTTGGCCAGACAACCCCATCGACTACTTTGTCGAGAAACGACTGAAAGAGTCAGGAATCACTCCCAGCGGTCCTACCGACTCAGAAACGCTGCTCCGCCGCTTGTCCCTTGACCTCACTGGCTTATTGCCAAGCCTGGAAGAACAACAGTCCTTTCCTGATGCAGGCCTTGAGTCGACCGTCGACCGTCTGCTGGCATCTCCTCATTTCGGCGAGCGCTGGGGCCGCCACTGGCTCGACCAAGCGCGCTACGCCGATTCCCATGGTTACTCCATAGATGGCGACCGCCAGATGTGGCCCTTCCGCGACTGGGTAATCAAGGCCTTGAACGACGACTTACCCTTTGACCAGTTCACTATCGAACAACTTGCGGGCGACCTTCTGCCCAATCGTAGTAAGGCCCAGCATGTAGCTTCGGCTTTCCACCGTAACACTCTCATCAACCAAGAGGGCGGATCCGACCGCGAACAGTTCCGGGTCGAGTCAGTTATTGACCGGGTCAACACCACGGGGGCGGTCTGGCTCGGCCTCACCGTGGGCTGCGCACAGTGTCACACCCATAAGTTTGACCCTATCACACAGCGTGAGTATTATCAGCTCTTCGCCTTCTTCAATAATACGGAAGATGCTAACAGTACCGGCTCCACCGTGGAGGTGGAAGAATACGAACTCCTGGGCAACGCACCTGAAGCACTACCCGTAAAAACTTTCCGTTCCGCGACGGCCAGGTGGAACCCGGTGCGCTACCAGAACCCCGTCACAAGCTCCGGTAAGCCTCTGCACTTGCAGAAGGACAACTCCCTCCTCGTGGACAAGGCGGCAGGCAGGAATGACTCCTATTGTGTGCGGGCGACGACTTACCTCGACCGCGTGGCTGCCCTGCGCCTCCGCGTATTACCGGACAAATCTCTCCCTCGGAATGGACCCGGCACTGCTGCCAATGGTAATTTCGTTCTCACTAAGTTGCGTATCCAGTCTCGGGGAAAACCAATTGCTATAAGTCATGCCTTCGCCGATCACGAACAGCCGGGCTACCCCATCGCAGGTGCGTTAGATCAGAATGCGAAAAGTGGATGGGCCATAAATGTCGGAGGGACCCAGAAGGCAGACATGAATGCCCCGCACGAGGCCGTCTTTGTGTTCAAGGAACCCCTCGTTACGAAGGGAGAACCCCTCGAAATTACGATGGAGCACACACTCAACGAGAGCTATCTGGTAGGCCGCTTCGCGATCGAGCTGTCCACCACAGCTCCTCCCGCACCAGCTCGCAAGACCATAGAAATTGCCAAACCGCGTAAAGGCAAGGTGATGGTGATGAAGGAGCTTCCCAAGCCCCGATCGACCTTCCTCTTCACCCGCGGCGACTTTACCCGCCCTCATAAGGAGTCAGGCGAAATAGCCCCGGACACCCTCTCGCATATTCGCCCTGCTCTCGGAGAATCCCAAGGACGCCCCACGCGGCTCGAGCTGGCCCGCTGGCTGGTCCATCCTGAGAATCCGCTTACCCCGCGCGTAACCGTCAACCGGATCTGGATGCGCTACTTCGGACGCGGTCTCGTGGAAACAGAGGAAGACTTCGGAACTCAGGGAAGCCCCCCAAGTCACCCCGGTCTACTCGACTACCTGAGCCACCGTTTTGTGGCAGAAGGCTGGTCGATGAAAAAAATCCATCGTCTCATCGTCACCAGTAAGACCTATCAGCGCTCCTCGCATGCCCGGCCCGACCTCGCGGAAGTCGACCCGGGCAACTATCTTCTGGCCCACCAGAACCGGATCAGGCTCGATGCCGAGATTGTGCGTGATGCTGCTCTCTGCGCCAGCGGACTGCTCACTCCAAAAATTGGCGGGCCCGGTGTCTACCCTCCACAGCCCTCGGACATATACGCATTTACGCAGAGCAGGAAGAACTGGAAGACCAGTACAGGAGAGGACCGCTACCGGCGCGGCATGTATATCTTCTTCTACCGAAGCGCTCCCTATCCCCTTCTACAAACCTTCGACGCTCCCGACTTCCAGACCACCTGCACGAGACGGGTAAACTCAAACACGCCTCTTCAGGCTCTCACTGTAGCCAATGATCCCGCCTTCCTCGAACTCGCTCAGGGATTAGCAGAACGGCTACTGCGCGAATTACCCTCCGCCGATATCACAACTCGCATTAAAAGGGCCTATCAACTCGCGCTCTGCCGGGTCCCCAGCGAAACGGAACAGAAGCTCCTCACCGAATACTTTAAAGCGCAGGCAGCCGACTTTGCAAATGATGCAGCCGCCGCCGGAAAGTTGGCCACCACTGCGATGAAGGCTGGTCCGGAATCTTACGCCCGGAGCGCAGCACTGGTGTGCGTAGCCCGGGCCATCCTCAACACTGACAATTTCATTACGCGCGAATGAACGATCACGATCACGTCAAAAACTGGCTAGTAGAGCCTACGAGGCGGCACTTCTTCCGCGACTGCGGAGTAGGCCTCGGGACCATTGCCTTGAATTCACTGCTCGGGCAGTTGCAGGCCCGTCACCTCCCGGTCATCGATCCTGCCCAACCCATGGACGCCCGCATTCCACCCCTGCAGGCGAAGGCCAAAAACGTTATCTTCCTTCATATGGCTGGTGCTCCCAGCCAGCTCGAACTTTTCGAAGACAAGCCGAAGCTGCGTGAGTTCCATGGTAAGACGCCCCCCAAGAGCCTAATGGAAGGCAAACGCTTCGCCTTCCTGAAGGGTAATGAAACGCTCCTCGGCAACTCACGCCCGTTCCTACGCCACGGACAGTGCGGGATGTCCCTGAGCGATCAGATCCCACACCACCGCAAGATCGTAGATGAGGTAGTATGGCTTCGTGGGATGACCACTGATGTCTTTAACCACGGCCCGGCAAAGCTCTTCATGAACACCGGATTCCAGGCTCCGGGGCGTCCGAGCATGGGCTCCTGGATAACCTACGGCCTTGGCAGCGAGAACAACAGTCTCCCCGGATTCGTGGTCCTGCAGAGCGGGCCCCGGGGACCACGCGCAGGCAATTCGCTCTGGGCCAGCGGGTTCCTCCCAACATCATTCCAGGGCGTGCCTTTCCGCGGCAAGGGTGACCCCATCCTCCACCTGCGGAGCCCGGAGGGAATGACCCGGAAACGAGAGCGCAGGTTCTACGATGCGGTGGGCGCCCTCAACCGCGCCCGCCTGGAAGCAACCGGCGACCCCGAAATCCTGACCCGACTCAATGCCTATGAGATGGCCTACCGGATGCAGAGCAGCGCTCCCGAGCTGATGGATTTAAGCAAAGAGTCCTCCCGCACGCTCGATCTCTATGGGGTGACTCCGGGCCAGCCATCCTATGCCTCTAATTGCCTCCTTGCCCGCCGCCTGGTAGAGCGCGGAGTCCGCTTCGTACAACTCTACCACAGCAATTGGGATAGCCATGGCGGCCCGGGCGAAACCCTCTCCAAAGACTTCGAAAAAGTCTGCAAGTCAGCCGATCAGGCCAGTGCTGCCCTCGTCCTCGATCTCAAGGAGCGGGGCATGCTGGAAGACACCCTTGTCATCTGGGGCGGGGAATTCGGTCGCACCCCTATGGGAGAAAACCGCAAGACTACAGGACGCGATCACCACATCGACGCATTCACCATGTGGATGGCTGGAGCCGGATTGAAGAAGGGCTACATCCATGGTGAGACCGACGAACTTGGCTTCGGTGTCGTGAATGGCAAAGTTCACGTTCACGATTTGCACGCCACTCTCCTGCATCTGCTGGGTTTTGATCACGAACGGCTCACCTACCGCTTTCAGGGACGAGACTTCCGGCTCACCGACGTGCATGGCCGCGTGGTAAATGAAATTCTGGC
>PARF01000051.1 GCA_002709915.1 Roseibacillus sp. | reverse complement strand
TTGCTCCTATCATTCTTGTTTTGCCGGGAATCGTCGCGCTATACGTTGCGAATCAGGATACAGAATTTAACGAGTTACTGCTCAATGACGTTGGAGAACGCGACGACTCCAAAGTTTACGGATCACTGGTTCGAACTGTCCTGCCGCCAGCCCTAACGGGTTTTTTCGCCGCGGTCGTGGTGGGGTCGATTCTTTCGACGTTTAACTCGGTGCTGAATTCGAGTGCGACCCTTTTTTCTCTAGGGGTCTACAAGAAGGTAATCAATAAGACGGCTACCACTGAGCAGGTTGTGAAATCCGGTCGCTGGTGCAGCGCGCTCGTGGCGGTGTTTGCTGCAATTGGGGCCCCCCTCATTTTTATGGGGCGTGACGGGATCTTTGGTTACTTTCAGAAGTTGAACGGCGTTTACTTTATTCCACTACTGGCAGTGATCTTAGTCGGTATCTTCAACAAGAAAGCCAGTGGGCAGTCTGCTGTCATTTCCATCCTTGCAGGTCTCGCGGTCATGATGTGGGGCACTTTCTGGGGTGGTGACACGATTGGTGCTGTCTTTGGATCAGGCTACCACTTCATGGGGGCCGTCTTTCTTGTAGTGGTCATTCTTCAACTTGCCCTCGGCACAAAAATGAAGCGTCCTTCTCCATACGTTCAACAGGACGCAAAGGTCGTTGACCTTACCCCTTGGAAACACGCCAAAGCAGTAGGAATCGGCCTGATCGCTATCGTCCTTGTCATTTATCTGATCTTCGCATTCTAGAGACCTTTGCCCACCACTCGGCTTGCAGGAAACTTCGCTTCAGAGAAGGGTTGTCCCGGTCCCTTATTGCGATGATCATGAACAAGAAGCGGCATCCAGGACTACCTTGCCATCATGTTCCACCAACCCGTTAACGCCGCGCCATGATCCCACGCATCCCTCTGCTCGTTTTCCTGCTTGGGAGCAGCCTGGTATCCGGTGCGGATTATCGCTTTTCTTTGGATGGCAGCACGCTCGATCCCGGCATTCTTCCCGTCGCCGGAACTCGCAAGGGCGACCTTGTTCCGGGTGATATTGGCCGGGTTGGGCCCTTCCCCTTCGTGCTGGGGCCTCCCGGACATTATCAGTTTCAATTTGGAGGAGTAGATAAGACCAAGCTCATCTGCCGTATCGATAAAGCCCCTCCCCGGTGCGTGGCTGTAAAAATCACTGAATCTCAGGACCATTCTGGTAGAAAACCGGTTCTCATTAATCCTCTTGCCGCCATGACAGTGGGGGAGCGTTCTCAAATCCGAGGTATCCTCATTGATACGGACACAGCGGAGTGGCATTCAATCCTCAAAACGGAAGGCCTCGATTGGCATCGGACGGCACTGAAGCTTAACTACCAATATGATGGAAGAGACCATCGCCTCCTTCCCGATCTCCCCAGTGATTTGCGTTACCTGTCCATCTTCTGTGAGGGAGTCACGGGCTTGAAGGAGATCGGCAGTCTGAAGGGAAACAATAAGCTCCACTTTCTCGACCTGCGACTCTATGACCAGAGCGTCGATTTGTCCTCGATCTGCACCAATCCTGATCTCGTCAATCTCAGTATCTCTGGAGGCTCTCTGGAGTCTGTCAATGAGCTCGCCCGGCTATCCGGCATCAAGTTCCTCAAGCTTCGGAGAACGGAGAATCTCCACTCTATCGACTTTGTCTCCGCAATGCCGGAATTACGGGTATTTAAAGTGGATTCCACGGCGGTGACCGACCTACGCCCGCTTTCCGGGTGCTTGCAGCTCCGTCTTCTCTCGGCATCCAGCACCTCAGTCAAACATCTCCCCGATGGCAGGAATCTTGCCTACCTCCGCGACGTTCGGGTCCTCGATACCCCTCATGCTACCAGACAAAACGAGGCTGCGACACTCCAGAAGGCAAGGCCTGCCTCTACCGTGCAAGCCTCATGGGAGGACGCCCTACGGGCCGGACTTGTCCGCGCCGACAGGCTTTCCCTCCGCACGATTTCCGATCAACGGCAGCGCGACCGTCATCGAGACTCCCCTGTAGAGATCCAAGGAGCTGAAAACGTCCAGAAACTGATTGCCAACATGAGAATCACCCCTCGTAACTCAGGCTCGTATCGCATGTCCCATAGCGACTACCAGCTGGATTTCTATGAGGGGGAGAGGCTGGTCGCCACCATGGGACTTCACCACGGCAGGTTTCTTCGCTGGCACCGCGGTCGGTGGCCCGGGGATGCCGAACTCACAATTCCGGCGGCCAGACCCCTGTGTGATCTCCTTGCCAGTGGAGGGCACGAGGAGCCTCAACGAGAGCTCAGACAGGCTATTGCCCGGAAGCGAGCACGAGTGAAAAACTGGGAGCCCTCCATCAGGTCCTTCGAAAAAGCAGATCAGGAATTCCCTCCCTCAAAAAATTCCATTCTTCTCACTGGAAGCTCCAGTATTCGCAAGTGGAACCTGAAAGAATCGTTCCCGGGAAAACCCATGATCAACCGGGGCTTCGGCGGGTCGGAACTATCAGATGCCATCCTCTACTTCGATCGGATTGTCCTGCCTCATCGCCCCAGGGTGATCTTTCTTTATGCAGGGGATAATGACATTGAGCGAGGAAAGTCCGCTCAGCAGGTTGTCGAGGATTACAAGGCCTACGCTCGGCTCATTCGGCAGAAGGTTCCGGGCACCAAGCTTGGATTTATTGCTATAAAACCCAGCATCAAGAGGTGGCACCTCTGGCCCGAAATGGCTTTGGCAAACCGAACCATCCAATCCATTTGTGAGACCGAGGAGAACACCTACTACATCGATATTGTCAGCCCGATGCTGAATTCAGAGGGCTTCCTGCATGGAGATCTTTTTGCCAAGGATAACTTACATCTCAGCGAAAAAGGGTATCAAGCTTGGACCAGAGTTCTCTCCCGGTGGCTTGAAGAGCACGACCCGGGCTCCTGAGGTGTCACAAGGTAGACCACGCACCCCGCATTCAGCGGGTATGAGTGCTTCAATACGCTCAGGACAACAGCTCTGAACTCCCTATTCGGCAGCGACTTCCATCTGCGCATACATCTCGGAAGCGCGCTGAATTTCTGAACGAGCAGGAAGCTCGCCCTCCACAATGGCAAAAGCGTAATTGACCGTGAGGGACTCCCCTTTCTTTATTTCCTTTTCAAAAAAGGATCCGAACCGTCCGTAATCACGGTAGGCGGAGTGCACCGTTCCCTTGGGATTGGTAGGATGATTCAGCTGCACCACGCTATGCGCCTTGTCCCCAAGCCAGTAGGTTTCCGCAATCCAGGCCAGATCTTTCTCCTTCTTGACGTTTGCAGTGGTGATCTCTTCTTTAGGGAACAGATAAACCGTCTTCTTGCGATCTACCTCATCCGCTGGTCTATACTGAATCCCTGCGTGCTCAGGGTCTCCCTTCAAGGCGATATCACCATAGGATGCAGTTAACTTACTCTTGAAGAAAATCACCGTTCGTGCCCAGCCCTCTCCCGGAGTCCAGACCGTCATCGTCCGCTCCTCATCAAGAATAGGCTTCTTTGCAGCATCCTGCCACTCGGTCACCGATGTAATCGACGCCGTGTTCTCCTTCGCTTCCTTATTCTGGAAACTCTGGTGAACGATCGCGCCGTCCTTCATGTGCCAACGGTCATATTTTTTCCCGTTAAACCCGATTTTGCTCCATCCGATGAAGATTCCCCGGTGATGAGTGAACTGTCCCCCAGGGCCCTTTGTGATAAGGGTTTTCCCGTCGGCATCGAAGACATGGAGATACGGCTTATACGTCGCATGCTTGGTCTTCTCCGTTGAGGTATCATACTCATACATGTAGCGAACAAGAGACTTACCTCCCGATACGATATCGAGGCTCTTCCCCTCCACGTCCTTGATTTCCAGCTGCGCTTTCAGGGGGACAAGGAGCCCAGTCACAAATGTCAGGGCAAGGAAAAGGACGTTGAGTTTCTTCATGCTCCTTTCTCTATACCCCGGAAGCCTACCCCCTGATCAAGCTATTCCCTCACCCCGTCCCCAAACTCTCCGTATTTAGACAGTTTTCCCTGAAGGCGTCCGAATCAATATGGACGAATAGGCGATTAAGGCGCAACCTGTATCCCGTGACTACACGGCGCAAATTCATCACAACCACGGGTTCAACCATGGCTGCGGCCTCAATAGCTCCTGCAGCTGATGCCGATAAGGATGCGCCCCTCCTCTCATTCGGACTCATTGCTGACTGCCAGTATGCGGATGTTGATCCTGCCGGAACACGATTCTACCGGCAAAGCGCGGCGAAACTGGATCAAGCTGTGAGCCAACTCAATCGCCATAACCTCAGGTTCTCTCTGCATCTGGGAGACTTCATCGACCGTGACTTCAAGAGCTTTACCGAACTCAAGCCCGTCATCACCAAGCTCAAATCTCGACTCTATCATGCCCTTGGAAATCACGATTTTGACGTGGAAGAGCACCTCAAGTCCAAGGTTCCTGCGGAATTAGGCCTCACCAACACTTATTACGCCTTTCACCACGCGGGGTTCCGCTTTCTGGTCCTTGATACCACCGAAGTCAGTACATACCGCTATCCCGGCAAAGATGCTGCTACCCTGAGCGCTCAGGAAGAGCTCCGCGCATTGGCTGCCGCTGGCAAGCCTTACGCTCAGTCGTGGAATGGAAGAGTGAGTGACCGGCAGTTTCTGTGGCTCACGGAGCAACTTAAACAAGCAACTGATGCAGGAGAATCCGTTCTCGCCTTCGGTCACCACCCTATCTTACCCGAAGAGGCTCACTGCACTTGGAATTGTGGGGCTCTTCACAAGCTGCTATCCCAGTTTCCCTGCTGCAAGGCCTACCTGAATGGCCACCGCCACTCTGGTGGGCATCAATTCAAAGATGGCATGCACTACCTGACAATGCACGGCATGCTGGATACTCAAGACAACGCTTTCTCTCTCGCACACCTCCACCGCTCATGTCTCGAGATAGAAGGGTTTGGCCGCCAGCAGTCCCGCACAATCTCGTTTCGCTAGTCACGAAACCTGCCCAGCTCCTTCCCGCCTCCAACGACGATCCTTCTCTGGAGATCAGAACCTACTTGAGGGGATGCACTGTCATTCGCAGAAAACGGCTGCTAGACTCTCGTAATCCAACCCGGTCTCGCACGTAAAAGGCTTCCTCGTCATCTCTGAGAATACTGCGCTCGGACCGATTCCAGTCCTTGAGGTTCCCACTCACTTCAGCATCAAAGTGCAGTCCGCTCCCGGGACGCTTGTCAATTTGGAGCCGTAATGAGCCTCCCTCGAGTGAGGGCACCGGCATCAGGTCCAAGCCCCAAGGCGTTCCGCCAGTTGCATACTCTCTGAGTAAGCCCTGCCCGTCTCCGTCGGGATCAAGAGTCACTCCGGTCCTCTGCCCGAGTTCAGACTGCAAGACCCAGCCTGTATATTTGGAAAAGCTGAGATTATCCAGATAACCAGTGTCCCTCCTTCGCGACTCGGTTTCATCTTTTTCGTACGCCCAAGTGAGTTTGTGCCATCCGTAAGGCAACTCACCGGTATACTCCTGCCACCGACTATTACCCGACAAGGATGCTACTTGCCGCTCGTTAACCTCGAAGACCAGGAAATCATAGTCCCTTTCCGAGGAAGCGCGCCAAGAGAAAGATACTTCCCCAGGACCAAATACCCAGGTGCTCAGCGCCGCTCTCTCGCTGTCGCCCACTCCAGAAGCTGCCGCTGCAGATTGCCCATCCGCAGTCTGATCCTCCTGTGAGATCCATTCACCTGAACCACTCGTCTCCCAGGCCAGACCCCAGTCGGGTCCATCAGCGACGTAAGCCGCTGCACCCACTGGAGAATCGGGCATGACTTCGATAGTCGCAGGAATAGTCATTTCCTGTCCACCTTGGACGATGGTAAGATCGAAATTCACGACCCCGGTCGAGACCGGCGTGCCTGTTAGTTCTCCCCGCTCATTAAGAAGCAGCCCACCACCCAAACGCATCGGAGAGAACGTGGCATTCCCGGAGCCAGAGTACAAGGGATACTGGTAATCGACGGGTCTTTCGGATCGCACTCGCACATGCGGGGGATCCATTAGAAAGGGCATACTCCGCGAGGCCAGTTGCAGATAATCAATCCATCCGCGGTCTGCGCCTCCGAGAGAACTCCCATCCTTGCTGTAGGACCATCGAACGGTGTGACTCCCGGGTGGAATCGCAATAACCCGGTATTCCCAGTCTCTATCACCGGATAGAGATCTTCTCAGCTCCCCATCAACTGAGAGACTGAGGAAATCATACCCTTCCTCGCTCGAAACCTTCCACCAGAAGCCAAGGTAATCCGGTCCATCGACAGCCACTTCCAGCCACGACTCCTCTCCGTCCTCCACCCCCCCACTCTGCGCCCGGTTGTTACCGGCAAGAGAGTCCCCGCTGGCTTCGATCAAGAAAGGCGCGGAGCCCCCGGAACGGAACAGAAGGCCCCCAGGAGAGTCCACCGCCTGTGCGAGCGTGTTCGGGGTAATCAGAAAACGCACGACTCCGGTATCTGATCCTGCTTCATTTGCCACTCTCACTCTTGCCACATAATCACCGGCAACCGAGGGCAGCCAACTGATCAATCCTTGCCCGTCGATTTGCATTCCCGATGGAGCCTGAGTCAACGCGAACTCCGTGGGGGTATTCATGACTACTACCGCAATGTTTACATCCTCTCCAACGGTCCCCCGCACTAACGAGGGGCCTTCCAGAACCGGCACGATAAAATCATCATTTCTGATAATACCCCAGGCCTGACCACCACTGAGATTGACCGGAGCATCTCCCTGAGAAGACAGCACTACTCGAAATCGTTCATTTTCCTCAGCTTCGGTATCTCCATTAATCGAGACCGAAAAAGTCGCATTCAAGCGGCCCGCTGGAATCGAAACCGCCACATCGGACGCCTGAACGTAGTCACTCCCCGCCACAGCCGTGTCACTCTCGGTGGAATAGAGGAAAGTGGCTCTCTCCTCCAGCGGCTGGCTCAGGCTGATTGTGAACTGAAGGTTTCTTGTTCCAGAGTCCCCCTCTGCCACCTCGACATCGGACAAGACAACCTCGGCCTCTCCCAGCGAAAGCCCATCCACTGTCAGTGCGCCCGTTCCATCCGGGTCAAGCCAGTCTCGCAACCTCGACCCTGAGGAACCTCCTCCTTCCCAGCCCTCGGAAAACTTGCCGTACCAATCAGCATCATCATTTCCACAGGCTGCGTCACCTCCACTCAACTGGCCTACCATAAGTCCGTTCTGGTCGTAAATCGGAGAGCCCGAGGACCCTCCCTCCGTCGTCCCATGGTCCCAGTCAATAACCATCCAATGGGTGCCATCAGGACTACTGACCGAACTGTAATCCCGTGTTGAGCGCAGAGCATCAAAGTCAAAGCTGATCCGCTTCTCCGAAGTGGCAGGAAAATGAATCCCTACAGCCATTTCAGGTATTTCTCCAGTTCGCGACCATCCGGCAAGATAGACGTCGTGCTCAGGGTCAATCGGATCGTCGAGCTCGACGAGGGTCATATCAGCGGCGGTGTAACTGGCCCGCAGAATAGCCCCGCTGTTGAAATCACTGAGCGGCCCATTCCCATCTCCACCATTCTGAATACTCCCCGGTGTTCGGCAGGAGCTGTTCTCATGGTTCCAGTAAACCACCATGCTAGGTGCATTCGACGAAGTCACTCCACAGTGGTCAGCAGTAATGAAGTATGGCCTCCTATCCCCCCGTGCGTTGTTGACCGCACTACCTGAACATGTGTCCTCGCCATTGAGAGTATAGGCTCCCGCAGCCCGGATTTGATCTCGGTATTGGTCGATCGCTGGCCCTACTCCCGATTCGGCAGCAGAGCACACAACATCGATATGGCAGTCTCCATCAGGAGCTTCATTACCAATTTTCCATGCACCCGCTGCGAAGCTCAGGGCACGAAACCCCCTGTTAATCGACCCGATCTCCAGCTTGACTTCCCCTCGCTCATCATCCGGCAGCTCTAATTGTAAATCGATATCTGAAGCTGCAACAACCGGAGTCCATAATTCTCCGTGACTTTCATTATCCCTTGCGGTGAATGGCCTCACCAGCAACTGCCCCCCGACTCGCAGCTCCAAACGCGCATTTTCTGGTAGAAAAAACCGGGAAAACCCGAGATTCAGATTTAGTGCCCCGGGAGCTTCGATTCGAAAGTTCCATTGCGCTCTCCCATCACGGGTACTCCACTCGCCATACTCTCTAGGATTAATGCTGACTGGTAGACGCTTCGCAAAGCGAAGTGGATGTCCTTTCCGGGGAGGATTTTCGCGAAGATGCTTGTCCGAATCAAAGTTCGGGAGTTTCAGCATTGATCCAGAGCGACTTCGGCTCGACTCCGCCTTCTGTGCCAAATCCAACTGCATACTCCGTTCGGAGCTCAGCCTTTTCGGTTTGCTGGCGCCTTCGAACACGACCGAGGCGGGACCTTTTTTCTCCTGAAACAAAAACACGAATACAGCGACCACCAACAGCAGCGTGGCTCCAACCCATATCACTGATCGTCTTTCCATCGTCATCACCTAGAGTGCCACCGCACCNGGGCGACGAAAGCGAAAGTTTTGAGAAATGACGAGCGTGAGATTCGGTTCTGCCTTGCCAATTCTNAANCNCCCGTGAAGNANTTCNAGTCATGGCAAGGANACTTCCTGCACACATATTTAGACTTTTCCTGATCTCTCAGGGACTACTCTCTCTCGCGGCAAGTCCAGAGCGCCCGAATGTGGTCTTCTTTCTGGTAGACGATTTGGGGTATATGGACATTGGCGCCTATAATCCGAACTCCTTCTACGAGACACCAAATTGTGACCGCATCGCAGCGGCGGGATGCCGCTTCACCAATGGTTATGCCGCCAACCCAGTCTGCTCGCCTACGCGGTATTCCATCATGACAGGTCGTCATCCCTCCCGACCTGACGCGACGAACTTTTTCTCGGGGCGACGAAGTGGCCGATTCCTGCCCGCTCCCCTTCATGACCGAATGGATCTCAATGAGAAAACCCTCGCTGAAGCATTCAGAGAGGCTGGATACAAAACATGCTTCGCTGGAAAATGGCATCTCGGGCCTACCCCTGAATTCTGGCCAACCAAGCAGGGCTTCGATGCGAATTTCGGAGGTCACAGCCGTGGAATGCCCCGCAGTTTTTTCTCTCCGTATCACAATCCTCGCCTTTCCGATGGGCCGAAAGGAGAGCACCTCCCGGAGCGTCTGGCGGCGGATTGCGCTCAGTTTATAACCAGCCACAAGACTGAGCCCTTTTTTCTCTACCTGTCATTCTACTCGGTGCACACCCCGCTACAGGGCAAGCCCGATCTCGTGGCAAAGTATCGGGAAAAATTGTCCAAGATGCCTCTCGCCGATGGAGAATCTGCCTTTGGCTCGGAAGAGCAGGTCTCGCAACAGCAAGGCAAGAACGAGTCCACGCGTAAAGTCCGCATCCGCCAGCGGCACCCTGTCTACGCTGCGATGATGGAATCCATGGATCATGCCGTAGGCCATGTTCTTGACTCACTTGAAAGAAACGGACTCACAAAAGAAACCATTGTCATTTTCATGTCTGACAATGGTGGACTTTCCACCTCGGAGGGCAGCCCAACTTCCAATGTCCCCCTCCGCGGTGGCAAGGGATGGCTTTACGAAGGTGGAATCCGGGAACCCTACATGATCTCTGCTCCCGGCCTCACTCAACCTGGAACGGTTTGTCACTACCCGGTGACCTCGATGGACTTCTACCCTACCTTGCTCGACCTTGCGAACATTCCCCCGAAGCCAGAGCAACACCTCGATGGAAAATCTCTCGTGTCGCTACTGCGAGATCCGGACTCTTCCCTGAACCGTAAGTCACTGCACTGGCACTATCCGCACTACTCAAATCAGGGAGGGTTCCCGGGCGGTGCAATCCGGCAGGGCGATTACAAGCTGATTGAACGATTCGAAGATGGAAGAGTACACCTTTTCAATCTCACAGCTGATCTGGGAGAAAAAGAAGATCTGGCAGAAAGCAATCCCGACAAAGTCGTTTCAATGCGCAAGGATCTGCATGAATGGTATCGCAAGGTTGATGCAAAATTTCTCCGGCAGAAACCGGGTGGACCAAAGCCTTGGCGGCCTTGAGGCGCCTGCAGGCTTTCTTTCCATCAGCACCCCGACTACTCGATATCCATTACGAGGACTCGCTCCCACCAAGTCCTGAAATCCTCAACGAACGCCATGTGCTGAGGATCGTCACTCTGGTAGGCATCATGATCCTCCATTGTCGTGAACTTGAACGAGAGCGCGTAATCCCATGAGTGATCGGTCACAGCTCGCTTTTCAGTGGCTGCAGGTTTCCCCCAGCATCCGCTCTCAAGATTCTCCGACTCCATGAGCCTGCTGATGCCTGCCTCAAATTTCGAGCGATCTGACGAATTGTCCCGACCCTGCTTCAACCAGAAATACACATGATGCTCCATGAGGGGAGAGTTAGCCGGTCTCTCCGTGAGGTAAAAGTGGAAAGATTCAGGTGATCCTCTTACTCATTTTCCAATGTGGGATATTGACCTCAAGAAATGTTTCACCCTCCCTGTTGAAACCGAGCTTTTCATAGAAACCGAGGGCCGTCTCCCGGGCATGCAATTCAATGATGGAGATCTGTTCTCCTGCAAGAACCTCTTCGACCCCACATATCAAGCGCCGGCCGAATCCGGCACCCTGGCAATCCAGATCTACAGCCATCTGTCGCAGCTTGACCACCCCATCGCTCAGCGAGCGAATAACAAGGCAGGCAACAATTCGCTTTTCCACAGCACAACCGAAATGGCGCTCCTTTTCTTCCCATGACCTTTCTTCCTCGGTCCATTCCAGATTTAGGGGGTCACGCAGGATACGCTTTCTCAGAGCCAGCATGTCAAAATAGGCCTCTGACCCAAATGCTTCCTCCTTCACCACAATGCCCGAGAGATGCTGCCTCACAGGTTTCACTGCCCCTCACCGATCAATTTCTTCCACCCCACTGGTTGGGTCCACGCCTGCTCCTTCTGCCCGGCATAGGAGGGGTTCGGATGATCCCTCGAAGAGGTCACCCTCGCACGAACATAAAGTTCATCTCCTCTCAAGCGGTAGACTGGCTGAAGAGATTCTGAGATGTCGAACTCTTCTCCTACAGCGGAATCCTCACCTTTCCGGGTGCCTATAAACTGGGTCTTGTAGGATACCCCAGGCTGCCCTTCGATCTCCAAGGCGATGATGTCCTCCTCGAACGACACATCCGCCAGGGTCACCCCGGAGGAGCCATAGAAGTCACCTCGCTCCAGCGCTCTCATCAGAAGATCCGCATCAAGTCGCTCCGCCCTGACCATGATCCAGCCCCGACCGGGCGAAACGTTACCTCCGTGATATTCATGTGAATCGTCAGTCGCCATGCCATACAGGGGGGCCGACTTCAGTTTTCTAATTCGGATCGCATTGGCCATATCCCAGAGCTGTTCGTCCCCGGGGTGAGTTTCATCACCGAGATGATTAATACCGGGGTGTCCGTTGTAGACCTCGAAAAACTGCTCCTCGACTACTTCAGCTAACTGCTCTGCTGTGAATGAGAAATGGAAATTCGGGTGATTCAAATGCGCAATAATGGGCTTGCCGAGACGTTCCGCCTGCTCTCGAACCTTTCGAAGGTTGTTCCGCATGGTATCGACAACGGATGTTCCCTTCTGNGGTGGAATTANCTCCTCNAGNTTCAGNGCATTGATATGCACCTGATGNCTTTCGAAACGNTCGGTGATTTCCTCNGCNTCNATNAGGANNAAGCGNNCCTCNTCCTCNAATTCNGATCGNAGTTCGTCGAGTGGNTCTNAGGCGAANCTCCTCAGCNCCTNCTTCTCCGCGGACCTCTACCCAATCCTCACCGAATCGCTTGCGGTACTTTTCCAAGGCAGAGGGACCGCCACCTTTCTGACGACCCTTGATCGCAGCAGTCTTCATCCACTTCTCTCCCCGGCTAAGAATATTGTGATCTGAGAGAGCTAGAAAATCATACCCCTTCGCTTTATACCAATCTACCNCCATGTCGGGAAAATCATTCCCATCACTCCAAAGGGTATGGGTATGAGTGTTTCCCCTGAACCACAGGAGCGACTTCTCTTCATCCTTTACTTTCTGGGCGCGGGGCCAGAACAGAGCACCAACGAGTCCAAGCACGACAACTCCAAGGAGCAGATGATATTTTTTCATAAGAATGGGTTGCGAATCGCTTGCGGACACGTAGTACCTTAACTTGCATCACTTTTTACGTGCCTGAATTCTCTGGGATTCCTCCTTCTCAATCTCTCTGACAAACACGTTGCGCCAGCGGATCTCACCTCCATGCGTCTGCAATTGAATTGGTCCTTTTTCAGGCAGTGGCCCCTTCTTATCAAAGTAGTTTTGCAGCCGCGCATGATCTACTACCAGCTTTTCATTAAGATGAATGGTCACGNGGTCTCCCGTCATGATGATACGGAAGCTGTTCCATTCTCCAAAGGGCTTATCAGCGAGGACTAGTGGATCTTTGCCAGGCCAACTCTTGGGATTGTTCCAGAGGCCCCCGGAACCTTTATCAGCTCCTATATTCCACTTNCCGCCCTCCTTTGTGTAATCCCAGATCTGAACCTGCGGAATTCCCCGGAGGTAAATTCCACTATCTGCCTTGGCCACTGTCTTGTATTCCAGCAGCAACTCGAAATCTCCATAGTTCTTCTCTGTGCTGAGGTAGAGCCCACGACCATCGTTGACCAGCTCNNCATTCTCTACACTCCAGTGCTTTCGGATATCCAACAAGCTCTTGGCTTTTTTTTCAGCCAGCTTCTCCGGGCTCAGTGCCATCCATTTAGCTGGGTTCTCGGTTCCGATGCCCCACCACCCCTTCAGGTCCTTGCCGTTAAACAGAGGCAAGAAGCCCTCAGGCGGCTGCACTTTCAGGTGGTCATCCGCGACCACAGGAATNCCGGCGATAAGGGTTATNAATAAAACGGCAGTTGGCACTTGAATCAACGTGGTTTTCATAGGCAGAGAAACGAATAACCCGCACATTCTAGCCCCCGGACTGCAAGTGGCTATTGCAAAATCTTCTCCCGCTTACTATTTCTGCACTAATGCGTTTCTTCCTCTTNCTTCTCTTTCTGTGCTCATCGCTCTGGGTCCAATCCTGTATGGCACGGCAACCCAATGTTGTCCTCGTCATCACTGACGATCAGGGATATGGCGATCTCGGGTGCAATGGTCATCCATGGGTAAAAACCCCCCATCTGGACAAGTTACATACCGAGGCGGTCGCATTAGACGACTACCACGTCGCCCCTACCTGCTCTCCGACCCGTTGCGGCTTGCTGACCGGACACTGGACCAACCGNACCGGGGTCTGGCACACAGTGAACGGTCGGTCCATGTTACGAGAAAATGAAATTACACTTGGCCAGCTTCTCAAGGATAATGGTTACCATACCGGGATGTTTGGCAAATGGCATCTTGGGGATAACTTCCCCTACCGTCCAGAAGACCGGGGCTTTACGGAGGTCTATCGCCATGGAGGCGGAGGAGTCGGGCAAACCCCGGATCTCTGGAATAACAATTATTTTGACGGCCGCTACTGGCATAACGGCAAGATCGTCGCCGCCAAGGGATTCTGCAGTGACGTGTTCTTCGACTACGGNATTCAATTCATCCGGGACTCCGTCCACGAGAAAAAGCCTTTCTTTGCCTACATTTCGACAAACGCCCCGCATGGGCCTCTGCATTGTCCTCAGAAATACATGGACCTCTACCCGGGTCGCAGCAAGGCAGAGCAGGCTTATTACGGTATGATCTCGAATATTGATGATAACGTCGGCCGGACCCGNCGCGTTCTTGAAGAACTGGAGATTACAAATAACACCATCTTCATATTCACCACCGATAACGGGACGACTCTCGGCAGAAATATATTCAATGCCGGGATGAAAGGCTCCAAGGGAAGCGAGTACGATGGGGGACACCGGGTTCCATTCCTTGTCCACTGGCCCGCTGGCCACCTCAACAAGAAACGATCTGTCAAGACTCTCACATCCTTTGTCGATATAGTACCGACTCTCCTTGATCTTTGTGGAGCCAGCAAGGTTCCCCCTTCCCTCAAATTCGATGGTATTTCGATCAGCAAGCTACTCAANGAAGGAGATCACAAGGGCTGGCCCGATCGATTTCTGATCACAGATTCGCAGCGAGTCAGAGATCCTATTAAGTGGCGAAAGTCCTCCGTGATGTCCGAGCAATGGCGACTGGTAAATGGTACTGAGCTCTATCANATCGATAATGACCCTGGCCAAAAAAAGGATCTTTCCGCGAGCAACCCCGAGCAGGTCAAAAAGATGCGTGCTTTCTACAACGACTGGTGGGCGGAACTGGAGCCGACGTTTTCTCAAACCACTGAAATATACCTTGGCCATAAGGACCATCCACGCGTCTCACTGACCTCCCACGACTGGATCCAAGAGCAGAACCCACCTTGGAATCAGGGTCACATCCGCAGGGGGTCCGGGGCACAAGGAGGAAAGCATCGTGGCCACTGGGCGGTTAAAGTGCTTAAGACAGGGGAATATTCCTTCGAGATGCGCCGCTGGCCTGCAGAAGCAAATATTCCGATCAACGCGAGTGTTCCCGCCCTCTCTAACGTTCCCGGCTCAAGCAAGGCCTTTAGCACCATCCCAGGAAAAGCCTTCGACTTTGAGAAGGTGACCCTTCGTATCGATGGCAATGACATTGCCTCCGCACCCGTGAGAGATTCAGAGAGCCACATAAAGCTCACCGCAACGCTGACCGCTGGATCACACCGCCTGTCTCCTTTCTTCACTACGTCTACCGGCGACCAACTAGGGGCGTATTACCTCATCGTCGAACCTGCGCCTTGAACAGATTATCCACGTAGAAAAGGGTAATCTGAGCCTCCTTTATTCACTTTGGCGAAATGACTCGGCATCCTTCTACGTATCCTGTTACATACGCTGTCCANGCTTCCACCCGATCTGGACAAATATAGCCTTTTCAAGGCAATCCAAACCGGAACACNAATCATGATCACACGCATTTTTCTTAACTCCTCCGCCCTCAGCGTGGCAGTTACTGCTCTTCTGCAAATTATTCCCACAAGTGGATTGGCAGCAGACACTCCAAAGGTGAATGAGAAGCAACTCCTCGAGGCTCTCAATCAAAAGAAGACTCAGGCCCTTTCCGAAGCAGAAGAAGCTCAACTTCTCATCGCAGGGTATGAAGAATTCCTTGAGGACCCGGAACTCAATCCGGAGGAGCGCCCCGAAATCCGGAAAAGCCTTATCAAGGAAAAAGCCCGCTACAAGCAACACCGATCGAAAGCCGGAAGAATTCAGGTAGCCCAACGAGAACTTCGGCAACTTACCCACGATCCCGCGGTAACCATATCTAGCCTCAAGGCAGCATACGCCGACCTTGAGGGCCTCGCCGAAAGAGGAAAGGCTGCATGGAATGAAGTCCTCTCCACCCGGGGGAAATTTGTTGGAAATCTTGAGCGAGAGCACGAGCAACATCTCAAGGACGCCCAGGAAACGCTTCGTAGTCTGAACGTCGAAGCACAAGCGACCGAGCTTCTGCTGAATTCTGTGGATCCCAATTCAGGAGATACTTCCGACTCTGAATTTTTCGTCGCACTGAAGCTTCCCGCTATAAGGTCGGCGGTTGAGCGGGGATTCCGGATTGTTGCCAATCCGGGAGACAAGCAACGGCAGGCGCAGACCACACTTATCGCCCTGATCGCCTACTCACAATATTTCTGGGATCACTACAGCGGAAAGCGCTCCCTCCTAACAGAGGACGAACTGCCCTCAGACCGCCAGCGCAATATTTTCGGTGTCCCTGACGGAAAGGTCCTCACCAGTGATATGATCACACACAACAATAGCCACTTTTACTATCTCGCTCCCAAAGCGCGCGAAAGTTTTAACAAGAAGCTAGAGATGATATGGGGAGAGGGCGCTGTATCCGTGGCAACATGGAACCAGAAATATGATGAACCGTTCGCTCAAGCCTGCCGTGCCTTGGCCACGGTAAATGACGAGCACCTTGTCCCCAACCCTCAGGTTTTCTCTATCATGGAAAAAATCGAACTTCTCCTCAATGAGCTCGATCTCGTGCAAAAATCCATCACCCAGCTGGACTCCAACTATCGAGCACAACTGTCGAAGGCTAAACAGTTTGGAGACGAGGCTCGCCTCTCCTCCGCACACTATAACGCAGAGATCTGGAGCAGGGAATCTGAGCAGCTAATGGTCGGATTTGAACGCAGTTATGCCCTTCTCGCGCAACAACTGAAGGATTCCCTGAAAGAAGGATGGATTCCCGATGCCCGCAGAATCTCAGAGAGTGCTCTGATAATCGGCAAGGCCCAGAAACGTTTTTATGCCGTCCGCGAGGTCAAGGAGGAGCTCGAGGCATTGCTTTCTCACCGGAAATAGCGTCCTTAGGAAAACGCGTCAGGTCTCCAATCCGAAGTGCCGCCCTTTGGCGACCTTGGGGTTGGAGGAGTTCTCCATGTGCATTTCCTTGTTCTTAACGAAGTCTTGGCGGTCAGGAGCAAGACGGCCTTCCATTCGGTTCTGGCGACCGTCTCGTAGATAAATTTCTTTCACTTGCGAAGTAAACGGAGACCCTGTCTCCTATGAGCAGTAATTACAACGTCGGTGTAATCGGTTATGGATGGGCTGCTGCTGCCCACATAAACGCTCTCAACAACACCTCACAAGGAAACGTCACTGCAGTACTCTCCACACGCAACCTTGATCCGGCAGAATTGTCATCAACCCATGGAGGCGAAATCAAAGTCTTCGATAATCTGGATGAGATGCTTGCCGACGCATCTATTGATGTGGTCGACATTACCTCTTATCCAAACCAGCACAAGGCTCAGGCAATCGCCGCAGCCAAGGCCGGAAAGCATGTTATTCTTGAGAAGCCCATTACGCTGAATCTTGAGGACGCGGAGGAGATCCAGAAAGCTTTTGACTCCAATCACACTCAAAGCTGCGTCTGTTTTGAGCTAAGGTTCATCTCTCAGTTCACCACCATCAAATCCATCATTGAAGAGGGACTTATTGGAGACATCCACTATGGAGAGATTGACTACTACCATGGCATTGGCCCCTGGTATGGACAGTATCGCTGGAACACCACAAGGCAGAATGGAGGGAGCTCTCTGCTCTCTGCCGGATGTCACGCTCTCGACGCTCTGCTTCTCTGTATGGGATCAGAGGTCGAGGAGGTAATGGCGTATAATACGAAATCTTCTCATGAAGTGTTCAGCAGTTATGAGTACCCTACCACCACAACTACCATTCTTAAATTCCGCAACGGGGCTGTGGGCAAGTGCGCCAGCCTCATTGACTGCATGATGCCCTATTATTTTCACACTCATCTCTGTGGTAGTGAAGGGAGCATTCTCGACGACAAGATCTTTTCTTCCAAGCTCCACCTACGCGACAAGGCGTGGACCAAGCTGCCCATTGCTCTCGCAGATTCCGGCGATGTTGCCGATCATCCATATCAAGACCAGTTCCAAGCCTTTTTTGATGCGCTCGACAGAGGTGAGCCTATGCCCCTGACCAGTTATGATGACGCGCTTCAAACCTTCCGGGTTGTCTTTGCCGCTGATCAGAGTGCTGCCAGCGGTAAGCCGGTAAGGCTCTAGGGCATGAAAGTGCTAACCCTTAATCTCATACTATTCACCCGTGCGAAGCACTGCTCTTGCCATCTTTGCCCACCCCGATGACATCGAATATTTCGGTGCGGGAACTCTGATTCTGTTGAAAAAGGCAGGATTCGAAACGCATTATTTTAATCTATCAACCGGTAACTGCGGGTCAGTCGAAATGGGCGCAGAGGAAACACGCAGAGTTCGGCTGGCCGAGGCGCAGTCCGCTGCCAGCATCCTTGGAGCTCATTTTCATCATCCTATCTGCGATGACCTTGAGATCTTCTATGATCTGCCCACCCTGCGTCTGGTAGCGGGGGTAGTGCGTAAGGTAAAACCCTCCATAATTCTGACCCATCCTCCACAAGACTATATGGAAGATCACACTAACACCTGTCGTCTGGCTGTTACGGCGGGATTTACGCACGGAATGCCCAATTTCGTTACCACCCCACCTTCCGATGACATCTACCCTGACGACGTATTTATCTATCACTCCATCCCCCACGGCCTCTGCGACCCTCTTCGCGTCCCCGCTTCCGTGGAATCCTTTGTTGACACCAGTTCCGTCTTTGCGACCCAGCGCGAAGCACTTGCGGCCCATGCCTCCCAACGAGACTGGCTTGACAAGTCTCAGGGTGCCGATTCCTACCTCAAGGTCCTCGACGACATCTCCCTGAAGGTTGGCCGACTATCTGGACGCTTTCGACAGGCCGAAGGCTGGCGACGCCACCTCCACCTTGGTTTCTCTACTCGCGACGAGGATCCCTTGAGCAGGATTCTCGCGGAGAAGTATTTCACTCGCGAACAAAACGGACCCTGATCATCCTATTCAACGCTTCTCCCTGAACAATGCGTCCTCAATCAAAAATTTCTTCGTCGTGGTGGGATTACACCACCTTGGACCCCTCCATAATTCGAGATGCGGCTAAACTGACTCAGGCAGATCTCCTCCAGCTTTCTCGCCCTGGTTTTGCGGTCAAATTTTACGACACCCTCGAGGATTTTTACCTGGCTGAGGCACTCGAATACATCGAGGCATGGAGACAGTCGACCGCCGACAATCCGGTAGGTATATGTGGTCCCATCGGACCGACTGAGCAACTCCCACTTGTAGCCCGACTTGTCAATGAACTGGAAATCGATGTTTCTGATGCTCACTTCTGGGGCATGGATGAGTGGATAGGAGATGATGGAAAGGAAGTGCCGCTAAATCATCCTCTTTCCTTTGAAAGGGCTGACCGGGAACTGTGTTTCAACCGCATCAAGAGAGGATTTCCAGAAAACAACCTCCACTTCCCTGCTGCGGATACCCGGCGCTACATTAATTCCTGGAACGGAACAATACGATGCGCAGTTATGCAGGGAGGACAAGGTGACATCAAACATTGGGCCTTCAACGATCCCCCTCGACGTGAAGGTCAGTATCTGGACTCTCCTCCCCCGCCGGAAGAATACCGCAAGCTGACAACTCGGGTAGTCGATCTACATCCTGTAACGCTCGCCCAGAATGCTCGCACTTCTGGTGGTGGAAATATCACAATCGTGCCAAAACAGGCAGTTACGGTAGGTCCGGTCGAAACCTGGCAGGCCGAGAAGGTTGCCATCTGGCAGGCCGGAACCCACGACAATCCTCTCGGCCAGCGCCTCACCGCTCTCATGATATCTAAGGGAATTGCCGATTCCGCTGTCCCTATGTCACTGCTCGCCGACCACCCCAATGTGCAGTTCAACTATTTTACAGGAGGACTGGGCTCATGCGCCGTAGAAATGCATTGATTACGCTGGAAGCGCAGCCTGCCAGAATCTGAGACAAAATATTGACCCACTCGCGAAAGTGGCCACTTTGGCATCGCACCAAATGATTTTTCCGGTTCGAACGACCATTAAAACCACTCCCTCGCCATGAATCATATTATTCCCACTCTGCTTGCCACAACCCTGATCGGCACTTCGGTCTATGCCGCACGACCCGAATGGCTTCAGTGGAGAGGCCCGACACGCGACAGTCAGATTCATGAGTCTGCTAAAGCGTGGCCCGACAAGCTGACCGAGGGTAATCTCAGGAAAAAATGGTCGGTTGATATCGCTGAGGGATACTCTTCTCCCATCGTCTCGGGTAATCGTGTGATTACCGTTGAGACCAAATCTAAAAAGAACGAAATCGTCCGGGCGTTTGATCGTGATTCTGGAAAACAGCTCTGGGAAAGTTCATGGGCAGGATCCATGAAGGTTCCGTTTTTTGCTGCTAAGAACGGCAGCTGGGTCCGAAGTTCTCCAGCAGCGGACGACAAGAACATTTACATTGGCGGAATGCTGGACGTCCTTGTTGCCCTGGATATTAGCACCGGCAAGCAAAAATGGAGCGTCGACTTCCCCAAGAAGGAAAAAACAACCAAACCTCAGTTCGGCTTTGTCTGTTCTCCTCTGCTGGACGAAGACAGCATTTACGTTCAGGTCGGTAGCGCCCTTCGCAAAATTCGGAAGGATAATGGAGAAACAATGTGGAAGTCCCTCTCTGATGAAAGGGCAATGTTCGGATCCGCATTTTCATCACCGGTTCGTGCCCGAATCGGAAAGCGCGACCAGATCGTAGTTCAGACTCGGATGGAACTCGCGGGCGTAGCCCCGCATGATGGTAAGGTTATCTGGAAGACCCCGGTCAAAGCCTTCAGGGGAATGAACATCCTTACTCCTACCGTGATCGACGATAAAGTGTTCACCTCTACCTACGGTGGTGGCACCTTCTGGTATGGAGTCGAAACAAAGGGAAACAAGCAGGACATCTCGTCCCTGTGGCAGCATAAGGTTGAAGGATACATGTCCTCGCCAGTCGTCGTCGATGGCCTGATTTACATGCATGGACGCGACAAGCGTTTCCACTGCATCGATCCAGTGAAAAAGGAGGTCCTCTGGTCTACCGGCGAGGTATTCGGTGATTACTGGTCCATGGTAGCAAACGGAAAGCAGATCCTCGCTTTGGACAGTCGGGGATATCTCCTCCTCGTCAACGCCAGCCCGAAAGGGTTCAAGCCGGCCGGAAAGATCGAGGTCAGCGGCCGAGCAACGTGGGCTCATCTTGTTGTGTGTGGGGACGAAGTCTACATTCGGGACCTCAAGGGTCTCACCGCCTACAGTTGGAAGTAACCAGTAGAGCAGAGCTCGTTCAGTCGAGAATATCCTCCGTCGGCTTTTTCTTAGGTGGAGGCTTTTTTCCGGGCTTCTGCGTCGGCGGTTTCCAGTCTGGATGGGGGGTAGCCCAGATCTTTCTCTCGCCGAGATTCAATGTCTGGCGCACGGCATCATCGGCGAATACCCAGCCGACCGGGATCCGCTTGTCCTCTGCGATCCTCCGGGCACCAATATACTGCTCGAAAGAATCTCTGGTCACAAAAAACCGAAGATAGTCTCGGTTGAACGAGGCCGCAACCATCACCTTGTTGCCAGCAGATCTCGATTTTACAAGGTCCTCCAAATCTTCGCCCTTACCATCCCTCGGGTAACAGAAAACCTGCAGATGTCCGTTTTCATGCAGCTTGAAATCATAGCGGAAGAGAGGGTTACTGTCCGTTAACGCATCCAGCACAGGAAGAATTTTTTTTCTATCATAGCGATTCTTATATTTAGGATCATCGGACAGCAGATCCTTTCTCGGGGACACCGTGGCTGCGATGGCGTCCAGAATACCCTCCCGGTCGAAATGAATCAATTTTCCACCACGAATAATTATACGGATCTCCTTTGCTTCCTCTTCAGGGACGCGAGGATTGGGGAGACGGACCAGTTTAGGCTTCCTGTTTCTGAGAGTTTTCTCTTCCTCCTTCGCCTTGCTTCTTAACTGCGCCAGTCTGCCGCCCTCGGCTACGAGCTTTTGCCTTAGTTCCTCGATCTCCTGCCCGATGATCGCCAACTCGAGATCCAGCTTCTTAAAACGGGCCTCGTTGCTTCTAAGCTCTTTTCTGACTGCGATCAATGTCCGCAACTCTTCTCGCGCCTTCTCCAGGTCCTCAGAGGCCACCGGCTCGGGCTCTTTCAGCTGTTCAAGGCGCTCCATCACGATTTTCTCCTTCGCCTTCAGGTCGGACATCATCGCCACGGTAACTTCAGGTAGATTGGCACGAATCCGCTTAGCCGCACTCGAGACGTTTACCTGAGTGACAATAAGAACAACGATAAGAACGCCGACTACATTTGTCATGGTATCGAGAAGGGAGTCCAGACTCCCCATGGTATCATCTCTTTTTTTACGTCGGGCCATGGCTTCATCAACGTCGTTTACTGAAAAACTCCTTGAGGTCCACATCCCCCTCACCGATCAGGGGGACCTTGCTTGTTACCGCACCAGCTCCCCTGGCGAAATCACGAGCTGCATAAAAACTGGAGCGCGCATCTTCCCTTACAAGAAATACAATGATCCGATCTTTCCTCGATGCTACGTAATCAACCGCCTGTCGGAACTTAGCGTCCTTTGAAATTTCCTTACGGATTACCTCCACTCGCTGGGACGGACTGTGAATGACCACTCCCTCCTTTCGCGCTTCCATGAAAACAGGAGTGACCTTCCGGAAATAGTTGGAGTTGGAGAGAATCCTCAGCGGTAGTCCTCTCCCAGCCTGCTTGGCGAGCTCTCCCAGTTTTTCTTTCCCCTCAACCAAACCCGCCTCAACCTTCTTGTTGGCATCCAAGATTTTATCCCGTTCTACCTTTGCCTCCTCAACCTGTCTGACAAGCGGAGGAAGCTCTGACCCTTCCTGCTGAAGTGTCTCGATCTCGGCCGAGACATTTTTCATCTGCAACTTGATCTCGGCCAGAGTCGCGGCATCCGCATTCGTCTGCTGCAACTCCTGCTTCTTCAGCTCAATCTCGGCCTCTCGCTCTGCAAGTTCATCCTGCAGGGCAACATAGTCTTCAGCCCGAGCGACCGCTTCATTCTTCCGCCCCTGAAGAACCTCTGATACGCTCAGTGCGACAATCAGAATCGTAAGAGACCCAATCAGGCACGCTAGGATGCTTAGAAATGGAAATAACGAGATCTCTGGTCCCGCTGATGCTCGCCCTCTGGCCATTATCTTAAATTCATTTTTCGACTTCCCCCGATTTAAAATTATTACACTCAGAACCACTTCCTTTTTTTCTCAATCTTGACCTGCTTTCCATCTAATTCCCGCAGGATCTTGTTGAGCTCTTTCATTCCGTCCGCAAGGACCTGAAAAGAAGCCTTCACCCTCTCTGATGTCGCATCGAGAGTGTGCTTGGACTGAGCCTCAAGGCTTTCGGCCATTGCCCCAACCTTTTCCTCAATCACGGATCGTTGCGAATCGATTGCGGCCGTGGTCTGCTCGACCAGTTGGAGCTGTTTTGCCTGACCCTCGGCCATCCCCTCTCCAACCTCTCGTAACTGCTGCAGAAGGTCTTGCTGGCTCTCTGCAAGAACCGGAGCAAGGGCGTTGGCGAGAGACCGGGTATTATCGGCAATATCTGAAACCCCACCGGCATCACTGAGCCTTTTAAGAAGGTTTTCAAGGCAATAGCTGTCCACGGAAGCCAGAAGGTCTTCCTCTGCCTTCTGCATTCCACTTGCAGGAAAACTTAAGAGAATGCTCATGCAGAGGGCAACCAGAGTGGTATCAAAAGCAACCCCAAGACCGACGGTCACCTCTGTCAACTGATCCATGAGTGAAGCCATTTCCTGTGTTCCCGACATACCACCTGCCAAACCGGCAATCGCAGTCGAAATCCCGAGCACTGTTCCGATAAAACCCATGATCGGAATGGCCCAGAGAAACACTTTCACAAGGGTGTAACTGCCACTGATTTTTCCCGCATCAATTTCGGACTGCATTTCCATCATGCTCGCTACTTCGGGATTACTCTCGCGGGCCTTGAAATGCTCAAGACCCCGGCGTATCCTTCTAAGCATATAACTGTCCCCCAGTTTAGCCGGTAAAGTTGCCTGATAGCTAAGAAAGTTGTCGACGTTCTGCGGTGTAATTGCATCCGCGATGGAAACAGGAAGAACGTCCATGATGAGTGCGCGTCGCTCCACCTTCAATCTCCGATACTTCAGGATCATAATTCCTGCAGCCCATCCGAGAAAGAGAACGAGGACGAAAGGCACCCATCCGCGATCAAGAAAGAGATCCCCGAAGTAAGTATCCTTGAAAGGAAGCATCATGAGCAGGAAGCCCGCAGTAATTGCAGCCCCAATGGCAAATCCTGTCCACAGTTCCCGGTTCCCGGCACTTCCCCAGTTCTGCCCCCCCGGGCTACCCTCTGCAGCAGGGTCCTGCTGTTTGGAAACCGCACCCGGAGCAGACAGCGATCCTAGAGCCGGAACGCTACAGTTTGTTCCGCAGAAGGGGCACTTCACCTGAGTCTCTGAGGCGAATTGCTGAGCCAGAAGAGCCTGATTACAAGAGGGACAGGAGAATCTCACACCTCAGTTCACCCTATGTGAACTAGAAGTGCAACGCAGCTCATTGTAGCCCACCTCATAAAAATCCACTTTTAAAAGAGCCTTCATGCCTTCCTCGATCATTTCTCGCTTCCTATCTTCAGGCTGTTCGCTTTCCATTCTCTATCCCAAAGGCTTGGCGATGGGGTTCTTTGCCACACCATGAAGACCGTATATCTTTTATTTCTGACACTCATTACTGGCATTGTACCGGTCACTGTCTCTGCGACAGGAAACAAAACCTCCACTCGGTCCCCTAATATTGTCATCATCATGACCGATGATCAGGGTTATGCTGATGTAGGAAAATTCGGCGCGAAGGGGTTCTCGACACCCCACCTCGACCGGCTGGCGGACGAGGGGCTGATCTTTACCAACTGGTATGTTCCTCAGGCAGTGTGTGGCGCCTCCCGAGCCGGACTACTCACCGGCTGCTATCCGAATCGTATCAACATGCTTGGAGCTCCCGGCCCAAGTTCGAGAGGGGGAATTGCAGACGGAGAGGTTCTTATCTCCGAGATGCTCAAGGATCGCGGCTACGCCACAGCCCTGTTTGGAAAGTGGCACTTGGGTCACCTGAAGAAGTTTCTGCCTCTCCAGCACGGTTTCGACGAATACTATGGATTGCCCTTTTCCAATGACATGTGGCCCTACCATCCGGGCGTCCGCCATCTCCCAATGGAAAAGAGACTGAAGCGCTGGCCTCACCTCCCTATGATTGAGGGTAACGAAATCATCAACACAGAGGTTTCGCCTGAGGATCAGGTTGGCCTCACAACCTCTTACACTGAAAGGGCAGTGGACTTCATTTCCCGTAACCGGACTAACCCCTTCTTCCTCTACGTGGCCCACTCCATGCCTCACGTTCCTCTTTTCGTCTCGGACAAATTCAAGGGCAAATCTGAACAGGGACTTTACGGGGATGTCATCATGGAAATAGACTGGTCTGTCGGTCAGATCACGGCGGCCCTGAAGAAATTTGAACTGGCTGACGATACTTTGATCTTGTTCACCAGCGACAACGGGCCTTGGTTGAGCTACGGAAACCACGCCGGGAGCGCTCAACCACTCCGCGAAGGAAAGGGCACTACGTGGGAAGGGGGGCAACGGGTCCCCTGCATCGTGCGTTGGCCTCGTAGAATTCCTGCAGGCCAAGCTTGTCATACTCCGGCCATGCACATTGATCTTTTCCCAACGATACAGAATATTGTGGGGGGGAAAGAACCTCCCCACCAGATTGATGGGCGAGACATCATTTCCCTGCTCACTAATCCCGGGGAGGCTGAGAGTCCACACGAGGCGTATTTCTTTTACCGTGGAGACCGGCTTGAAGCGGTTCGCTCTGGAAAATGGAGTCTCCATCTCAATCACTCCTATCGCAGTCTGAAAGATCAGCCAGGAAAGGATGGAATTCCTGGACCCTATATTCAGAAAGAGACAGAGGTGACCCTCTATGATCTTGAAAAGGACCTTAGCCAGAAATCGAACATAGCCGGAGATAATCCTCAAGTCGTCAATCGTCTGCGGGACCTCGCAAAGAAGTTTGATACCAGTCTGAGGGCGAACAAGCGCCCCAAGGGATCTCTTTGATCACTCCACATTTCAAAGTGGACTTCTTCTTTTTCTCGTTACCCGGATGTGGATTGTTTAATCGGGGCGGTGTTCGAGGATCACACTTGGAAGTGCAAGCCCCTCCTCTCTCCATCGCGGATTTCCAAAGATCCTCTTATCGGTGAACTCGTAGTCGTCCCAGGGAGACTGGCCTTGCATCCGTGGATCATCAGTCACACGAAGATAATCTTCCATCTTTTGCCGAAGCGATGACTTTATCTCTGCAAATTGCTCGTCCTCCGCGAGGTTCCTCAACTGATGCGGATCCTGCTTCATATCATACAACTCCTCAGCAGGACGCCGCCCAAAAGAGAGTCGGTAGTAAGGCGCTATTCCAGTTTCACTACATTTATTCATAAGGAACTCCTTGGTCGCTCCACGGTCACAATCCCCAAGGAATCCCTGGTGGGACGACACGAAATCCGGATCGCCCGCCGGCCATCGAGTCGGCTCATAGTTCCGAATGTAGGCAAAAGAATTAGTTCGGATGCACCGTGCAGGGTAACCTACTCCATCACGGCGACAGATAATATGGCGCTCGAATCCGGTAACGACAAAATCGCGCGATCGAGCACTACCCGTTTTCAGTAATGACTGACCGTTCATCTCTGCTGGAATCTCAATCTCGGCCGCTTCCAGAAAAGTTGGGGCGAGATCAATAAGGTTAACCAGATCTCGACGAGTCACACCTTTCTTGGCGGGTCCGGGGAATCGAATAGCGAGAGGCACCCGGGTTCCAGAATCATAAAGGTTGCACTTGGATCGGGGCATCGGATTTCCATGATCGCTGGTAACCACGATCAAGGTATTCTCCAGCAGATTTTCCCTTTCAGGAATATCGAGCATCCTTCCGAGATGCGTATCGAAGTGCTCGATCTCAAGAGCGTAGTCGAGAAACTCTCCCCGAACAACCGGGTGATCCGGCAGGCTTCCGGGTAGCAACGCATCTTCCAGCTTCTTTCCATGTTTTTTCCATGCCCCTTTCTCAAACCTCTGGTGAGGCTCATTCGAGCCATACCAGAAGAAAAATGGCTTCTCCCTGTCCCGGCTAGCGAGGAAGTCCTCGAAGTTAGACGCATAATCAAGATGGCTCATTCCCGGACGCCGCTCCTTCAATGTCCTGCGGTGAAAAGAGGTGCCTAGAATTGCTTCGGTATGGATTGAGGAATACGAACGGGGTGGCAACGTTTTTCCTGCAGCCGGGGTAAATCCCTCCAGTTTTCCCGGCCCCCATGTCTTTCCTGTTGCGGCCAGCTGGTATCCGGATTGCTGGAGGAGGAGCGAGAAAATGGCATACTCAGATTTCAAGGACCCCATCAGATTCCCCCCGGGTCCAGTCTCCCACATGTTCCGCCCGGTAAGAATCGAGGTCCGGGACGGCATGCAGGAAGGGCAGGAAGCAAACGCGTGCGTGAAAAGAATTCCCTCCCGTGCCACCCGGTCAAATGCCGGTGTGCTTGTCCCCTTATCGCCATAGGCACTGGCATGCATCCAAGACTGATCATCCGAAATCGCGAAGAGAATATTTGGACGATCGGCACCTTCGATCACTTCCGGCCAAAAAAGCACCAGCACTGCAGCGAGACGAATCATTTCCATGTCTTCCCTGATTTACCGGTCCTTGACAAGCTACCAGTAGATCCGGACACAGTTAGTAGTTTTCCCAGAACACGCGTAAATCCTGAATGCCAATTCCCTCAAGGCTTTCAATCTCCCCCGCGGCTCCCTGAAACACATCACCTTTCGCAAGCTTGCTGGGTGTCACAAGACAACGCATTCCCGCATTATGCGCGGCCTCCATGCCATGCCTTGTATCTTCAATGACAAAACAATTTCGCGGCTCTACCCCGCAACGCTGTGCTACCAATAGATACACCTGCGGATCGGGCTTCTTAGCCTCCACATCATCACCGGCGCACACCGTTTCCAGCGACGAAACGAGCTCCTCACCCAACGAAGCCTCGAGGACTTTTTCCGCGGCCCACTTGACACACGCCGATCCAACAGCCAGTCCCACCCCGGAGCCGATCACTTCCTTGAAAAGAGATTTCACCCCGGGCCGGAGAGCAAGCTCTTCTCGGTCGAGCGCATCTACAACAAGATCCACATACAGTTCCGTCTTTCGCGCATACAATTTCCTGCAGGTCTCACCATGATTTTCCACGGGCGGCGAGAGCCATTTGAGGATCTCATCGAACTTTGCTCCACCCATCGTGGCGAGCCGCGCCTTGTAATCTTCCTCACTCCACTCCCGCGAAAGGTTCAATTCACGAAACAGAGCATTATATGCCCTCCGATGGTAGTCTTCGGTCTCCAAGATCGTTCCATCGAGGTCTGAAATGACTAAATCTATTGGCATTGCACTATATGAGGGACTGATGGCAGCGTGCGCTGAATTCAAGAAATCGGTCCCGGTAGTAGCTCTCTCTTCCGCTCTCAGGCTCCACGACCTGAGACATTTTTACCATCCTGCGAGACCAGTTCCCAACAGGATCACCATGAAATCCAGCAGCAGCCAGAATCGCGGCTCCCATTGCCGAATGGGGGTGGGCTGGGATCTTGATACATTTGCACAGCATATCAGCACGCACCTGAAGACTCCGCCGACTCCGGGATCCTCCCCCGGTCGCATAGAGGTTTTCTCCAACAACTCCCCCTAAAGATTCGATCAACTCGAATACCAGTGCCTCAAGGCATGCTAGTCCCTCTAAACAACCAAGAAAAAATCCTACTTCATCATCCTCCTCACCATCACAAAAGGGCTTGAAGGAACTACTGGCAAACGGAAGGCGCTCACCCTGACGCACTGAGGGATATATAAGATGACTAGTCTCTTCTCGTTCCCGTGACCGCAGTTCTATTTCCTCGATACGATTACCGAAACGTCGACGCACTATCTCTCCACCGGCATTTGACGCGCCACCTGGCAGCCATGATCCATCCGGATGTCGATGGCAGTAGATTCTCGCTTGCGGGTCTTCGATTTTTCTCTCACTCACACCCTTGAACGCCATTGTTGTCCCCACCGTTGTTGACCAGTCTCCGGGACTCGCAGCGCCGGAGGCATAAAATGCTGCATTTGAATCGGTCGCTCCACTCACAAGCACTACCTCCCGGGGCAATTGCCATCGCTTGCAATGCCTTTCACTCAGGAATCCAATTCGCCGCCCCGGAGCCACAACCTCAGGCAAGCTGAGATCCACCAGACTGGATGGCCATTTTCCAAAAGCCGGGTCAACTCCCGTCTTCATGGCATTGGTAAAATCAGTTGGAATCTCAGGAGTTCCTGCCAGCCAACTGTTGACGAAGTCGGCCGCATGGAAAAAGAGCACATCTTCCGGCAAATCAAGATGGCTCTGCATCCATCGAATTTTAGGAAGGGAAAAGGTTGGCGAGCATCTTCCTCCAAATACCTCCCCACAACGATCCGCTTCCTCCGTAGCCCGCATATCATCATACATAAGGGCCCTTCCAAGCGGATTGCCATCAGGACTCACCGGGAGAACCGTCCCCGAAGTGCTATCCACCGCGACCGCATGCACATCGCGATGAGCAGGATCAGAAAACAGGTGATCCATGGCATCCTCCAGCGCGAGAACCCATTCCTCCGGATCTTGCTCCGAGCGACCGACCTCTCGTGCCAAGTTACGATTACCCAGTTTCTGGGAACTTTCCGACCGGATGGCACCATCGTCCTCCACGAGAAGACAACGCACACCACCAGTGCCCAGATCAATTCCAAGGTAACCCATCGATACGCGGTGGCATTGACGCTCTTAAAGATTCAACTGCTTCTGCCGGTAGACTTCGTCAGGCCTCCCAGCGATACGCTCGATCTGATCCCGTGGCAGGAATACCGGACCACCGAGTGATGCAGCACCCTCAAAGATATTCGCAGCCTTATCTGCCATGAATGTGCAAGCAAGCACAGCATCAGCGGTTTTTCCAAGGGCAATGATTCCATGATTTTCCAGCAAAATTAACCGCGGGGCCTCTCCATACTCTTGGATGTATTTCCGCGTTTCCCGCTTGATTTCAAGCGCAAGCGGAAGGCCCGGGTCACAATTCCCCACGAAGACCGAGGCCCGCCCACAGCATACAATCTCATCGGGGAAGATCCGGTTCTCTGCAAAGTCACGCGCCCTGCTGCTGCATAGAATCTTGTTGGCCGCCTCTGAATGGCAATGACCCACAAAGTCTACCCCATCGAGGGAAAGAAGCCACGCATGAAACATGGTCTCGATACTCGGCTTTTTTGCTGCCGGGTCGCATCTGCTCGCTTGGAGGATTTCATCAACCTCCTCATTTGAAAATTCCCTCCCACGGTCCTCCATGAGGGTGAGCACCTTACTCGAGAGACAGCGAGTAACTTGATCGCTCCGCAGATTTTCCAGACATGAGCCGCTCGCCTTGACCAGGAATTCATCATCCGCAACTCGCGCTGAGGTATTACCCTCCCCAAGGATGGCAAGCCGGCGATCCTCCCTGCCGATCTCATGTGAAAGCCTAAGCAAGTCTTCTAGTGGCGTATTCTTCATGTTCTCTTCCCCTGAGGATGAGGCGGTTGACGCAGAACCCAACCATAAACCTGCCTGCTGGCACAGTAGAAGACTCCCGGCTCTACTGACACAAATCTTGAGAAACGGGGCTCGAACTACTCTCTGCATCTGCGAGCGCCCTCTCCGTCGCCCCATCAACAATCCTCATGCGCCCGGCTTCAGATCAAGAGACCATCGTTAGAAAGCACCCTCATGGGAAATATCATGCATCCATCTTAAATAGGCGACACCGATTAGATGACGATTCCTATCTTTGGAGTCCATCGGCTCCCCGGTAGAGCACCCGTAGCCTTGCCAGACCACGGACCAGGAAGCCAATCACTCTCAAATACCAGATTTTATAGCGATTATCCCCTTATAAGAGATACTTTCTCTCTACAATTCAGGTTGACCGGAAGCCCGAGAGAGCCTATTACCCGCCCCCCACGGGGATTCTCCTGACCGAACTCCATTCCGATATGCGCACGAAGAGAAAGTTCATGAAGACGCATCTGACCCGTCCTCGAAAGAGCGGAGCTGCAAGGCGTCGCCGTCAGGCAGATCATCGTAAGCGCCTCGTCGCTCTCGGAGTCGATCAAGCAGCAGTGGATGGAATGAATCAGAAAGAGGTTCGTACCATGCTCAAGTATCCCGCCAAGATCGGGAAAAGCTGACCTGCAGCTCTCCACTACGTCATAACTCCACTTGCTTCCGGCTGCTCCAGAGTGAAAGCGGAAAAGGTCGAGTTGACACTCTGTATATTCCGCTAGTCAGCAGAGCTTCTTTGCGGTGCCGGAGGTATCCGGCCCCCCTCATAGCGGACCATCGACCCCAAGTTGCCGGGACCCCTCACCTTGTATCCGCTAGCCTCGGCCTGGGAACGATAAAGCAGGCTAGGAACAACCCCATCATGAATCCCCCAAGGTGTGCCCCATACGCAATATTGACTTCAGCACGCTCCATGAGGCGATAGTAATCGAATGAGATCCCAACCACTGTCAGAATCCCGAGATTCGCAGGGGGCACAGGCCGGGCCAGAGGAAATACATTGGGATCAGGCAAACGCCAGCGGACTGCCATCCCGAGATACAATCCCTCGAAACCCATCACCACTCCGGAAGCTCCAAGCAGATGGTGATTCTCAAGGGGATTAAGAAACACATGACCCAGTGATCCCGACACCGCCGTCAGGAGGCATACCGCCACCATCCAGCGTGATCCCAGAAGCTCCACAGCCAATGCCGCAAAGATCCAAAGGAATAGAAGGTTAAATGCCAGATGGCCCGCATCTCCATGCAACATGGTATTGGTCACAAGAGTGGAGAGAGTAGATACGTCGTTAATCGTCGCCTCTCCGGAGCGGACCGCCTGCCAGCTGGTAGTGATCTCTTTCGGGACAACCATGAACCGCTCGTCGGCCCCATCGGGCCCGAAGGTCTGGATGCCCAGAATCAGGCACATCACAAGGATCAAAAGCAAGAGCAGCCACTGCTTCTGGACTACCTTGTGTTGATACCATTTCATCGGAGAGGGTCTTAACCTACAATCTGGGCATTGACGAGAATGCATGAGGAGATTTCATCTCCACTCCTTATTCCAGAGCGAACCGCAGACGACCTCCCGCAGGCACTGTTCCGTTCCAACGTAGGATCAGGGTGTCACGGTCCACCCAGCTTAAATTATAGGATGATGAATTTGCGATCTTGCCATCAATCCTTACATCGGGCAGCCCCACAAAACCCGGTAACACGAACTTTATTACGGGATCTGTACGATCGTAGGCCCCAGCGTGCAACTCCACCTCTCTTGCTCCGCGAACCACATGGCACCCCTCTCCTTCATTATACCCATCAGAATTCAGATCCCCTGAATCATCGATAACAAGTTTCCCTTCCGGGATAACCAGATTTGCTGGATGGTGATAACTGCCTCGATATTTCTCCGCGAGATCGGGTTGCTCAAGAAACGATGGCATGATCCGCAGCTGGAGAGCCATTTTGCCGCCTTTTCCGCACCCTTCGCAGGAAACTTTCCTACGCATGGAAAGCCCCGCATCAGAGGGCACTTGGGTGATCAGCCGGCCCCCTGCAATCCCTGGCAAGAGGAGCAGATCATCGGCCACTGCCCAACGCCTGCCGGCAAAACTCAACCGCGCCAAAAGCAGATGCGGGCCCTCAAAGGTAACACCAGCTTTCACCGGCAGATTCCGATTGGGACTTATGAGCTGCCAGCCATCAGAAGTATCAATAAGGGGAGTCGTGAGCAAGAGCTCCACTCGGGGCTGATCCGGCAGTAATTCCTCCGTTCCGATGAGAACGAAAACCCGGCCGTCTGGATATACTGTATATTCCTCACACCTCGGGGAAGGAAGCGACAAACTGCGGCTCCGAAAACGAACTCGTGTAGAAGAGCTCTCAAGAAGCTCAATCATTACCGGACCAGGCGCGGGAGAACTGGAGGGCACAAAGGAATCCATAACTTCCAGAAGAGACCCTCCCGCGAGCAAGTTCACGGTCCTGAATGGATCCTCCTGAAGATTAAACCAATGTGTCACGACCTGCCCCTTCACCGCGATCCGCTCTTTTCCCTCACCTTTACTCGCCGTGATCCGAAGTTCAAAGCATCCTGGCGATTCCACTGAAAAACAAGCTGGCTCATCTCGGACGACAAGTCCCATGACACAGCTCTGGCTTAGATCGTGCCCCTCTACAAAAGCCTCCGCAACTTTGAAATGCCGGGAATCCATATGGGGGTCATGGCGAATTTCTTCCAACAGACTCACCGCCCAGTCCCGTTCACCAATTTCCACGTATAGTCTTGCCAGCTGAGCCTTCTGGTATGCACGCAGACCTGCCCACTGTCTTGAGCGCAGCTCCGGCAGACTGTCTGTGAGAATCTGAATAGCTCGCCGCCCTTGCCCTGCCCGTGACAGTAGCTCCGCCATCACCAGACGTATTTCAGCGCGCAGCCGAATATGTGGATGCCTATTCTCAATGACCTTGAGAACATCCTCAAGTTCCCTAATCGATCCTTTGACCCCATCCTCCCCGGGCAAAATTTTCGCGCGCTCAAGAGCAGTGACAGCTAGCCAGAACTCGCGATGACGCGGAAAGAGCCCGGCATCATCCACTAACGAGTCCAGCAGACTCAAGGCAGCAGCACCTTCTCCGAGACCGGTCGCAACCCGGAACAATCCGAGTGTTGCGTAGGGGCGAAGAAATTCGGGTCCCGTCTCAACAACTATCCTGTAGAGGTTACCAGCCTTCGCCCACTGACGCTCCTCCCGCTGTTTTTCAGCAGTGAGATACTCTGTGAGGCCCTCCTTCTGAGCCTCCGCCAGACCATGGTTAGGAAAACTCCATAGGTAGAACGCGAAAATCGCGCAACCCCGATACATCCCCACCGCCAGAATCTTTCCCAGCACAAAAGCAGCACGTTTACTTTTTAAGATCTTGGGCATTCTGCTCTCGCAGCGATATTACGGGGTTTTTTCTTCTCCGACTGCGTGGAGCAGAGCGAGGGTTGCCCAACTTCCGGCTGCCATTGAGATAAACTGGTCCTTCCCATGAGGATATCCACTCTCGTAGTATTTCTGGAATGGTTTACTACGACTTTTCACCTGCCATGAGCCGTCATCATACTGGGTATCGAGAAGAAAGCGCAAGCCTCGCCAATAGCCCTTATCCTTTGCACTGAGGAATCCCTCACGGCGCAGGGCGAAGAGAGCGGAACCAGTTGCATAAGGATCACTTTGCTGGCCCTTCCCAGGCAACTGTGCCCACCCGCCATCAGTCTGCTGCAACTGAAGCAAATCCCCCGCCGCCTCAGCCGCCTTCTCACTGGCTCCTAACTGCCCGAGCGCCAGGAGTTGAAAAACTCGCTCCTCTGTCTCTTTTGGATTTGTCCGCAACAGCCACTTCCTAGCCTTGTTCTTCCTGTCAGCGATTCGAGGAGCCTGCTCCTGAGTTCCGAACTGGTCAATAGCTTCGAGAGCAAGATACGTCGCCGTGAAAGGACTGAACTCCGTAGGGGGACGGTTCGAATTACTCTTCCAATGATCCGCTTTTTCGTCTCGCACAAGATACCCGCTCACTATTGCGGTGATCTCATCTGGTCTCCACCCTGCCTCCTGAAGCATCCAAAGCGCATATCCCGCTCTTGTAAATCCACCTCCCTGACCCCTTCCATCAAGATAACGTTCCTTGCCAACTTCCAAATCAGCCAGAGTGTGCTCCAGCTGTTCCCGGATATTATTCTCATCGATTAGGAAGCCACGTCGACGAGCCTCGACAAGAGCAACAACCGGCATTGCATGGCCATGGCAGGTAAAACAACCACGATGTTCACTTGTCCCAATCGTAGTTTTTTCAAGGAGAGGAATGGACTTCTTGATCGCAGATCTCACTTCCTCCACTGGGAGCTCTCTTTCTGCGCCCGCCACACCGCTGCCAAGCGAGACTACTATCAGAGACACTCTTAATCGCTCTCTTATTTTCATGTTATGGTTCGGCGGAGAGGGGTGACGGCCCAGATCTCTACCGGGAACTGTCCCGACTTGCTGATCTTCACCTCGGAATCGTATATCTCAGGCCCTCATATGTCAGCATGCAAGCCGCTGAATGATAGAGCTTCCATCCTTTACGTAAAGGAGCGTCCTCCCACGCTTGTCCAAAACGGCATGGTCTGCTGTCCTGAATCCACTCATGAACTATTTTCGTCTCTCCCTTTTCAGTATTGGGGCCTTTCTGCTCCCATGTAATGCAGCTGACAAAAGGCCTAACATCATCTTTATGTTTTCCGATGATCATGCCTGCAATGCAATCTCGGCTTACCCAGGAGGCCTTTTCGACCAGATTGCTCCCACGCCAAACATCGACCGGATCGCGAATGAGGGTATGCTTTTTGAGAACTCCTTCTGCGCGAATTCAATCTGTGGTCCCTCCCGGGCGAATATCCTGACCGGAAAACACAGTCACCTCAACGGGTTCCTCGATAACAACTCGTCCTATTTTGACGGCAACCAACAAACTTTTCCCCAGTTGTTGAGAAATACCGGCTACGAGGTCGCAATGATCGGAAAGTGGCACCTCCACTCTAATCCCATCGGATTCGATTTCTGGCGTATTCTCCCTGGGCAGGGAGCCTACTATAATCCGGACTTCATCGAGATGGACGGAAGTCGCAAGCGCTACGAGGGCCACTGCAACGATCTCGTCACCGACTTCGGACTGAAGTGGATCAGGGAGGATCGAGACAAGGAAAAGCCCTTCGTGGCCATGATCCAGTTCAAGGCCCCTCATCGTAACTGGTCCGGCGCTCTGCGACATCTCGAACTCTTCAAAGGCGTCACTATGCCGGAACCCGACAGCCTCT
This sequence comes from Roseibacillus sp., assembly GCA_002709915.1. Lineage (GTDB taxonomy): Bacteria > Verrucomicrobiota > Verrucomicrobiia > Verrucomicrobiales > Akkermansiaceae > Roseibacillus_B. The sequence goes on along the minus strand of PARF01000051.1, from coordinate 12,838 downwards.
TCGACGATTATGCCGACCGTAGCAAGGTACTTGGCGAACATGCCATGGGCATCGATAAACACATGTACTGGGGCCACGACATGAAGTTCAATGGGCCCAACCTCTTTCCCAATCACTTCTCAAGTGGCATAGTCAATCGCCAGTATCAGCGGATGAACGACGCTCAGAAAAAGGCATGGGACGCCGTATACGAGCCGGAAAACCAGAAGTTCATCGCGGATATGAAGGCCGGCAAGCTCAGCAAGAAAGACATCGTGCGCTGGAAATACCAACGCTACATAAAGGACTATCTCAAGAGCATCGCCAGTGTAGACGAGGGCGTTGGACGCGTCCTGCAACACCTCGACGAAAGCGGACTGGCAAAGAACACCATCGTGATCTATTCGAGCGACCAGGGCTTCTACCTCGGTGAGCACGGGTGGTATGACAAGCGCTGGATGTTTGAGGAAAGCTTCAAGATGCCCTTTGTCATTCGCTGGCCCGGCGTGATCAAGGCCGGCTCTACGACCAAGGCCCTCATCCAGAATATCGACTATGGGCCGACCTTTCTGGACGTCTGCGGAGCTGAAATTCCGCGTGACATGCAGGGCCGGAGCATTGTTCCTCTTCTCAAAAACAGCAAAGAGAAGCCCGCGAACTGGCGCGAAGCATTATATTACGCTTACTACGGCGAACAGACGCACCAGGTGGCTCGACATGATGGAATCCGCACAGAACGTTACACCCTGTTTTATGTCCCCAAATATCAGGAGTGGCAACTCTTCGACAATGAGAAGGATCCACAACAAATGAAGAGCGTACACAACGACCCAGAGTATGCTGATGCTTTTGATGGGCTGAAAAAACAATATGAGAGCTTGAAGAAGGACTACCGTGCTCACGTTGCCCTTCTGCCCGATGAAAGACTGAATGAGGACTGGTGGAAAAAGCGCCACTCCGAAATGAATCGAAAGGCAAGTGCTCGCTCTCACGATCTTCTCTTTATTGGAGACTCCATCACCCAGGGATGGGAAGGAGCCGGCAGAAAGAGCTGGGAAAAGTATTATGGGAAACGGAAAGCACTCAACCTCGGCATCTCAGGTGACCGTACTGAGCATGTGATCTGGCGACTCAACAATGGAAATCTTCGCAAACAGCAGAAAGCCAAGGTAGCCGTTCTCATGATCGGCACCAACAACACGGGCCATAGGAATCAGAATCCCGGGGAAACCGCCGACGGAGTCTCACGGATCCTGTCCATTCTACGTGCACGGTGTCCCGACGCCAAGGTTCTCCTTCTCGGAGTCTTTCCCCGGGATGCAGCCCCTGAGGGTCCAAAGCGGCGGATCAATGACGCTCTCAATAAGCGACTTGCCAACTTTCATGATGGCAAACGCGTTCACTTCCTCGATATAAGCCATCACTTTTTATCCAAGACGGGACATCTTCCGAAGGAAATCATGCCGGACTTTCTTCATCCCCGGGAAAAAGGCTATGAGATCTGGGCCGAGGCGATTGAGCCCAAACTTCTGGAGCTGGGACTCTAGATAGCCTCAAAAGGATAGCTCCTGAAGTTATTCGGTTTTGGTTCCGGTGTGAAAAGAGACTTTTTGTCATAGTATTTGTATTCACCGCCCTACATCAAAATTGCTCCTCTTGCTGGACTTTCCTCTCTCTTCGGTGCTAACACGCCAGCACGATGAGACGTTTTACCCTGATTGCTCTCTCAGCCACCATCTTTGCCGCTTCGTCTGGTATCTTACCTGCCGGAAGTCCCGCAGCCGCACAAGGCCATGACTCCTTCATCGAGGGATTAAGAGAAGGAAAAGAACCCGGCGCCAAGAGCGTCAGCACCATCCGCACCCTGAGCCCGGTTGTTTCCCGGTTTAAAGGCTGGTTTATCGATGTGACCGACCATGCCAAAGCAGACAAATTGGGTAATGTTGAGATTGCTGATGGAATCTCCCTGGCGAACAAAGCTCGAGGCTCCTCAGGATGGCGGTTTGTCGAAACCAAACACGGCTATCTGGTCAGAGCAGCTGGAGGAAAATATAAGGGATGGGTAATTGCCCGTGATGATCGGGCAAAGACCCGGCCCGAAGGCCCAGATCTGACAGTGACTCCGGCCCTCCGATTGGCCAGGAGCGTCACCGACAATTGCCATTGGAAGCTTATTCTCACTGATCGAGGTCTCGTCCTGGAGGCCCTTTCGGGAAAGTATAAGGGATGGTTCTGGGACTTTGGCGGGGGCGATCCCTCTCATGAGGAATCAGGTCGGGAAGTCTCGATCAATGTTCTCCTTGCTGAGAAGGTCGTAGCTGGATCTTACTTTGCCGTGCGTCCGGCCAAATAACTTGGCTCCGCACGGAATGCCATACATGGTGCACCGCTGAACATTTCTCCTCTCGTGAGAAGACATCTTTTATATCTCTCCGGAACCGCCCTTCTTCAGGCAACGCTCTCGCTGGCCGCCTTCGGAGAAGAGCGGGCCGGAAACCACATTGCAGATAAGGCATCCCCACCACTGCACGAACCAGAGAACGCCACGTTGCCGCGCCCCCTGCTCAAAACTGCATTCCGCTCCACCGTCGGATCCATTATCCGACACCCTCTCACTACTTATCACCTCGGCATTACTCTGTCACGCAGGCGTGGCGCCACCCTGTTCGATAACAACCTTCCAACTCTGCAAGCGGCTCAATTGTTTTCCGAGCAGGCCCCCCGCCCGGGCTCTCCGGAATTCGAACTCCATCTCGACAGGGCAGGGCTGCCAGACCGGATCCCCGGCGAGCTGAACTACCATATTGGAGGCCGCGAATTTTTCACTGCTTTTGAAAAGGAACTGGCGGAGGCCAACCTCTCAATAGACAGCCAAGTCTACATTTTTGATAACGACGATATCGGTGTACGCTATGCGAACCTCCTGCGTGCCCGAGCAGAGGAAATTCCTGTCCGGATAATTTTTGATGATCTTGGCAGCACAATGGCCCATGGAAAGCACCCCTCCTCGGATCTTCCGCAGGACTTTATTCAGCCTGCGGATATCGGCGCGTATCTCATAGAAGGAAAATCTAATGTTCTGCTCCGTGAAACGCTGAATCCATGGTTGATTACCGACCATACAAAACTTCATATCTTTGACCGAAAAGTCGCATTCCTCGGTGGGATGAATCTTGGTCGGGAGTCACGCTACGAATGGCATGATCTCATGGTTAGTGTAAAGGGTCCTGTGGTAGACGCCTTGAGCAGTGATTATGATCAGACATGGAGGAGGAATGGCCCGCTTGGCGACTTTGCACTATTTCTAAGGCAGAAGGACATTCAACTTGAGGAGGAACCGGGGACCCCTCTTCGACTGCTTCGAACGGATATCCTGACTGCCCGTAATGAAATCGTTCTCGCCATGCAGCAGGCCATCCGTTGTGCGCGTGATCGTGTCTGGATCGAAACTCCTTACTTCTCATCGGACATAATCGAGACTGAACTCAAGGCTGCGGCAACACGTGGTGTCGACGTCCGAGTCATCCTGCCCGGAAAGGCAAATCATCAGATCATGAATGCTGGAAATTCTGTCACTGCTCGAAACCTTCTTAGTGCTGGAGTCAGAGTGTATCAGTATCCGGAGATGACTCACCTGAAAGCCATGGTATGTGATGGATGGGCTACGGTAGGCTCCGCCAACCTCGACACTATTAGCCTCTACATCAACCGAGAATTGAACGTCTCGTTTTCTGAATTCAAGCTGGTGTCCGAACTGATCGACCGGGTATTCGAACCAGACTTCCAGACATCTTCTCCTCTTGCTATCGACGATATCGACCTGAAGTTTGCGCCATTGATTGAATCTATTACGGACCAGCTTTAGGTCGCTCCAAGGCAGGATTTGTCCTCCTCCCAGATAAAGATAAATCCACAGTTCACTTCACTGATTACCGAATGAAACGCCGTCGCTTTATTAAATCCTCTACCGCAGCCTCTGGTGGTGCCCTTTCGTCAGCAGCCGCAGCGAAGGTCCTCGCGCAAGGCCCTCCTCGGAAGCCTAATCTTGTAATCATACACTGCGATGAGCTGAATTTCCGTACTATCGGCTGCTATCGGGAAACCCTCCAACCGGAACAAGCCTATATGTGGGGAAGAGCGAAAGGAGCCGTCTGCGACACTCCTCATATTGATCGAATCGCCAAAGAAGGTGCAATCTGCACAAAATTCTACGCTGCAACTCCTGTCTGCTCTCCATCCCGCTCTTCGTTTATCAGTGGCCAATACCCTCACAATACCCCGGTCACCAATAACAGCGTGCGGCTAGGAGACGAGGTAGTTACGTTTGCTGAAACTCTTCGAAAGGCAGGCTACTCGACGGGTTATGGCGGGAAATGGCATCTCGATGGAGAGGGTAAACCCCAGTGGGCTCCGAGGCGCAAATTCGGCTTTGAAGATAACCGATACATGTTTAACCGCGGACACTGGAAGCAGTTCGAGGACACCTCGAAAGGACCACGCGTCAAAGCTAGACAGAATGGCAAACCGAGCTACTCCGTTGCCGGGGCTGATGAAAAGTCCTTTGCGACAGACTTCCTTACCTCCAAGGCGATGGATTTCATCAGTGCGAACCGGGAAAATCCGTTCTGCTACATGCTTAGTATCCCTGATCCACATGGACCGGACACGGTTCGGGCTCCCTATGATTCAATGTTTGATGACGCGGTTGTCACCAAACCGAGAACCTATGATAAAAAAGCGGAAAGCGCCCCCTCGTGGGCCAAGCCTGCACCCAAGTGCCACTACCGGATGGCCCAATATCACGGGATGATGAAATGCATCGATGACAATGTTGGACGCTTGCTCCGGCATCTGGAAAAGCTTGGTCTGATTGAGGACACCATCTTCGTTTTTACCGCCGATCATGGAGACATGCGTGGGGAGCACCACCGCCAGAACAAGGGCGTTCCTCTCGAGGCCTCTGCCAAGGTTCCTCTCGTTATGCGCTATCCGGGTGCGCTTCCAAAGGGAACGCAGGTAGATCAGGCGATCAACACGGTCGACTTCCTTCCAACGATTCTCAGCCTTATGAACATCAAGTCAGCTGGCAGAGAAGAGGGCCGTGACTGCTCGAGAATTCTACAGACCGGAAGGACTCCCCCCGGGTGGCATGATGTGACATTCCTCCGATCCACAGGCCGGGATGACAGCGATCGGGTCGGATGGATCGCGGCAGTCACCCCAAGATACAAGCTGATTCTTTCTAGTTCGGATGAGCCATGGCTTCTCGATCTGAAAGAGGATCCTGACGAATTAACTAATTGTATTCGTGACCCCCGCCACAAGGATATGGGAACTTCTCTCGCTCGTGAACTGGCGACTTACGGAAAGAAATTCAAGGACCCCTACTGCGCCAATCCGACTATTAAAGCTCAGCTCAGCGAGCTGTCGGTCTGAATATAATTGCCCTTCCATCAAGGTAGCGCTGTGACCGGGAGTCGGAGCTTAGGGTGGATCGACCATGCCTGCCCCGAGTAAGCTTTGACATTCCAGATTTTCATACTCCAAGATGACTTTCAATTCTACCAATGGTGTATTGCCAGCCACTTGCAGCTCGATTATAAGAAGGGACAACTTGTCCTGCACAGGAAATACAAAGCACCACTAATCATGAAATTCTTCTCAAAAATAATTACGAGCGCGTTCTACATCTCAACTATCTTACCATCACTGGCAGAAGAGCACCGGGAAGTGGACGAGGAGCTTGACCGACGAAGTAATGCTGAGATTGCCGTGTTCCTTGAAGAGCATTTCCCCGAAGCGCTGGACGATATCAACGACGCCTCGGAGGAGGAGGATGAAGAATTCGAACACGAACTATGGCAGAACGCCAGAGAGCTCGTTGGTGAATTTTATCTACTGTTCGAGGACATTGGCCGGGAGGCGGCAGAGGCCTTTATCTCCATTCATCGAAACGATCTTATTGCTGACCGCATCGTCGGGGAACTCCGTAATGGAGAGGGAGAAGAGGAGGAAGCCCTTCAGCTGGAGCTCGAGGAAGTACTCTCGAATCACCTTGAAGGAATTCTTGACCTCGAACGGATGAAATTGGAGCAGGAACTGACAGAGCTGGAGGAACGGGCTGAGGAGCTGGAGGAGCGAGAGCTGGAGCTCGAGGAGCTTGACCAGAATCGTGAAGAGGAAATCCGGGAGCTAATTGAGGACCGCCTGGGAGAAGAACACGAGGAACACGAGGAACACGAGGAACACGAGGAGCACGAGGAGCACGAGGAGCACGAGGAGCACGAGGAGGAATAATAGCTCTCCCCCGCCTTCTCTCTCGATCAGGCTACTTAAAGCAGCTCGACCCATCGATCGGGAGAAGCTTACATGGTGAAAACCCATCCTGGGCGCTCCATCGGCGTCCTTCCCATGTCTCATCCTCAGGCCTTCCAACTACATCCAGACGACAACCTCGTCGTGGCCAGCGGAGTTTTGGAGGCAGACCGAACCGTACGTGGCTGCAAGGTCAAACCTCGCAGCCGGATCCCCGGGGGACATAAAATGGCGCTCTCCAAGATCCCTGTCGGCTGCAACGTCTTTAAGTTTGGACAGGTAATCGGTCAGGCAAGCTGCTCAATTCTTCCGGGAGATCACGTCCATGAGCACAATCTCACGATGGCGGAATACTCCAGTGATTATGCCTTTGCCGAGGATGCCTCCGCCACAGAGCTTATCCCGGAGAATCAACGGTCCACCTTCATGGGGTATCGGCGCGACGATGGAAAAGTCGGCACCCGCAACTATGTCGGCATTCTGACCTCCGTCAATTGCTCTGCCACGGTGGCATCACTTATCGCGAAAGAGATCGAGAAGCGGGCAATCCTCGATGATTTCCCGAATGTTGATGGTGTCGTGGCACTGACTCATGGAGCTGGCTGCGCGGTGAGCACGAGAAACGAGGGGTTCCGTATGCTGCAACGAACTATCTGGGGTCATGTCCGTCACCCCAATTTCGGATCGGTCCTCATGGTAGGACTAGGTTGCGAAGCAAATCAGATTCCGCTCATGGTGGAGCACTTTGGAAAACCTCCTGAGGGAAGCTTTCACCTTGAAACCATTCAACATCATGGGGGGACCCGCAGGACGATCGACTCATGTCTCGACCGTCTGCATAATGAGATCCTGCCCCATGCGGATAAGGCACGACGCGAGCCTGTTCCTATCGACGAAATCTGTCTAGCCTTACAGTGTGGAGGCTCAGATGGGCTCTCGGGAATCACTGCCAACCCGGCTCTGGGTCTGGCAGTAGACCAGCTCATCAAGCAAGGTGGATCTGCAATTCTCGCCGAAACTCCGGAAATCTACGGCGCCGAACATCTTCTTACGAGAAGGTCTGCGAGTACGGAAGTTGGCGAAAAACTGATCTCCCTCGTCAGGTGGTGGGAAGATTACGTGGCCAAGCTCGATGGCCATATCAGCAACAATCCTGCTCCTGGAAATAAACTGGGGGGTCTCACTACCATCCTTGAGAAGTCCCTTGGCGCAATCAGCAAGGGCGGGACAACAACCCTGCAATCCGTCCTTCGATACGCTGAACCGGCTGTAGGTCCGGGCCTTCACTTTATGGACAGCCCCGGATACGACCCCATGTCAATTACCGGAGAGGTGGCATCGGGCGCAAACATGATCTGCTTCACCACTGGCCGGGGATCAGTCTACGGGAACAAACCCTGCCCTTCGATTAAGATTGCGAGCAACTCTACCATGTTCCAGCGAATGGAGGAGGACATGGACCTCAATGCGGGAACCATTGCGGATGGCATTGAAAACCACTCAGAGGTGGCTGACCGAATCCTCAATAGGATCGTTGAAGTCGCAGGAGGATCCCGGACCAAATCTGAAATTCAGGGTTTTGGAGATCATGAATTCGTCCCTTGGAGCATCTCTGCTATCACCTGACAAGAGATTGCAAGGCAGGCGGATTGGGACTTCCCGGCCGACGAACTTGGGCTAACCTCCGCTTCATGTCTGATTTCTCTCTTTCCGGCCACGTCGCCCTTGTCACCGGTAGCAGTAAGGGCCTTGGAGCCTCTATTGTCCGTAATCTAGCCTCTGCCGGGGCCTCCGTTGCGGTCAATGCCTTCAACAACGTTGATCGCGCCCAGAAAATCGCGGATGACATTAACTCCGAGGGAGGAACGGCAATCGCAGTGGCCGCAGATGTTACGGATTCACGAGGGATTACGACACTCGTCGAAGAGGTCACTTCCAAACTTGGACCCATTGATATCGTTGTCCCAAACGCGACCGGCCCTCAACCTCACAAACCGATCGAAGAATACGACGAAGCATTTTACCATGAGATGTACGAGTTCTTCATCAAGAGCCCGTTCCTTCTCGCGCAGGCTACCCTTCCCTTCATGAAGAAAACCCGATGGGGCAGATACGTAAATATCATCAGTGAGGTCTTCTCTGCCTCCGTTCCAGAATTTTCCGCCTATGTCGCCGCAAAAGGAGGACAGATTGGATGGTCCCGCTCCATGGCCCGCGAACTGGCACCCTTCGGAATCACCGTCAACATGGTTGGCCCCGGCTGGATTCCCGTGGAACGCCATGCCGATGACCCACAGGACAAGAAAGACGCCTATCTGTCACAGATTCCTGTGGGCCGGTGGGGCGTCCCCGACGACGTCGCACACGCCGTTCGGTTTTTCTGCTCGGAGGAGGCCTCCTTCATTACGGGACAGACCCTTTATGTGAATGGCGGCATGACTCCCTGGTAAAATCCAGTGAACGCGTTATGCCCCCTGTCTCATGCGGACTTTTTACGTCAGGACGAAGGACTTGCCGGGGCCTCACTGGGTGGAGCACCGCCACCACCTGCACCACTCCTTCGGTCACTTAGACGGCGGAAGAGTTCGTCTGCGATCACGCCAACAAGAATAAATATTCCGATCACGGTGAACTTTGACTTCTCTTCTACTCCCAGGAAAAACACCGCCTTTTCAGCCACTTGGACCAGGGCCGCCCCGCAGATAACCCCGAAAATCGCACCTTCTCCGCCTCTCAGGCTACAGCCTCCAAGCACTGCCCCTGCGATAGCATAAAGCTCATAAAAGTTTCCAAAGGACGATGGCGTCGCACCATTCGTATCAAGAACAAAGAGCATACCTGCGAACCCGCCAAGAAGTGAGCAGATCATGTAGGCTGCGATCTTAACTCGATCTGTCTTAATCCCACTGAACTTCGCTGCCTCCTCATTATGACCAACCGCGAGGAGATACCGCCCAAAGACCGTTTTATTGAGGACGACAGCTGCAATAACCCCGATGATTACGAGAACAACGAATGACATGGGCACAAAATCGAAGAGCTTATCCTTAACCAAGGCGTCTTTGAGTTCTCCAAAGTCTCCTCCAAAACCCTGAGTCTGATCATTCCCGGCAGCTCGCGCCAGTCCCCGATAGATAAACAGACCGCACAGGGTGACAAGGAAGGGCTGAAGTCCGAGCTTGGTCACCATAACTCCGTGAAAAAACCCAATCCCCAGGGAAATCAGCAAAACGAGCCCAAACGCAAATGGCACCGGTAGAGGTTCAGAAAAGAAGATATCGCCCTTGAGGAGCATTGGAAGCATGACCCCTGACAAGGCGATCAGGGACCCAATCGACAGGTCAATACCTCCGGTTATGATTACGAATGCGACCCCGATTGAGATAATTCCATAAAGACCAATCCATCGCATCGTGTTTGTCAGGGTACCGGGATCACGGAAAGATGGCTGCAAAATACTCGTCGCCGTGAACAGAAGGACTAGCAATCCAAAGATCACCAGAAGCTTGGGATTTTCCTTAAGGGCTTTCTTCACTGAAAACATTTTATTTTCCTCCGGTAGCAAGTTGCATGATTCCTTTCTCTGAAAACTGTGGATCATCCCTGCGCACCTCTCCAGCGATGCGTCCCTCGTGCATGACGAGGACCCGATCCGAGATGCGAAGAATCTCCTCTAACTCGCTTGAAATCGCGAGAACTCCCGCACCCTCTGCCGTCATCCTGTCGATAACCTCGTAAATTTCGCTTTTGGATCCTACGTCGATTCCCCGGGTCGGCTCATCGAGGAGAAAGATCTGAGGCTGCAACGGCATCCACTTGGCGAGGACCACCTTCTGCTGGTTTCCCCCCGAGAGAGTGGAAACCTCCTGTCTCGTGCTGGGAGTCCGAATCCGCAATGACTTCCGGGCTTCTTCCGCCTGCCCGTCGATCTGGCGATCATTTACAAACCCACCGCTCTGCCAATGATTCATCCCCACCATGGCAACGTTGTCACGGATAGCGAGATTCAGGATTGCCCCCTGTGCCTTGCGATCCTCCGGGACGAGGGCCAGTCCAGCTCGAACCGCATCCTGTGGGTGTTTGATATTCACATCTTCACCCTTGACCCGGATTGTGCCACCCAGAGCGCGATCTATACCGAAAATTGCCCGTGCGACTTCCGTGCGACCTGCTCCCACCAGACCAGCCATTCCAACGACTTCACCGGATCGCACCTCAAAGCTCACCGTGCTGTCAGGGAATCGTGCAACCCGGAGATCACCGATTTCCAGAAGAACCTTACCGGGCTTCGCGACCGTTTTTTCATGTGCAACGAGCTCCCGACCTACCATCAGAGAAACGATACTTTCCCGGCTGATCTCTTCTCTCCCAAGTCCTCCGCTGTTGTGCCCATCTTTCAGAACGATGACACGATCCGCGATTTGCTCTACTTCCGCCATCCGGTGTGAAATAAAAACAATACACATTCCTTCTTCACGAAGCTTGTTCACGAGTCGAAAAAGGATTCTGGTCTCGTGAAGGGAGAGCGAGCTGGTCGGCTCGTCCATGATAAGAATACGCGCCTTTTGTGAGAGCGCTTTGGCAATCTCAACCATTTGACGATGCCCTATGGGCAAACTTCTTACCCGAGTGTCAGGAGCAATCTGGAGCTCGAGCGATCTTAAAAGATCCTGAGTCTGGATTCGAATCTCACGACGGTTGAAGAACGGACCAAATATCCGAGGTTCTCGGCCGAGGAACACATTAGCTCCCACGTCAAGATTCTCTGCCAGGTTCAATTCCTGATGAATAAATGCAATACCAAGGTCCTCGGCAGCTCGGACGTCCGCGATCTCAACAATGTTTCCGTCCACCACAACCTCCCCAGCATCCGGTTGATGCACGCCCGCAAGGCACTTCATAAGCGTACTCTTCCCTGCCCCATTCTCTCCCATGACGGCAACAACCTCGCCAGCATGGAAGGAAGCGCTTACTCCCTCAAGGGCACGAACTCCCCCGAAGCGCTTACTTATTGCGCGGGCCTCAAGGAGTGGCTGGGAGTCGGGGTCTGCAGCCACCTTTTATTTGGCGGGCTTGCCCGCGAGTTCATCGAGCAAACCATCGCGGCGCTGAATCGAGTTCAATTGGTCAATCTTTCCCACATAGAGCATGAGTTTGCCACCCTCAGGCATGGACTTCTTGATCAGTTTGCCGAGTTCTCGGCCAGCCTGATAGTTCTCGGTTCCCAGGAAGAAAAGACGCTTGGACTCCGGGGCATCGCTATCGTGAGTAATCAGCGGGAGAGTTTCAGCAGCATTGTTGATCATCTCAGTCTGATTCTCCGGATTGAGGACACTGATTGCGATGCCCTTGCAATCTCCTTTGTTGAGGATGTTCTCCACGATTTTTTTCTGTCCGGCGATGTCTCCAGCGCTGTTCATCTGAAAATCAACTGCAACACCAAAGTCCTTGGCAGCAACATAACACCCAGCCTCGGCATGGCTCCAGAAGGGATCGGCTACGTTTGTGATAAAGGCAAACTTTGGAGCATTTGCGGGAACCTCGGCGCCCTTGGCCGCCTCTCCTGCTTCCAACCGATCAACCACGGTCTTTCGAAATTCCTCCACGTTATCCTTGGCGATTGTGCGGATCGGCACAGGGACGTTCTTCCCTTCGTTCAATTCGGGCATCTTGTCATCTACCACGATATCCTTGAGATACCTGATGGCGTCGTATCCAAAAAGATAGGGATCCTGCACGATCGTGCCCTCGCAGTGTCCGTCCTTGATTGCGTCCAGAGCCACCGGGTCCTCATCAAAAGAGAACACTTTCACGGCACCCAGTTTACCCGCATCCTTGAGAGCCTCGAGACACTGGGGCGCATTATAGGCCCAGAGCCCGATCATGGCGTCTATCTCGGGATACTTACTGAGGGTATTCTCCGCGTTCTTCTTGGCGAGCGAACGGTCTCCCCCATCTGTCATAACCTCATCGAGGATGATGAACTTGCCATAAGTCTTCCCTTTCAGGGAACTCTCATCTCCGCCGCCCTTCTTTCCACAGCCCGCCAGCAGAATACCAACTCCGGCAACAGCGCTTAATCCAATCCGAGATGCGATAGTCATAAGCGCCATGCAAGGAAAGCCCCGGGATCATGTCCAGCAGAATTGCGCCCGCATCGAGGTATGGGCCAACTTCCCCGCCCCAAAGGTTGTTTTTCATAGGACATCCGGAACATGCTTCTCTTCGAAGCAACCGGAAAACCTTCCTGCCTAGGCCGGGAACTTCACGTGCGAGCGACTTCTACGCGTGACGCTGTCCCAGCCATATTCCACCCAGTAGCCCCACCAGATGGGCCTCCCACGAGATATGGTCCTCTTCAGGAAAAATCCCTCCAACCATCCCTCCATAAACTACGGCCACCACAATACCCACCACAGCCCACACCAGGCGACGTCCCCATATTGCTCGAGCGAGGATATATCCAAAGTAAGAGTATACCAAACCACTCGCCCCGATATGCACTGATTTCGCATGCCCGATATCGGCAATCAACCAGGTTCCT
>PARF01000050.1 GCA_002709915.1 Roseibacillus sp. | reverse complement strand
TGGAGAAAGTCAAGGCCGGTAGGATAGCGGCGGCGGATCTTCTGCGAGGTGTCGGAGATTAGCGCTTTACTCTGCGGCGCAACAAAAAAGCGGAAGGCCCCCTCCATCTTTGGAGTTGGCAATCCGCTTGGTAAAAAATTCGGGTTGGCAATCCGGGGCATGAGCCACCGGAGCTTCCCTTTAATTATCCCTACTTGGCGCTCTCAGCGGGACTGCAGCATCCGTCTTTTCCGCAGCAATCTGCAGTGCTCGCGCAGGAGCTGAAGGAAAATGCGGCCATTGAGACAGCGCCGACAAGGATAAGGACTTTAGCAATACGCTTCATAAGGCTTGAAGTCCTAGCCTTTCTATTCCCTGGAGGCAATCGCAAACCGAACTCATCTGATCGCTTGCAGAGTGGCGAATTACCCTCTCTTGAAAGCGCACCCATACGACTGCTAGAGAGAAATCATAAATTACTCATGATCAGTGTGTAGTGCTGATAAATCGGCTTCTTTGGAAGATGACAGAAGTTCGAGTATTCGCCAAAAGCCCTGTTAATTAAAACACGCCAGAAGATACAGAAACGAACAGGCAAAAACCCGCAATATAAGGAACAGGCGATAGATTCTGAATCTAATAATCTTTTCCAGAAGGAAATTGGCCGCTGTTGGCCATCGGTTCCGAATTTCCACTCGAGCCATCTCCTCCGGTCCGGAAGGTATCAACAGGAACTCTCGTTTATAGCACTCATAAAGGAGCGCGGGGTTAATGCCGGCCGGATCTTAGAACAAGCAGCTCCCGACTCAGTCTATCGCCCGCTTCTTAGCGCCAGAATTGTTCGGACCCGACAGACGGTAGAGATGTTTTGCCGTTCGAACGATAAATGCGCTGCCGTCTACGGCTGGCGTGGCCATCAGTTGCTCTTCAGCTAGCACATTCGTGCTGACGATATTGAAGGGTTTGCTCGCAGAGATCACGGTGCATTGAGAATCTTCGCTGAAGAGATAAATCAGTCCGTTGGCATAAATGAGCGATGCGGAATAGGCGCCCTTCAGCCGATTTTGCCAGAACACTTTTCCGGTTTGGCCTTCAAGGCAGGTCGCGATTCCATTCCTAGTGACGACAAAAAGAAGGCCGTTAACGAATAGCGGTGAAGCCCTTTCCGGCATGCGCTTGGTCTCACGCCACACGATATGGGAATCGGTAACATCACCGACCCCATCAGGTCGGATTGCCCAGAGTTCCGGGTCGTCCCGATCAATCAGGGCAAACAGAAGACCATCGCCGTAGACCGGCCGGGGTGCAATTGACCAACCGCGATGTCTCATTTTCCATAATTCCGTTCCAGTGGCCGGATCATAGGAAAAGAGCCCCCTGCCCCCGACCCCGACGAGTTGGGTCTTCTTGCCACGTGGAATCAGGACAGGCATTCCATAGGCTTTTCGGTGATGAACCGGGATCGCGCTGTAGTCAATAGAGCGGTCGGTTTTCCACGCGGTCTCACCAGTTAGTTTATGGAGCGCAATCACGTATTGCACATCTCTTCCATCGACGTGAAAGACAAGGTAGTCGCCCACCAGGGTCAGAGAGCTTGCCGGCCCTGCGCCTCTCTCGTGATCACACTTCAGGTCTCGTCTCTTCCAGAGAACGGCTCCAGTGCGCGTATCAATGCATGCCGTTCCATAGGTGCCATAGTGGACGTAAACCCTGCCTTCCTCAATGGCGCAGGTCGGGGTCGCATAAGTGTTGGCGGACGTGATTAACATCGCAGAAGTCACATCAAAGACATGGATGTCATGGATGATCTTGCCGGTATCCTTATCGACGCAGACGGCGAAGAGCTTTCCCCCGTCCTTGGTGGCGGTTGTAATCCAGACTTGGTTACCCCAGACCACTGGGGAGGACCACCCTCGGTCATGAATCTGGGTTTTCCACGTGATGTCGCTTTCCTTCCATTCCACTGGCAGATTTTTTGAGTCGCTATGGCCGTTTCCGGAAGGGCCTCGGAATTGCCACCAGCTGTCTTCTTCGGCATGTAGGCCTACGGATCCCGTAAAAACACTAAGGAGCACGCATAATCCCCCGGCTCTGCGCATTATGACTTTCACGGGAAATATATACAGGAATTAGCAATAGTGCTCCAAGCCTGAACGACTGCTGGCGTGTCTCCTTGCTTCTGGGAGGGTGGTCATGCTACCCCCATGAACCATGAAGGCGGTTTTCATAGTTGTCGGGATCGCCGTACTTGCGGGGAATTCGCTCCTTTCGGCCGCGCCACAGGGCTCTGATCGAGATCCGATTACTGTGCCTCTTTGGCCAGATGGCAAGGCCCCGAATGGGGACCACTCCTTCGACAGCAAGAACGCGACGATTACAGTCCATAGGCCATCGGAATCCAACGGCGTCGCTATTGTTATCTGTCCGGGAGGTGGCTACGGAGCGCTCATGATGGAGCCAGAGGGTCACAGAATTGCACGCTGGCTGAAAGGCTTCGGTATTACTGGAGTCGTGTTGCGCTATCGCCTTCCACGTGGGCGTTCGTCTGTTCCTCTTCTGGATGTCCAACGGGCCTTGAGAGTGGTTCGATCCCGCGGTGCTAGAGAATGGGACTGTGACCCAAGCCGGGTTGGGGTGATGGGCTTTTCCGCCGGGGGGCATCTGGCCTCAACTGCAGTCACTCATTTTGACGGAGGAACCCCAGAGGCGGCTTCACTGGTCGAACGTGTAAGTTCTCGACCGGACTTCGGCATTCTTATCTATCCCGTGATCACCATGGGGACGGGAACTCACGGCGGATCTCGCCGTAACCTCCTAGGAGCTAGCCCGTCTGCGGATGCAGTTGAGTTCTATTCTAACGAGAAGCAGGTAAATCAAGACACCCCGCCTTGCTATCTTGCCCATGCCAAGGATGACGGACCGGTGCCACCGATTAACAGTCGTCTCTTTCATGAGGCGCTCAGGTCTAACGGCGTCGAATCTGAGTATCTTGAGCTGCCGAGTGGAGGACACGGCTTAAATGGTTACAAGGGGCCGATGTGGGAGGCGTGGCAGAAAGGGGTCCTCGCTTGGATGCGCAGGATAAAGGTTCTTGGCCGGCTTTGAGAGTCTAAGTGCGACGCGCTGTGAAGGGGCTGTCCCCTGCCTCCTGCGCTTCCTTTTTGTGAGACATTCTGGTAAGCAAATCGAGGACTTCTTGCATTTCGGCCCCGATCGCGGCTTTTCACAAAGACACCAAGGAACATAGCCTGAAGATTATCGGCGGCATCCACCACTAAAACTAGTAATATGCTTATACCCCGGATTTTCCTCACCGTCATACCCCTGTCGGGTTTCCTCATGCTCCCATCCGTCGGGAATGACACCGCCTTTGGGGGAACGGCGGCAAGTCCCTATCCAGTGCACACCAAGGAGGTTCGCATGGTCTCAGAGCACATCACGATCCGTAGCGAGGCCTCAAGCAGCTCATGGCTCTACGTCTGCGACTTTGTCTTTGAGAACATGTCGAATGATCCGGTCACCATCATGATGGGCATGCCTTTCTTTACCATGGGTGACGAGGAGAATGGCGAGTTTAATGCTGTTTTGCCGACAGACGAACAAGCAATAGCTGTAGGGAAGCCACTCGTGTGGAAATTTACCGCGGCGGTCGACGGAAAAGCTGTTCGAGTGACGGAAGGGAAGCCAACCGTCAATCCGGATCTGCTCGGCTCGGATTACAAGGTCGCCTACACGTGGCCTATGCACTTCCCTGGAGGAGCAACCCGAAAAGTCCGTAATACCTATAAACTGGCCTACACGAGTAGCGCCGGGGACAATTTTCTCGACTATATTCTGAAAACCGGCGGTCTGTGGCATGATGGAAAAATCGGGAGGTCGCAGCTTACCGTGATTCTCGATGATGAACGCTACATTCTTCCAGTCAGTGACAAGCCCCTTGACGCCACAATGGCTGGGACCATCGCCCCTAGCGGATACCAGGTAAGCAGCAAGGGAGAGCAGGTCGTTATTGAATGGGACCTCAAGAACTTCGCGCCTACCCACGATCTGCAGGTCGTCCTGCGTGACCGCGAACTTTTCATCATGGACGAGGTCGAGAGAAAGTCTCCGGCTGAAATGACGCGCTCGGAGCTAAGAAAACTCCGCAATTTCCCGTATGCGGCGCATGGCTACGTCTTCAAGGATCAATCCCTGAGGGACTACTACGCCACCCTCTGGTATCCCATGGAGAATCCAGATTTCAAGGAAGGTGATCTTTCCGAGCACTCCAAAGAGTTAATCTCCACAGTAAAACGCTTAGAGGTGAACCGTTAGTCTTCTCCGAGACGTCTACCAGAAAAACCCTGGCCAGCGCTTCGTTTGCGGTTCCTTGGCTCTCCTTGGGGAGTTCGCAGAGTGTCAAAAGCTGCATCAGCAGCTTTAATTAACCGACCGTGGGATCTATTGGCGAGCTGGCAACCGGGATTCCATTCAGTTATGAATGAAAGGAGGCCTTTAATCTATACGGGTTACTGAAACCCATTTTGGTATAGCAGAGGAACACTCATTTTACTAAACTGGGAGGATAACAATGGAGGTTCATCGGCTGCTAAATTCCCCCAGTGATGGGAGCCGTCTTCAGGTTCAGGTCCGCAACGCTAATCCCTCGGGACTCCATTGTGGATACCGCTTTCTCAGGTAACTAACACCCTCAACATCGCCACCCTCTAAACCTATGAAAATCAACCTTCGATACGGGATCCTGCTCCTTACACTTGGACTTACACCGCTCCTGCACGGAAGGCCTCTGATTACGGAGTTCATGGCCGATAATGATTCCAGTCTCACGGATGAGGATGGCGACTTCTCTGACTGGATCGAGATCCACAACCCCGATGACTCCCCGGTGAACCTCGAGGGGTGGTTTCTCACTGACGACGCAGCGGAGCTTTCGAAATGGGCTTTTCCATCGGTAACACTAGATGCTGGAGCCTTTCTCGTCGTTTTCGCGTCCGGTAAAGATCGCAGGAATCCCGGGTCCGAGCTCCATACCAATTTTCAACTCAACGCTGGGGGTGAATATCTGGCGCTTCTGGAACCCGACGGAGTGACAGTGGCTAACGACTTTGGTCCCGAGTATCCAGAGCAGGATGAGGACCGGACCTATGGATTGCCCTTCGTTGGTGCGCCTCTGGTCGAGGAAGGCGCCAATGCCCTGATCTACATTCCGCGAAATGGTGGTCTTGGATCGAGCTGGACGGAGGCAGAGTTCGGTGGTTTTTTTGGTTGGTCGAGTGCAGAGACTGGCATCGGTTACGGGTTGCAGATTCCCGGCCTCACGGTTCGGGATGTTCATTCAACTGTTCAACTCTGGAGCCTCCAGCTTGCCGATGCGGCTCTCAATGGAAGTAATGTAGCCAGTGAGACTATCGTTGTGGCGCCGGTTTGTAATTTTCTTGATACCGGGGGTGACGGTAATTTTGGCAACAACCAGCCTTTTCCCGGCGGAGGTGGTGATGACTTTGTTGTTGAGGTAACTGGCACCATCATCGTGCCAACTTCGGGAACTTGGACCTTTGGGCTCAACTCGGATGATGGGGGACGGATTCGCGTCAATGGAACCGACGTGATGGTTGATCCCACCTTTCATGCAACTACCAACAATTTTGGCACAATCAATTTGAGTGCAGGCCCTCACACCATTGAGGCAATGTTCTGGGAGAGAGGAGGCGGGTCCGCAATGGAGTTATTTGCCGCCCGGGGCTCTTTTAACTCCTTCAATAGTAATTTCCGTCTGGTTGGCGACACCGAAAACGGCGGACTTCCTGTCTTCACCACACCAGATGGTTCCAGTGGTGGCGGATTGATTGCAACCGATATTTCGCAGAGGATGTTGGGGGTGAATCGAAGTGTCTATCTTCGGATCCCATTCACCGTTGAAAATGTGGAGGATCTCGAGGCCCTGTCTCTTTCGATGCGCTACAACGATGGTTTCGTCGCCTATATTAACGGCGAGCGCGTGGCGAGCTCTAACGCAAGTGCGGGGACACCTTCCTGGAACGCGGGAGCCCTGTCCACCCGATCTGACCAAGCTGCCTTCGAGCCAGAGATTTTTAATGTGTCGGAAAGTGTCGGAGTCCTCAATGAGGGGAGCTCAAATGTGCTGGCGATCCACGGATTGAATAACACTATTTCTGATGATTCATTTTTAATCCTGCCCACTCTCTCCGGGGGTGGTCTCGGACAAGATGATCCGTTTTATTTTGACGACCCGACCCCGGGCGGCATCAACGCGACACCAACAAGTCAGGGCAAGGTAGCAGATACAAAGTTTAACCCCGACCGGGGTTTTTATGATTCTCCTATCACGGTGGAAATTACTACCGACACGCCGGGCGCGACCATACGTTATACAACTAACGGAGCGACCCCTACCGCGACTTCGGGCACCGTCTATTCGGGTCCGATCCGGATTAGCAGGACGACCACTCTTCGGGCGGCGGCTTTCAAGCTTGGACTGGATTCGACCAATGTGGACACCCAGACCTATCTCTTTACCGACGATATCATCCGACAGACCACCGCTACGCCATCTGGTTGGCCGGGGGGCTCGGTCAATGGGCAGGTCTATCGCTATGGAATGAATACCGCTGTCGTAAATAGCGGAAATCCCGCCATCGGTGGGGTAAATCAGGTGAAAGAGGCTCTGGTCTCTATCCCCACCCTTTCGATCGTTCTTGATCAGGCAAGCCTGACCAGCTCAGCAACCGGCATTTACTCAAACCCCGGAAGTAGTGGGTATGCATGGGAGCGAGAAGCATCCTTAGAGCTCATTCATCCTCCGGGATGGGTGGACCCGGATGGAAATGAAACCGGGTTTCAAACTGGTTGCGGGCTCAGGATTCGAGGGGGATTCTCTCGTCGGACGCAGAATCCCAAGCACTCCTTCAGACTCTTTTTCCGAGGCGAATACGGTGCAGGACGCTTGAACTATAAGCTTTTTGGAGATGAGGGAGCGGAGGAGTTTGACAAGATCGATCTCCGGGGACCTCAGAACTATTCGTGGGCACAAGGAGGAACGAATCAGAACAGCTTCATTCGTGATACATGGTCCCGTGATCTTCAGGGTGAGATGGGCCACCCCTACAAGAGAAGTCGTTGGTACCACCTGTATTTAAACGGGATTTACTGGGGGATGTGCGAGACCGATGAGCGAGCCGAGGCCAACTATGGCGAGATCTATTTTGGAGGAGACGAAGACGACTACGACGTGGTCAAGTCATTCGGTAGCGTGACCGATGGCAACCGGTCCTCTTATGAACGCCTCTGGCAGCAATGGCAGGCCGGGTTCTCAAGTAATTCAGCATACTACAATATCCAAGGCAGGAATTCTGATGGCAGCCCTAATCCTGCCATCGAGAAGCTGGTCGATGTAGATAACTTAATCGATTACATGATCATCACCTACTATACGGGTGACCGAGATGGACCTGGGTCGCGTTATACTCAACCCAATCCCAACAATTATTTTGGAGTCTATAACCGGGTGTCGCCGGACGGTTACAAGTTCTTTGAACACGATAGTGAGCACTCGCTCGGCACCGGCGAAAATAACATGGTGACGCCTTTTACAAGAAGCACCTCGCTGANCCAGTTTAACCCCCACACTCTCCACGAGCGCCTTGCGATTCAAAACCTCGAGTATCGCACCAGATTTGCTGATAGAGTGGCGATGTATTGCTACAACGATGGCCTGCTCACTGATGCCGCCGGGATCGCGAGAGTTAATCGCAGGGCCGATTCCATTAATCAGGCCATCTATGCCCATTCCGCCCGGTGGGGAGATACCAACCGGAGCCATGCAGCATGGCTCGGAGCCGTCCAAGGGGTCAGGAATTTCATAACAGGCCGGGTACCTACTCTGATCAGCCAGCTCCGGTCAGTGGACTGGTATCCGGATGTCAATCCTCCNATTCTTGGACAGCATGGCGGAGCTATAGCGAGTGGTCGGCCATTGCTGATTGAGGGCGGCCCGGGCACGATCTATTATACCGTCAATGGAGAGGATCCGAGGCGTGTTGGTGGAACACTAAGCCCGGAGGCCAGGGTCTACGAAGGAAGCACTACGACGGAGAACCTCGTAAGTGCAGGATCAGTCTGGAAGTATCTTGACGACGGGAGCAATCAGGGAACGGCGTGGCGCCAACCTGGTTTCGATGACAGTTCTTGGGAGTCCGGCCCCGCAGAGCTGGGATATGGTGACGGCAACGAGGTCACGACACTGTCGTTCGGTCCAAATTCGAATGCGAAATATCCTACGACCTATTTTCGGCGAACCTTCAATGCAACTGGTGTGGCTGATTTCTCCCGACTGAATATTGGCCTCCGCCGAGATGATGGAGCGGTCATTTATCTAAACGGTATCGAGGTGGCTCGCTCAGGAATGCCTGCAGGAGTGATCAGCTATCTCACTAATGCGAATTCCGTTGCTGGCGGCGCAGACGAAACCACCTTTTTTAATNTCGAGGTTTCGGCTGACGCTCTGGTCGAAGGAGTGAACACCATCGCCGTCGAGATCCACCAAGTTAGCGGGTCGTCGAGCGACATCAGCTTTGATCTGCGCTTGGATGGCACCAAAAATTCTACCGAAAATCCACTCATTCTCTCCACGGCTGGATCGGCTATCGTGCGTGCCAGAGTCCGCAATGGAAACGAATGGAGTCCTCTGACAGCTGCAACCTTCCTTGTCGACACCGACCTCGCTGATGGCAACAGCTTGACGATTTCCGAGATTCACTATCGTCCGTCTGCACCCGGGGTTGCGGAGTCGAATGCTGGCTTCAACGAGAGAAGCGATTTTGAGTTCATCGAGCTTTTCAATAAAGGGATTCGGCCGATCGATCTTGGAGGACTCGCCTTTACCACCGGAATCGATTTTGACTTTGATGGAGCTGCGACGGGAACCACTCTCCTACCAGGGGAGCGCATGGTGCTCGTCAACAACCTTGCCGCCTTCCGATTCCGCTATGGAGACCGGCTACAGGTTGCGGGAGAGTATTCTGGAGACCTCGACAACGACGGAGAGCAGCTTGTAATTACCGATTCGGGAGGTGAANTCGTGCTGGACGTCACATACAACGACGCAGATCCATGGCCAGCGAGTGCTGATGGAGAAGGATATTCACTTGTTCTTATGGCCCCTGAAAATGTCAATAATGCCAATTCTCCTTTCGTGTGGAGAACAAGTGCTGAAACCAATGGGAATCCAGGTGGGAGTGATGAGACCAGCTACGGTCANTGGAGAGCTGAAACAGGAATTTCGGATGATTCAGCAGATCCTGATGGAGATGGTCTTACTAATCTAATGGAATATGTGCTTGGAAGTGACCCCTCGAACCATTCGAACTATGCGGCGCCACAAACNTCTATTCGGGAACTGGAGATTGATGGAGTAAACGAGTCCTTCCTTAGTATAGAGGTGCGGCGGCGAATCGGTGCTGAAGATGTCGTGATTGAGCCTCAGTACAGCCAAGATTTGCTCTCGTGGTCGGGCGGCGAGGAAAACTTCACCCTGGTGAGTGTCTTGAACAACGGAGATGGTAGCGAGACCTTGGTGTTCCGGGGGGCGGCACCGGTTTCAGTAAATCGAACTCTCTATGTACGAAGTCAATTCACGCTTTCTCCTTAGATGTAGCGGGTCCATTACCTCAACGCGTCCCAATATTGAGAGAGCTCGATATTTTGGGGCTGCACCCTGAAACCAATCGCTGGATATGACCAGTTCTTCCGGAATTTTGAGACTTTGTTCCCGCGGCGCACCTGCCCTCCTCCTTGCCTGTTGCATCCTCGCTGCCCTTGGTGGTTCTAGACAATCCGGAAATCGCTCTCATTCCATCACCTTGGCATGGGAAAACGATATCCTGACCATCCATCACGCTGGTATTCCAGGAGGAAAAATCGACACGTGGTATCTTGAGGCTTACTGCCGGGCGGGTTCCACCGACCGAAAATGGGAGGATACTCTCATTTCACACCGGACTAAACTTGTTTCAATAAATCGAGATAGGACCGTANTCAAACTTCGGTGCAGTCTTAGTGATGGTGTGACCGTCGACCATGTTCTTCGAGCGGTCCAGGATGGAGTGACGATTGAGGTCNTCGCTCGAAATAATACTGGCACTGCCTCAGCTGCACATTGGGCACAACCCTGCACACGGGTTGGCACCTTTACCGGGACGGGAGCATCTGCAACCGAGGATAAGTATGCCTATCTGAAGCGCTCCTTCATCTTTCAGGACGGTGACGAAGAACCTGATTTCATGCCAACTGAGGACTGGAGCATGAAGGCCCGCTATGTTCCGGGTCAGGTTTGGTGTCCTGCAGGTGTGCCTAGAACTGATGTGAACCCCCGCCCCCTCAATCCAAAGGCCCCATCGCTCGGACTGATTGGTTGCGTCAGCGCCGACGATAAATGGATCCTTGCGATGGCGTGGGAACCNTATCAGGAGCTTTTCCAAGGTGTCATCCGCTGTCTCCACAGCGATTTCCGAATTGGCGGTCTTGCACCTGGCGAAGAGAAAGTCATCAGNGGAAGATTTTACCTTATACCCCGTGATTTCCCTTCTTTACTCGCGCGGTATAAGAAGGACTTCCCANAACACAGTATTCCGTAATCTTCTGTTCATCTTGGGGCCTGTGGGCCGCCATCATTCTTGTTATGTAGCGAAGTCCTCCGAAGAAGCGTCTCAGTTAGAGACTAGGGGCTTTGGAGAAGTTCTCCGGATTGCGAACGACGGATAAGGTCCATGAAGTGGTTGGGCTGCTTCCACTTGCCGTCCCAGTAATAGTCATAGGAGCGATTAATGCCTGTCCCCTCTCCTAGATCGTTCCACGTAGCAAGGACAAGAATATCTGATTGCCGGGTATCATCGAGAACCTGCCTGAGAATACGGTCGTCCTTGGCGATAAGGTCTTCCTTGGTCGCTGCTCGCTCCTTGCTTCCATTGCCTCTGCTCACGCCATCCCATCGAACCATTGAATGACTGAGAGTGATCCCTCCCCGTGTCTCGCTCGCGTAATTCGCCTCGAGGTCAAAAGTATACCATTTGAAGTGCGAGTCGGAGACATGCTTCATCGCTGGCCGATAGTTGAAAGCCGTATCCACTGCAACCCAGGGAGTGACTCCGAAATCACTCTTGAAAAGATCCTTCATAGCTGGGAGGACACGGTCAAAGTTCTGCCGATTCTGAAGAGTGTTGCTGTTGTAAAAATAGATCATAGGACGCCCGTTAATAAGATACCAGTGCTCGCGGGGTAGCGCTTCAAAGAAGGGCTTCCACTTGGCCTCGTAGAGAACTCTGGAAGTCTCTTGGACATTCAGACAATCNGGTTTTTTCTTCCAGAACGCACCAAACCAAGGTTGGCCCCAGGTCCACGTATCATCAAAAAGGCCGAGTTTCACCATATTCCTGCCATCCTTCTCACGGAGGCGCTTCAAGGCACATTTCAGTGCTGACACCGTTGAAGGATTAAGATCGGGACCGTAGACATTCAGAAGCAGGAAATCCAATCCTGCATGTCGACTATCCCTGAATTCCCGATACCAGAACNCCGCATTGTCCGGGTGGTATAATCCATCGTTCGATGGGTTCTCATAAAAGGATTTTGAGCTGTAAATCGAAGCTGGGACCGTCATCCCTGGCACATGATTATTCGCCCAACCCGGACCGCCATTAGGTCCCTCGGGACTGGTGAAGAAGAACATGAAAACCGCGCCGACATCACGGGCAAGCTCCTTGTTTGCTGCAGGCTCGAGGACCTTTTGGCTACGCCACGGATCGGAGTATTCCCACTGGGGCTGAACTCCGGCTTTTTTTGCAAGAGCAATTCCCAAGTCAATCCGCCGCCGATAGGTTCCGGATTCCAGATGAGAGCTATATTCCCTGATGAGATTCTTCTCAGGAAGCCTGCCTGTAAGCTGCTTCCATAGGGCCTTTATAAATGCCGAAGGGCTCTCGCCAAGGTTAAGATCATGGGTAGCTCTCAGTCTGAGACTTTCCACATCAATCGGCGGTTTCAAATCGAAGGAGGACTTGGTTTCTGATCGGCCCTTCTCAGTAACATCGGCATGGAGCACTTCCTGATACAGGAAGAGAATGCCGAAGGCCGCAGCGACTGTAGAAGCGCAAGCTGACAGTAACTTTTCGTAAACGCTCATTGATTTTAATAGCGGCCGGATCCGTTATGATGTCGCTAATTGCCGCTCTCGCGCTATCTTGCATGGGGATTGACCGAGATATTTGCAACTCCAGGATTGAACCGTTTCTGATGAAGATGTCCGAAATTCCGGTCCATGTCTCTTCCCGGGAAACTTGACCTTCAAGGTCTCTATTGAGCACTATCGCCCTTGATGAGCAGGACCTTCCTAAGGATTGTAATCGGGATATGGTCGGTTTTTTTGATCTCCTATTGGGTTCTGGCGGAACCAGAGGACCCTCTCAGGATTCCCGATANCGACGATAACGTCCCGGGTGCGGGTCCCTTGAGAAGGACCGATTGGTTCCGTGGCGTCTGGAAAAGTCGACGCNGCTCGTGGCTCAACGAGANCCAGAAACCTCAAGATTCGATTGTTTTTCTGGGAGATTCGATCANGCAGGGCTGGCGCGATGATTTTCGGGGGTTTTTCGGTGACTTGAACGTTGTGAACCGCGGCATTAGTGGCGACACCAGCCGCGGCCTCCTCCTGCGATTGCCGGGCGATGTGCTGGACCTTAATCCAAAGGCGGTGGTTATTATGGTTGGCGCCAACGATCTCGCCGAAAAGGCTCAAGGTGAAACCGTATTTAACAATGTGAAACTTATTGTTGATCATCTGAAAAAGCACAGTGACGCCATGCGCATTATNGTATGTGAGACCTTCCCTTGCGCGCCGGACGACTATCGACCGGTTACAGAAATTCAGAAAATCAACGCCCTCTACGCCGAGGCTTGGGATGATGATGCACGGGTTACAGTGGTGAAAACCTACCGTCTCTTTGCCGGAAGCGATGGCGCCTCCCTTCCCAAGCTTCTGCCTGATCGTGTCCACCCAAATACCAGTGGTTACGCAGTCTGGTCCAATGCAATACATGCAGTGTTTCGTGATCTGGGACTCGGGAACGGCAAAGCCCACCCCCACGCGTGGATCCAGTTTTCCCCTGACGACAAGGGAGGGAAGATTTTAAAGGGGCTCGACGCCCACCCGATCACTGGCACGAAGTCTTTGGAGTTCACGATTAAGGTGGAGCCCGAGCCTGGGCATTATCTGGCGCTCCAATGGTTCGCGCAGAAAGGTCTGACCCGCAAGGTAACCGTTGAAGTCAATGGAAAACGCCTCACCCGAACTCAAACCTCGCAGGGCCCCGGTCGGCAATTGTCCTCTTGGGATTCGATTCCTGTAAGTGAATTTGGGATCACCAAAAGAGAGCGGAAGGGGTCCTATGTCNTTCGGGTTTCCTGTCCGAACTGCGCGGAGGGAGATGCCGTAATTTCGGGCGTGCGCTTAATCAGCGATAAGTCCCAACTAAGAGTAGAACAGCTGCCCCAATCAGATCATAAGGTCATCAGATGAGATGGAGTATATTGGCCCTCTTTCCCTTCAGCGGTCTTTTAGCCGCTACTGATCCACCTGCAGACGGGCAAAATTCATCTGAAGTAACCAAGATCCTTGCCGATACGGTCGCCCGGGAGGAGATACCCGGGATAGTCGGTGCAATCACTTCTTCTGACGGGGTCATTGCCTTGAGTTCGGCGGGGGTGCGTAAATTTGGAACCGACGTGCCATTGAGTAGCTCCGACCTGATTCATCTTGGCTCCTGCACGAAGGCGATGACCGCGGCTTTGATGGCTAATCTGGTAGTAGAGGGCAAGCTTCTCTGGGAAACCACTCTTATCGAGATTCTGCCTGAATTGAAGGGTGTAATCGCACCCGGGTTTCACCGGATCAGCCTATGGGAATTACTCACTCACCAGGCAGGAGTGCCGGCTAACGCGGTGGATTGGTGGTCCTATGCGGAACTTCCGATTTTAGAGCGACGGGTCGCTTTGCTAAAGGAAGCTCTCATGCGCCCGGCTCCCCATCAGCGAGGCGAGTATCAGTATTCGAATCTAGGCTATATGATCGCAGGCTGCATGGCTGAACGAGCAACCGGAAAAACATGGGAATTTCTAATCAAGGATAGGTTGTTTGGACCACTTGGTATGACCTCGGCAGGATTTGGATCGCCCGGGACTACCGGAGAAACAGATCAACCATGGGGGCACGTCAGAACTGNGAAGAGCTGGGTTGCAAAGCAATCAGATAACGCCCCCGCCCTCGGGCCTGCGGGCCGGGTCCACTGCTCAATCTCGGACTGGGCGAGATTCCTCAGGTGTTACCTCCGCCACGACCCTTGTAATTGGCTTAACGCTCAGGCGCGTCGGAAGCTGGTCACCCCATCTGGCAAATATGCTGGTGGCTGGGTTATAGGCAAACGCGGTTGGGCGAAAGGAGCGGTCTTCACTCATGCTGGAAGCAATAGAATGTGGTATGCTACGGTCTGGGTTGCGCCGAGCCTGGATCGCGCTTTTGCAGTAGCGACGAATTCATGGAGCGAGCGCTCTCATGCAATTTGTGNTCAAGTCATCGACAAGCTTATTCAGATCGACCAACGATCGCGTTAAAAGGAGTGTTCGCTCGGGTGCTTGATCGGAAAATAAAATCAAGACGCCTTAGGGCTCAGACTGATTTCCCCCTCAATCTACTTCTCAAGACCCACTGTGCATAAAGGATTGTGGCTACTGTCATCAGGATATTTATCGCNACCATGGCGAGAAAGAAGGTTGTCAGTGCAATTCCGATTATCGTGACCGTTATGTGGAACACTCCAATCGGCAGGATGATTTTTCGGATGATAGATTCAACAAAGCCATATATGGGTTTTTTGACGGCCTGAAGAAAACCGGTATGGATAAACGTCATGACGTAGGCCCACTGAATAAAGGCCATGATTCGAATGTAGTTGGTGCCAACATCCACTACTAATGGGTCACTTGTGAACAAGCGGACGAGGGGAGCCGCAAAAAAGAGCAAAANCAAAGAGGCTGCCGTAACGAGAACGAGTCCGTATTTAATACACAGGGAGACACATTCGTGAATCCGGTCGAGGCGTCCGGCTCCATTATTTTGTCCTACTATAGAGACAATCGCAGAGCTGAGCCCAAGCGCCGGAAGAAGAGCCATCTGCTCGATCCGGGTGCCAACTCCAAATGCAGCTACTGCTACTTCGCCGTAAGTATTCAGGTAATAGGTTGAGACAAAGAATCCAAGGGCAATTGACATCATGTTAAACGCGGTCGGTATACCTTGCTGCAGTATCTCCCCATAAATCCGGAGCTGTGGCCTTTTCAGCAGCTTGGGCATCTGGATGTAGCCTCTGCGAAGAACAGTTGCAAAAAGGTAGAATCCGCCCAGACCCTGAATGATTACCGTCGCCCATGCAATTCCAGCAAGGCCCATCGGAGGAACCCCCAGGCCCCCATGGAGAAACCANGGATCTAATACGAGATTCGCGAAAAATCCCGCAATCAGAACAGTGCTAAAGGTCTTGCTGTCGCCATGTGCCAGCAGGATTGCGTTACTCATGCTGCTCAGCANAAAGAAACCCGAACCCCAGAAAAGTGGCCGCACGTAGGAATTCGCAAGATCAAGATAGCTGCCGGAGGCTCCAAGTAATTGAAACAGTGGTATTGCAGAAGCAAGTCCCGCTGCAGTTATGAGAATCGAAAAGAGTAGTCCAAGGGAGAATACTTGGCCGGAATAAGCCTCCTCTCTATCGCTTTCCCCTGCGCCTATGGCATTCGCGATAAGAGCCGAAGAGCCCCGTGCTACCCCTTGGCTCAATGCAATGATTACGAAGAAGACAGGAAAAGAGAGAGCCATGGCGGCAAGGGCTTGAGTAGACACCTGCCCCGCATAAAACGAATCCACGACGTTGTACATCGTGTTGAAAAAAAATCCCACACTCAGCGGGAGTGTAATGTTGCGGATGTGGGAGCTGATTGGACCTTCCGTCAAAGAAGTGGATTTCATCAGAAGAAGGTTCCGTGCAATTATGGATCTCGAACGGAAGTCTTTATGGCAACCGCGATCCTGCCGGACGGATAAAACTCCGAAACCCTGTCACGATCAATGACCAAGATGCAATTCGACCAATACTCTAGAATGGTCTCAATAAGGTCACTTTCCGTAATAAGTTCGCTTTTTCGTTGCTCCTCGTTAAAGAGACGCGTGTGTTACTCGGTCAATCCCTGCTAGGGAGGGTATTCCAATGGTTAATTCGCCAACCGTAAAAACCTTGCCAACTGGAAGAGTGGTCATTACGGGAGGNACAGGTTTCATTGGTCTGAGCCTCGCCCGCCATNTCGATGCACTCGGCTATAAGGTTGTTCTCATCTCCCGCCATGAACCGAAGATAGAAGGCCCATGGGTACATTCTGAATGGGACGGTCGAACCGTCGGCAAGTGGGCTCAACATTTGGAGGGAGCGCGGGCAGTCGTAAATCTTGCAGGACGAACGGTCGATTGCATCAAGAGTGCCGCTCATTGTGACGAAATTCTTCGCTCGAGGGTGGATTCTACTCTGGCCGTTGGGGAGGGCTTACGGAGAATCGAAGGCAGGCCTCCTGTCTGGATCCAAATGTCTACTGCGCATATCTATGGTGATCCACCTGATACGTGGTGCGATGAATATTCTGCCCTCGGAAAGGGCCTGGCTCCCGAAGTAGGTGAGGCATGGGAAAAGGCCTGCAAAATTGGCGCCTGCTCGGGAGTGCGCCAAGTGATTCTCCGGACTAGCTTTGTTCTCGGCATGACCGGTGGAGCCTTTCCAAAGATGCGGATGCTTGCCCGCTTGGGGCTTGGAGGTCGTGTGGGCAGCGGAACNCAGGGAATCAGCTGGATTCATGTTAAGGATTTGAATGCTCTTATTACCCAAGCGATAGAAAACACGGCAATGCAGGGCGTCTATGTCGCTACCGCACCTCATCCAGTGTCTCAGGCAGAATTTATGCGAGAGCTTCGGCGTGCGATGAGAATGCCCTTCGGCATGCCTATACCCGAAGTATTGATCCGTCTTGGCGCCTATTGGTTTCTGCGAACTGACCCGGAGCTTGTTCTGTTAGGTCGATATTGCACTTCGAGACGACTGCAGGATGATGGCTATTCCTTTCTNTTTCCTAACCTTGGTGACGCCATGGAAGATTTGTGCAGCTGATCAAAAGCCTCTGTCTGAATTAGGTTATGTATGAGCAATCCCAACCCCTTTTCCGGGCCNCTCGTTCTCATCCTTCTGGCACGGCGATCCCGAAACTTGCATGGAAGGCGCGCGACTGAAAGGATTGCTTTGGCTCCCTCATGATCGTCAGTGTTCTTCTCCCCCTCGTTATCGCGTTCATCATGTTCTCTTTGGGCCTGGGGCTTGGGGTGGCTGACTTCAGACGGGTAATGAAGTTTCCACGGGCCTTCGCGGTGGGGCTACTCAATCAAGTGGTTCTGCTACCACTGATCGCATTCGGATTAGCGCATGCATTCGGTTTGTCGCCGGTCTTCGCTGTGGGCCTGATGATTCTGGCCCTTTGCCCCGGAGGTGTGACCAGCAATCTTCTGACTAAGCTTGCCGGGGGCAATGCCCCTCTCTCCATCTCTCTCACGGCCGCGACGAGCTTGTTGTCTATTCTTACCGTGCCCTTACTGGTTTCCTTCAGCGTCAGCCATTTCATGCAGGAGGAGGCCCTGAAGGTGAATATTACCGGCCTGAGCCTGAAGATGTTTTTCCTCACCGCTCTTCCGGTAGCGCTTGGAATGACCTTCACAGCTCGCGCTCCTGTTCTGGCAGAGCGGATCGGGCCGGGGGTCTCCCGGACGGCAATCGGTCTCTTTATCCTGATTATCATTGCTGCCTTGGCCCAGAACTGGGTGGTCTTCTCGTCAAATCTCGGAAGTTTGGCCCCAGTCTCTGTAGTGCTGAACCTTGCTATGCTCGGACTCGGACTTGTGTCCGGTCAGCTTCTGGGGCTAAAGCGCCGGGAGGCAACCGCTATATCGATTGAATCCGGGGTTCA
Source organism: Roseibacillus sp. (assembly GCA_002709915.1). Classification (GTDB taxonomy): domain Bacteria; phylum Verrucomicrobiota; class Verrucomicrobiia; order Verrucomicrobiales; family Akkermansiaceae; genus Roseibacillus_B. The sequence goes on along the minus strand of PARF01000050.1, from coordinate 14,196 downwards.
GAATGGCACCCTGGCTATCGCCGTGGGCAGTTTTGTCGCGGCAGCAAATGAGCAGGCCCTTCCCCCGGAAACTGTGCCTGCCGCCGTCTACAGCATCACGATGTATCTAGTTTGCGTGCCTTTCGTTGTATGGCGCCGCCACTGCCATAAGGATGGTTAACATTCCTTAGTCAGGATTCGAAGCGTCAATGCCGAATGAAATCAGTTATGCTTTCAGTACGGCCGGTCCGAGAAGGGGTCCTGCCAATCGCCTTCCCCGCCAAAGTAAAACCTTTCGGGAAATAGCCTGCATCTATGCTCTGAGACTCACTATGCGCCACAATGGCAATTGCGAACCAAGTTCTGCAACCCACCTATTTTCTCCGGTTGCGATAATTCATCATCCTGTCCGTGGTGCCAACTTTTCCCTCCGCGCTCGTAATCCCATGAAAGACTAGAGGCATGAAGGGTGCGGGATCTTCCTCCAAACACCACGCAATACCTCTCAACAACAGGAGGCGGTAGATGGGATCAAAATAGGTGTAAGTGTAGTGACCGGTGGTAGTTCCGAACACACGTCCCTTCCCAGAGCTATAGGTCCAGAATGCTTCGCTTCGGGCATCACTGCTTCCCAAGACATCCTCGAAAGAGGCTCCGGCATTATCTTTTGCGGGTGCGATAGTGCCGATCACCTCTACTTCTTCGCGCTTCAGCAAACTCCAATAGGATTCATCGTTTAGCCTTACCAATTCAGGAAGCCCTTTGAAGGCCGGGTGATCGGTCTTGAGGAAAAGCGGATGATCATGGGAAAACTTGCCCCAATGCGAATCCCTGTTGCCCTTCCACGAGCATCCGATGCATTTGGCGAGTTTCTCGGCACGCGCAAGGGGCCGAATAATGCAGGACTCGTGTATGGAAACCACACTTCCACCACCATTTACAAAGCCTTNGAAATGTTCCAGTTGCTGATTGGTGAGATCGGGGAGATGGAGAAATTGAATCATAAGGTCCGCGCGGTCGAACTGGTCCTTGGACGGAAAGAGATAAGCCTCTTCAACCGTGACGCGGGCAATGCTCTTTAGCATAGGAACAAACAATTCTTTGACCCGAATGTAGTCGTGCTCTCCGCCTCCATGATCCTCTGGGCCGTAAAGCCACAGGATATGGATATCCCTGCTCACCTTTGCACCCTCCCAATTTCCGGTGAGTTTCAGAACTTCAGCCTTTGGCAAGGGGTCGTTAGGGCGAGGAACAGTTTTTTCTCCACGGTCGGCAGCGAATAACAGCCCAACCGAGCAAAGAAGGAAAAGCAGGTGCAGATGTTTCATTTTCTCATTAACAGAAAGCCATCTCTCACATCCATAGATAGAGAATAATACAAGAGGTCCCAAACCTCGCCTTTNTGAGATGATAGTGGTCGTAACGGCCTGTGTAAATTCAATTGGATGGCTTGCAGATTCCAGCCGGGTAGAGCTCTCTCCCGCTGACGCTTCCGTATTTACGATAGATAAGCTGAAACATGATGGGTTTAACTATCGCTGATTTCGCGTGAAACCATCAATGAGGAGGGCTCCCCGTAGGATGATCCATGGGAAGTGGGAACCTGACCCGCTCGATTTTGGCCAAATAATACAAATACGGGGCCTTTCCAGGGCACTACGGAATCCCTTCTGCCGTAGAACTTGGTTGCAAACCTGGTGAATCCTTTCGTGAAGCTGCTGGCTTAGCGGAGCCGGTCAGGAAGGCTGCGCAGCCCTTCGGGCAAGTCGGGAGCGGTAGCAATCCACTGTTCTGCTGAGGATGGATTTGTGCGAAACCACCGCGACAGGACGCCCCTGTATATTTNGTCACAATGCCTCGTATCTTGAATTTGACCGATCCACTCGGCTGCAAGTGCCGGCTCTGAGAAAACCGAACCGCTAGGCGATTTACATTGCGCGAGCTCGTCTATGAGCCTGCAAACCGTTCTCAAGGCGCTCTATCAATCTNTGCGAGAGTCCGGTGCATGTGACTCTGATGCTTCGGCCACAAGGCGCGGATTTTGACCCAACAGATAAGTGAACTGGTAGCTGTCACCACCAGCAGCAAGGGCATCAATCTCCATNATCTCCCGGATTCCGGTAAGGTTACAATCGTGGGTCAATAAGACGTGCTCTCCGTGAGTAATGATCGTCGTGAAGAGAAAGGGCCGGTAACTTGGCTCGGGAATGACCGGGATCCGGATCGACTGAGCCGGCAGGCTGTCGGTTTCGGTAGGCGGCCAGGACCGANTTGCCGCTTTGCTCAATTCAAAGACTGTCCCCATAAAGATTCTGCTGGGTTGCCGCTTCCCAGACGGATCTTCAGTCTCAGGAATGATAATATCGGGTTCGTGAGAGGTATCGACGAGAAAGGCATCGATACGCACGGATTCAGGAACCATGATAGCATCNGGTGCCTGAGCCAGAAGATGGCGTGTGATTCCGACTTGAGGCTCCTTTTCCAAGGCTGTGCTCATTGTTTCACAAAGAAGAATATCCGGGAGAACGCTGGGAGGAATCGTGTAGTTGCAGGCATCTGCCACGACCAACAACTCGACACTGCGCTCGAGGCCTAGCTGGGAGACTATCGTTCTAACCGACTGAATGGATTCATTGTGCAGATCGAGTATTGTGAACTTCACTTTTTCGGGCGGGAAAACAGTCATGAGCGGAACAGCTAGCGCCGCATAAGGTCCGGATCCCGCATAGAGGACACGAACCACCCCACCCGTTTTTGTCTCAAGCGCTTGCATGATGGCGCTGTGCGCCCCCCGCAGAAAGAAGGCGGTCCGTTGGTATTCCCCTGCGCAACACGCAGCCTGCGCCGGCGAAATAGCCAATCCGTGGTCGCATAAGGTTTCTCCATCNGTCAGGCTCTGTTCTTGGCCGGCCCTAAACCCGGAAACAGTCTCGAGAATACCTACGATCTCATCGACGATGGCGGCAAGGATGCCTCGAGGCCCACTGAAATTTAGCGCTTCGTCGGTCAGCCGCTTAAGCTCCTTGATGCTAGCAACGTCTGTAAACATCGATGACTTTAGGCCAACATNAAAGCATCCGAGGTGGTGCGGAACAGCTACAAATTTTGGGGGGTTGGCTGGGCGTGGGATATATCTGGCATTAGGAATTGCGGAAGGTTGGAGAGNCAGTCACTGTTGTAGCNAGGAATGCTGACGTTTACCGACGAGAGGTTTGCTGGCGGTCGATCATCGCTTGGGAGGCGTGACTTTCTCCGGATTGGAAGCCTCGGTGGACTTAGCCTCCCCGGTTTACTTGCATCCCCTTCCCGCGCCACTCTGAGCCGTGACGTGCTCAAAAAGAAATCTGTCGTCTTTCTGTTTCTGCAAGGAGGGCCTCCTCAGATTGAAACCTTCGATCCAAAGATTGACGTTGCCAGCAACAACCGAAGTTGCACTGGTGAGGTGAAAACCAAGCTTCCCGGGGTTTGGTTCGGGGGCACCCTGTCACAACTGGCGCAACGGGCCGATCGCGTCGCGGTGGTCCGATCTTTCGCCACTAACGATGGGAGTCACAACCATCTTCCCATCCTCACCGGACGTCATCCCTCAGGGGCAGCGATGTCGGCCCTCTGTGCACTAGGTACTGGCCCGTTCCATCAACGGACAGGAATTCCCATGAATTCAGTGATTGTGCCGGAGGCCGTTGAGCCAGGACTTCAGCTCGGGTCGCCGACTGCAACCTTTGGCCTGCCCCGGATCAGGCAGCAAGTAGCAGGCGCGGGAAGCCTGACCGGAGATTGCAAGGGCTTCGTCCTCGACGGTAGCTCGAGCCAGTTGAGTAATTTTGACCTTCAGGTCCCTCGCGGCCGATTCACAGACCGTTTCGATTTGCTCGGAAAGTTGGATAAGCTAAATCGCACCATGGACCGGGCCGGGCAGGCTGGAAGCATGAGCCAGATGCAGCGCCAGAGCTACGACCTCCTCCTTCGTGGTGTATCGGATGCCTTTGACCTGTCCAAGGAGGATCCCAAAACTATCAGCCGCTATGATACAAGTCATCTGTTCCGGATGGCGGATTACCACGAAGGGGGAAAATACTTTCTCTACAAGGGAAAGAAGAAGCTCGTTGATCAGGCCCGCTGGACCAACTTACTAGGAAAGGAAATGCTTCTTGCCCGTAGACTCTGTGAGGCCGGTTGCGGATTTGTTACGGTCGTCGATTCCAGTTGGGACTTTCACGGTGGTGGCGCTAACAACCCCGGCACCTTGGTCGGCATGCAGACCTTGGGGGCCCAGATGGACCATGCAGTTTCCGCGTTTCTCGATGATGTGGCTGCCCGTGGACTGAGTGACGATATCCTTCTGGTTGTAACCGGGGAAATGGGACGGTCACCCATTAAGAAAAACCGGGATGCGGGAACAGACCACCACGGACATCTCACCCCTTTGCTTTTGGCTGGCGGAGGTTTGAAGATGGGACAGGTTATTGGCCAGTCCGATCGCACCGGAAGCCGCCCTGCAAGTGAGCCCTACGGGCCAGAGAGCCTGCTAGCCACGGTTCTGCACACGGTTTTTGATGCAAATCAGATCCGAATTTCTCCGGAGCTGCTCCCACCAGAGTTGTCACGAACGATCCTTGAGGGGAAGCCCATTAAGGAGCTATTCTAGGTCTGCACTCTCCCACCCTGATGCTGACGGATTTATGGAAGGCTTAACAGGGGGGGCAAACCATGATAGCTTTAAGCAGCTGCAGGTCTTTGGCATAACCTCTGCTGTCATACTCTCTCCAATCACCAACCAAATATCGCACCTTGAGAGTCAAACCACTCCTTCCACCTCTGCTTTCAGTGGCGCTTGTCTCCACGATAGTCGCTGAACAACGCCCCGAGTGGCCAGGGTTTCGTGGGCCGGGTGGACTTGCCCGTTCATCGGCAAATGACGACGGTCTTTTGGAGAGCCTTGGCAAAGACTCTCTCCTGTGGAAAGTGCCGTCCGGCTCGGGACATTCCTCCCCCTCCGTTACAGGAGACGCTTTGTTTCTCTCGTCCGCGGAGGACGGAGGCACGACCCTTGTCATGACGGCGTATAGCCGTGCCGATGGGAGAGTTCTCTGGCAGCATCGCGTTAAGGGCGATAAGGATGAACGCTATGGTCACCGAGCGGTAAACCCCGCGGCCCCGACTCCGTGCACCGATGGCAAAAGGGTCTATTTCTATTTTGGTGGCTATGGCCTTATTGCGAGAGACGTCGAGGGAGGAGAGATCGTTTGGGAGAGAAGGCTCTCATTCCGCTCGAACACGTTCGGGATCGGAACCTCGCCAATACTTCATGGGGATCTTCTAGTGCTCAATCGTGACGGGTCTAAAGAGGCTGCGATTCTCGGGATTTCTGCGAAAGATGGAGGGGTCCGTTGGGAAATACCTCGTCCGGGCTTTAGAACTACTTATGCGACACCATTTGTCTGGAAGAATTCGAAACGAACGGAGCTGGTTGTCCCTGGAATGCTCTCCCTCCGCTCCTACGATCTCGCGAAGGGCACACTTCTCTGGCGTGTGGACGATCTTTGTGTGTTTCCCTGCACTACGCCCATAGCGGGAAAGGATCGCCTTTTCTTCGCTGCTTGGGCGACACCAAATGCGAATGCCAAGGAGAGACGAGATCAGATTTTCTGGGGCGATATTGAGGTCAGTCCGAAGGAAGCATCAGATCCGGATTGGTTTTTCAAACGCTTCGACAAGAACAAAAGCGGAGGTATTACCAGAGATGAGCTGCCCCCCAGCCGGGCCCTCGATGTTTTTAATTTTGTCGACAGCAACGGGGACAATGTTTGGACCGCGGAGGAGTTTGCGCGTGTTCAGAACTCCTCTGCCCCGGGCAGAAACATAATGGTTGCGGTTGAGGCAGGTGGGGAAAGCGTAATCGCACCGGGAAGTGGCCTTGCCTGGACCTACGACAAAGGAAAAGCACTACCCTATGTGTCCTCGCCACTCCTGTTGAATAACCGGCTTTATCTAATTAAAACCGGAGGTGTGCTAACCTGTCTTGACGCTGCAACCGGAGCGACTGTTTATGGCCCCAAACGGTGCGGAGTAAGTGGAGAATACTATGCCAGCCCCATTGCGTGGGGAAACAAAGTTTTACTTTGCGCCCAGAGAGGAGTGATTCTGGTGCTCAAAGACGCCGAGGAGATGACGATCCTAAAAGAGTATGACCTTGGAGAAGAGATCTACACTACTCCTGCCGTAGCGGATCAAGTGCTTTATATCCGTTCAAAGAATAATCTGTGGGCTTTCGGGAAAAAGGGCTAACTCAAGATCGCGATACTCACCCTTGGGATTTGGCCGGATGATGTCGCGCGTTTATTCCCCCCATGTGAGACCTCAACCGTGGATCCCAATGCCGAGGAATGCTGCTCTGTCTTATTATGACTTGACCGGGAAAATCACACCTAGCGCATTGAGCAGGTCGATTTCCGATTGCTGAGAGGTATTGTAATCACATCAATTGGAGGATAACAATGCCCCAAGGATCAACCTCAAAACCAGCCACTGACTCAGCTCTTTTGGGATGCGTCGGGGAGCTCAGCGATTGGACCTTGTCTCCCTCAGCTAAAAATTTCTGGACGGGAGCCCCGACGGCAGTCCTTCCAGCGTTAACAACGACAACCGCCTCCTCTGTTCCCAGCTTACGCCTAAACGCGAACCACCGCTCACTGGTGAAAAGTATCTGAAAGTCTCCACGCCGCCATACCGCACTCTTTCGCCGGATGCGGCACAGACTTTGATAGAACTGGTGCAGTTCGGTATCGAAGGCTACCCTGACAGGTGATCTCCTCTCCTGGGTAGGAAGAAAGGCTTCATCGTCATATTTAATTTCCGGCCATAACATGGGCTTACGGCAGTCCGGATCATCCGCACCCCACATCCCCGCTTCCGTCCCATAGTAAATGTATGGTGCGCCTGGTAGAAGAAACTGAAGGGTGGCCATAAACTTCAGTTTCTGCCGGGCCTCTCGGTTAGGCGGACCAGTGCGGTAATCGGGTCTGCCTTTGACGTTGGCGTCGTGATCCAGCCGAGCTTCGGGATTCATGACCGCTGAGCCAAGGCGAGCTACATCGTGGCTATCGAGGAGGTTTTGCACCTCGAGGACTTTTGGATACCCGTAATCGTCCTCAATACGCCTGAGAGCCCCGAGGAATTCAGCCGCCGAAGCGGGTTTACACTCCTCATTGGCGAAGCGAAGGACAGCATCTGTAAAGCGGTAATTCATGACGCCATCAAAAGCGTTCGCGAGCCAGGGAGCGGCGTTCTTGAGTTTGTGACTTCGGTAGTCCTCCCACCATATTTCCCCAGTGAGGTAGGCATCCGGATTAATCTCGGTCACCCATCCGCGCAATTCATGCCAGAACGCAATAGGAACCTCGGCCGCCACATCAAGCCTCCATCCATCGATCCCATCTGATGGGTCACCATCCCCGTTGGGGTCCATCCAGCGTTTTACGATGGCATGCATATGTCTTTTTGCCTCGGGATGGGGGCCCTCGTCATCCTTGCGAAATTCGGGAAGACCCTTCACTCCCGCCCATCCACGATATTCAAACTCATCTTCAACAGTCGCCGGATTATCCCACCGATGGATATCGAACCATTTTGCGAAAGGGCTGGTCGGTCCTTCCTTACGGGCTCTTTGGAAGGCCCAGAAGGGAATTCCAACGTGGTTAAAGACTCCGTCAATAATGATGCGCATAGCCCGCCGATGGACTTGCCTGATTAGTTCAAGGAAGAGCTTATCAGCCGTTGACCACTTCCACGTTGCTGGGTCACCAGGATCTTCTGTCGTAAAAAGGGCGAGGTCCGCTGCAGGATCAGGGCCGAAGTGCTTATCGATGTGGTGATAGAGAGTGGCGCCATATTTGTGCAGGGACGGACTCTCAAAGACTGGATTGAGGTAGAGTGTGTTCACTCCGAGGTCCTTGAGGTAATCAAGCTTGTCGAGAATGCCTTGAATGTCTCCACCATAGCGCCGCAATTGAGCGTGGACATAAAAGTCCCGACCATCCTGCTCCCAGGGTTGAAGCTTATACCAATCCGAAGTCCACGGGCTAGGTTGCCATGCAGCCGGAATCAGATAAGGCCAGGTATCCTTCAGGCTCGCTCGCACCGGGTCGTTCGTTTTATCGCCATTGCAGAAACGCTCAGGGAATACTTGATACCATATTGCGTCGGCAAACCACTTCGGCTTTGCCGTCGCAGGCAGTCGAGAACACAGGAGAGCTGCTATCAAAATTAGCAGAAAGGGGCGGAAAGTGTTCATGGAGGCCTCCTGATGATTCTGGACTGGCCTGCTGAAAACTCAGCGACAAGGCCTCAACAAGCTTGTCTGGGGAACGGTAAATAAGAGTATATTTTAAAACCAGCATCTTTGTTTTTATCTTCGATCGAACTGCATGAGATTCATTTCAAGGCCCCTTTGGCACCGGATCTCTTGTAGCGTACTGCGGCGCATGGTCTGCAGACTGGTCTACTGGTCCGAATTTTCCCAAGCTGGACTTACCTGGCAGTATGATAGAGCCTGCCTGTGACCTAAACGTCGCTCCCGTAAGCCGTGTCCACATCTTCTAGCAATTTTTCTACGGGAGAGACGAACTCCAGTCCTGTTATGAAGGCGACTGCGCCTGGCAGGATAAACCTTATCGGCGAGCATGTGGACTACCAAGGCGGTATGGTTATGCCTGCTGCGATAGATCGCTATATCAGAGCGTTCGCTCAGGAAAATCAGCGCCCTGAGATTCGACTTTCAAGCTCCCGGAGCAAGGGAGAACTCGTGATTCCTATTGCGCACGATACGCCGTTTTCCGGTGACGACTCCTGGGCTAATTATGCCTTTGGCGTTGTTGCAAAGTATCGTGACGCAGGTTACGAGATAGCTGGCTTCGATGTTCGGTTTGAATCCGACCTTCCCGTCGGTGCCGGGCTCAGCAGTAGCGCTGCCCTTGAAACAGCAGCGGCACTTGTCGTTGAAGAAATTCTCGGGATTAACCTCTCCAAAACCGAACGTGCTCTTTTATGTCAGAGTGCAGAGCATGATTGGGCTGGAGTTCCATGTGGCATCATGGATCAGCTTGCTGTGAATGCCGGGGTGTCCGAGCATGTATTGAAGATCGACTGCTCTACGCACGAAATTACACAAGTGCCCCTGCCTGCCGAACTTTCCGTTGTTGTCGTCGACAGCAAGGTCAAACATGCCTTAGCGGACGGAGAGTATGCCAAGCGCAAAGCGGATTGCGATGCAGCGACGGCATACTTTGACGTGGAGTTTCTCCGGGACGTTACCATAGACGAATTAGACTCTGCACGACTTCAGATCGGCGAAAGAGTTTACCGACGTGCGCGTCACGTCATTACTGAAATAGCCCGGGTGCATGACTTTTCTGCGGCGCTCGACGCTGGCGACACAACGCGCGCTGGAACCTTGATGGCTGCCAGTCATTCATCTCTTCGGGACGATTACGAGGTTAGTTGCCACGAAATCGATGCCCTCGTCAAAATCGCGATTCGGCTCGGAGCAATTGGATCAAGAATAATGGGCGGAGGGTTTGGTGGGAGTCTAATCAATCTTGTCGAGACTGATACAGCATCACAGTTCGCTGAGGAAATTGTGGCGTGCTATCGAAAGGAAATAGGCCTCGATGTGGAGGCCATGGCCGTTAAGCTTGTAGGAGGAGCCTGTATTGAAGGTATTGGATGAACACCCTCCCCAATTTCGAGGATGTAAATCCGCTGTCATGCTGAGATTGCCTCGGGCATTATCGGCACCAGGTAGAGCCATCGATTAAGCAGTTATTCTGCTAATCCTTGGGAAAAGGGTCTACGCCGATGTTCGGCTACCCTCATTCTGGTCAGCGACTTCCTGATATCGGGTCAACGCAATGAAAGGTTAAATCACTGAAGAGAAGCCGTTGAGCCACACTGCGATCCTGGCGAGAGGATGGCACAAAATGCTGCGAGAGCCTGTGCGAACAGGATCCCACTAGCGCCTGAGGTGCGTATCCGGTAACACCTCCGACAAAAGAGCTTTGAATTTCTCTTCGGAGTAACTGGTCACCAATCCATCCCTGTGGACAATAATACCTTGGCCCCTCACAAGGATTGGTCCGTAGAGAACAACTTGGGATGGACGTGTGATTTTGTAGCGAGAGGCCGGAACGTAACCCCAAGGCAAACCCTTGCCGCCTTTCATAAAAAGAGCCCTTTGGTCATCTTTGGCTAAATAACGGGGCACAAGAGATTCAAGATCGGCTGGATATCTTCCATGCTCACTCTTGTAGATAGAGAGTGCCTTGTGGATCTGATTCAGTCTCCGGCTGTTTACGCTCTCATCGGAAAAAGCGGCCATTAAGGCGCTAACTGGAATCATGGTTAAGATGACACCCATAAAAAAGACTCCGATTAGGGCGACTGGATATCTGAGTCCGGACTTTCGGAAAAATCTATATAATGCACCTCCAACCAACAGCCCTGCCAACAGCGGCAGAACCCTAACAGTTAACCCTTCGTCGGAATAAGAAAGTGTCTCCCAAAAACGCATATACTTGAAGGGCGCTCTAATCGAGACTTTGATTCTCGCCCGTGACAAGACCAAAGTAGACTTCATCGAAATCGGGGTGAAGTCCTCTTTGTCATGCAGAACAGATGCTGCTCGCATCATGCCACAGACACATTTTGAGCTAGATAGGATCAGCCGTATACCCGGATCCTAGAATGCTAGGGTAAGAGCCCCTCCCCCCCAGAAGAGCTCGCGTAAGCTTTCGCCCGGTTTCTCGTTCAACGGCTCAATCCCCGCGACATAAATCCCGCCCTTGAGGTGCTCCGTGATGGATCGCACGGCCTGTATTCGCACTCCCAGATAATTCAGCCCATCGTGCTCCTCAGTGACATAGCCTTCATTTATACCGATTGTGACAGCTGCAATCAGAGTCAACTTTTGATCAACCGCCAGCTCGCAGAATGCTGACGTTTCGCCAAACCAGCCCCCGGCATCGTCGGACCACGCCCACTCAGTTGCCAATCCGCCAGCAGGTCCCAGTTTCCAGCGGGCATTCAGAACGGCCTCAACATCATTCTCTCCAAGCGCCGGAAAATCCAGATAGGTAAGCGAGCCTCCTAGCGACAGGTTGCCCACCTCACACTCGTAGCCTGCGCTCAGCTTGGTCTCATTATAACGCGTACTCCACGCTTCTATCCCAACAACCTCAGCAAAAACGGTTCCTCCAATGGCGTGGGTATGACCCACCGCTCTTCCCCAATATACCCCGCCCTCGGCAGGAAGATTATCACGCCCCTCTGAGACGTAGCGTGAATCGATGCCAGTGGAGAGCCCTAATTCAAATAAGCTCTCCTCAGTCCCCACGTGATGGTGGTGCGCCAGATTAGCTGTTTTCTGGTAGAGAGCGTGTCCATCGGAATTCACCGGATGTTCATATCCGACAGAGCCATTCTCGAGCTCGGCTCGACCAGATGTCCAGCTCACCAGAGCCACAAATGCGAGGGATAGTAATAAGGTGTTTTTCATGGCGAATCCACCGGTGTAGTCAGTATCAGCCTAGCCATCAGTCCTTTGCAGAAAGTTCCCAAAAACCACCCATAGGTCAATACCACATAGGAGGCTTCGCTATCATTGAATGCCGAGGAACCGATAGTTGAAACCTCGGGTTTCCAGTGACGGGTAAGAGGGCGCCTCAGGCTGATCTCCAATCGCACATCGTACCTCCGCTCGAGCCCGTTAACCTGATGCAATTTTGATTACGTCCCACAAAAAGTCTCATCAACACATTCCTCGGGTCGAGGCGCAGCCTCCATATCAGTATAGCGTGGATCCTTTTCGAAGGGGTGCGCCAACGCATCTACAAGCCGATGAAAAGGAATAAAATCGTCCGACTCGGCGGCTTCAATAAGATCCTCAATCCGATGGTTCCGCGGGATCCGCCACGGGTTGCACGCGCTCATCCTTTCAATATCGGGCTGATTCTCTGTAATTGCGCGCCACTTTGAGAGCCAGGCATTCAGAGGACCTTGGTCCTGAAACTCGGACCTAAGATTACTCTCCTGACCTCGCACGACGTCGCCCAGACTCGCGAAGAATCTGGTAAAATCGACGTGACAACTTTCCAAGAGCTCAAGTGTAGATCGAATCCACGAACCGGTATCAGGACCTACCACCCTCAAGCCTAACTTATCGGCAAAGCCTCGGTAGTATACCTTTTGGAAATACTCCTCAAAACTCGCCAAGACGGCCTCTGCAGCTTCCACCTTTTCCTCCTCTGCGGAATCTATCAGGGGAAGAAGCGTTTCGGCAAAGCGCACGAGGTTCCAGTGGGCCATTAGCGGCTGCTGGTCCCAGGCATAACGCCCGCCCCGGTCAATCGAACTAAAAACCTTTCCGAAGGAAAAGGTGTCAAGAAAAGCGCACGGTCCGAAGTCAATAGTCTCCCCCGACACCGCCATGTTGTCGGTATTCATCACGCCATGAACAAACCCAAGCTGCATCCACTTCGCCACCAGTGCCGCCTGACGCTTCAATACTGACTCGAGCAGCGCCATCCACGGCTGTTGCTGGCCGATCAGCTCCGGGTAATGGCGGGCAATGACATGTTCCCCCAGAAGCCGAAGGCCCTCACGATCATTGCGGGCATGGAAATACTGGAAAGTACCTACCCGGATGTGACTCGCCGCTACCCGGGTTAGCACTCCCCCGGGTTTCGGCTCTTCGCGTTGAACCTCCTCCCCTGTTGCCACAACACCGAGTGCACGGGTGGTCGGAACGCCCAGGGCAACCATAGCCTCGCTGACTATATATTCCCGCAAAACAGGCCCAAGAGGCGACTTTCCGTCTCCTCCACGGGACCACGGAGTCCTACCGGCGCCTTTCAGTTGTATATCCCGGCGCCGCCCCTCGCGATCGATTACCTCGCCAAGCAGAACGGCCCTGCCATCCCCGAGCTGGGGGACCCATCCCCCGAACTGATGGCCCGCGTAGGCTTGCGCGATTGGCTCGGCGCCATCTGCCAGCTCGTTTCCGGCGAGAATCGCCTCTCCCTGTTTTGATTCAAGCCAATCCGGGTCTATTCCTAACTCATCTGCGAGTGATGCATTGACCCGCAGGAGTTGCGCTTTGGGATAATGCGCAGGCGCCACGCGCTCGAAAAACCGGTCCGGCATTTGGGCGTAGGTATTATCGAAACAAATAGCCATCCCCAATTTTCGGCCCTGATTGTGGAAATGCAACAACCACGCCATTTGGTCCCGTGACCATCGTTGAAAGGCAGCTATTGCAAAGCAGAGCCTTCTTTGTAATCCCGCCGCAGTATTAGACTGCCAGAGTGACAGCAGGGACCGGTATTGAGCCTTCCCCTCTCCTGACGGAGGAATAGATGCAACCTGACCGGAGGAGCATCATTAACAACTACCAGTAGGCTGACTCTTGATAAGTGAGCCCTGTTGCTGTGTCGTGATAGTAGTTGTGAGTCCCTCCATTACTTGCCGAAAAGCTGTAAAAAACGGTACTTGCAGTTACCTTCCACCCCATTGGTCCGGTTGTCCTGCCAATCCAAGCGGATTCAACCGGACGCCTTTCACTGAATGAATTAAGCGGGTTTCCAGAGGCTGCAAAGCGCTGATCGAGGAATACATTGAGATCCTTTTCTGAGACCCTGTAGATCGCATAATGATCGAGAAAATCTTGCCGCAGAATAATCTCAGTAGCTGCAGGGGGAATCAGATTTCGCCCCCGCTCAGACCACCAGATGGTAGCTCTGCTCTTATGCTTTGTATGGGTGCCATAAATGAGGAAAAAGGTCAGACCCACGCCCATCGCAAGTCCAAGAACTGGAATACCAATCTTGAGCAAAAGCCCCCGGAGAGAAGACTTTTTCGAGGACGGTAGAGGACCTCCTGAGACCACTTCTCTATGATACCAATTGCCAGCTGTAAGACGATCAAAATGAATTTAATATTGCTGCTTGGTTGCAATCTCCTGAGAGGGGAAGAACCGAGTGGTCTCAGGATTTTACCGATAACGAACAGCGGGGATTCCACTAGCGACTGGAGCAATGTTTCGCTATCACCGTGGGGGATACTGTATTTAGCCGGCTCCCCGGCCAAGCCTCGGAGGCCCTAACGGTTTCAGGGGTTGCTACAAGAACCTCAACTAAACCAGCCAACCTGTTTACTCCTGTTAAT
>PARF01000049.1 GCA_002709915.1 Roseibacillus sp. | reverse complement strand
CTCGTAATGGCTCTTCTTGGGTAGCGGAACACACTGTTGGGGTTGCTTGCAGCAATCTACCCTAGAATACTTGCCTCTGGATAAAAATTCCCTTGTCACGGGCTCGGAAGAACCTCATTTTCCGCGCCTCCCGAGGGGGTATAAAAAGCGGAGATAGCTCAGTTGGTAGAGCAGTTGGCTTTTAACCAATTGGTCCTGGGTTCGAGTCCCAGTCTCCGTACTTCCCCGCCTTATCCCGAGGAGTGTTCCACACCGCGACCGTCACTTGACTTGAGACTACGAAACTTCTTCGCGCCTTCGTGTCGGGCTTCTGGTAACCAGACCAGCAGGTTTCAGGTGGGGGGAGACGATCGTCGCTTCCCCGAAAAGATAAAGGGCGACGTTGCAAGGATGTTGCAACGCCGCCCCCTCAATGAAGATTTACTTGGTTTTATTTAGTAGATGCCATGACGCGATCCAGAGCTCTGCGCATGGTCCAAGCACGAGTGGTGTCGCATTGGCTGTTCTGGCTCGCTTTCAGGGCGGTCATGAGAACGGCCTTCGTTTCGGAACTAAGTGCCTTGCTGTCCATTTTCAGTCCTGCGAGAGCAGCCACTTCGTAGACGTCAGCACAGGCTCCATGCTGTCCGTGATTGAACAGCTTCACGCCTTTTTCGATGGCAGCAACCATAAGATCTTCGGTCACGCTTTTGCCTGTCTTTTCCCCAGCAGAGGGAATCAGGACGGAATCGATGACGTGGATAATACCGTTGGAACACTTAATGTCGGCCTTAACGACCTTTGAAGAGTTCAGGTAAAGAGAACCATCTTTGACCTCAAGGCTGATAGACTTTTTGTTCAACGCCTTGGCGGTATCAAGCTTGACTGCCTTTTTGGATGCAACCTTGCCGCTAATGACGTGGTAGGTAAGGATGTCTACGAGCTTCTCCTTGTTCTCAGGCTTCAGGAGTGTTTCGACAGTGCCTTTTGGCAACTTTGCGAAAGCTTCGTCGGTTGGGGCGAAGACTGTGAAAGGACCGTCCCCCTTCAAAGCGTCCACAAGACCACCGGCTTTGAGGGCAGCTGCAAGAGTATTAAACGATCCGGCTGCTACCGCCGTATCAACGATGTCTTTTTTTTCACTTTTCTCAGCAGATGCGATTGAAGCAAAAGCGAGCATTCCGATTACTGATGTTGTTAGTAGTTTCATATGTCTGTTTTGTTGTGGGATTGTCTGTTGGTTTTCTGTTGTTCTTCAGGTGAGTGTTCCGAGTGAAGCGCGAGATCTGTCTGCGACCACTGCCATGGATTAAAATAGTTTCAGGGACGAGAGCCCTCCATCCGCCTTGATGATGTTCCCAGTCATGAACATGGACTGGGAACCGAGCAGGAACTTTACCAGCTCTGCGATCTCCTTCGGATCCCCGATTCGATTGAGCGGATGCCTCTTGGCAGAACTTGCCTTTTTTTCATCGCTGTTCACCAGAGGTCCCGCCAGCGGCGTTTCAGTGAGTGATGGAGCGATACAGTTTACCCGAATCCGCGGAGCGAGTTCGGCAGCGAGAGATCGGGTCAGGCCCTCGACAGCACCCTTGGCTGCTGAAATGCTCGCATGAAAGGGCAGGCCTGTTTGAACGGCAACGGTAGAGAATAAAACTACAGCTGAGTTATCGCCCTTGAGAAGGGCGGGAAGTGCGGCCTGGAGCAAGCCTGCTGCGCCGAGGAAGTTGACCTGAAAATCATGAAGAAAGTCTTGCGTCGTCAATCTTCCAAAGGGTTTCAGAGTGATTGTACCCGGGAAGTAAGCGAATCCGTCGAGGGCTTCTGGCAAATCGAGCGAAGGGGAAGCAGCGGATGCATCGAAGGCTAAACCGTGGACGTCAGGATCGTCAGGAAGCTTTTCGGGAGATCTGCATGCGCAATAAACCACATGCCCATCACTTCGAAGTGCGCGAAGAGCCTCAGCACCTATACCGGATGTTCCTCCGGCTATCAGAATAGTTTTACTCATCGATGTGAACTTCTGTTGGTGACCACGCTCGATTAGAGCTTCTGGAGAGAAAAAACCTCTACCTCTACCCCTGGGGAGGCGCAGACGTGTTGAGGGCGCCCGGGAAGTGACTCGTGACGGTTCCAAGCGACAGGTTCACTAGAATAGCTCTCAAGTTCTGCGTCTTGCAGCTGGTATGGAGCGTGATGGACCCGTCCTCTCCAGAGTTGGGAACCATCCTTGGAGCTCGAGAAGAGCACGTATCTCTCGGTCAGGAAGAAATCGAGGCTACCCGCTTCGGCGATGCGGCCTGAACCGCGGCGCCGATAACTGAAGCTAGCGTCAGTCGAAAACCCTCCCCGCCTTGCCGTGAAATCAATCCAATCGCTTTCCCGAGCTGCAATTCTTGCGTTGCGGTAGTTCAGGTTGAATAGCCGCCGCCCAAGAGTGCATGCAAGGCTCTGATTTGCGTCCAGTGAAAAGAACCACACTCCGGGCGTTGCGCTCTCGTCGTATACATAAGTCCTGACATTGAGTTCTAGAAAGTTGGAGATCCCCGGCACGCTGGGTAGAAACCGGGGCCTGACATTCCGCATGAAGAAGGGGACAATCCCAATCCACGCCTTCCCTCTGTGTGTGTCGACCCTCAACCCGGGCGGAAGAAGAGACTGTAAATGAGCAATTGGCGCTTGCCAGTGGAGGAAAAGCAAATTTTTCCAGGCCTGCCGCATCACGGGCGCCTTGCCCGGATGCGCCCGCGCGGCCAACCTGTCGATCAACCTCGGCTTGCAATCGCCCTTGATCGATCTTGGCTTTGGTTCAGGGGGGCCGGGGTTCGCGATGAGATTCACAAGTTCTGCACAGTCTGCTTTGAGCGGCGGTGGGTCGTTAGTCAGGTCTCTTGACCGAGGCAGTGGGCCCGCTGAGAATCAGGAGGGAAGAGAGGTAGATCCGCCGAACGTGCGTGGGAGAGATTTTGAATCCGACTGACCGTGAGCGGACCGTCCAAGGACAGCGTTCAACAGATTGAGATAGGCTGCCTGCTCAGAGGTCTTTCTGCCAATTATGGGCAAATTCGCCCTATCCTGTAGAGAATTGTTTGAACTTTGGGAGACTACGTTGCTCATTTGTATATAATGTAGGCGTTTTAATTTCCTCAAAACTTACTCATAATTGGTACATCTGCAAAACAAATTCCTATCAAGAGCAGATTTATCCTCTACCGTTTATTATTTGTTTACATTTTAAAAGGATGAGTTACGCTTGTCCTCGTTATGGAGGACTCAACCCAAGGGGTGTACGGCATTGGAGCAGTGACGAAGAGAACTGGACTCGCTGCGCCCACGATACGGATCTGGGAAAAACGCTACGGTGCGGTGAAGCCCGGACGGACTGAAACAAATCGCAGACTCTACAGTGGAGAGGATGTTGCCCGGTTGGGTTTACTTCGATCCCTCACCGAGAGGGGACATTCAATCCGCAATATCGCTAACCTCGAACTGTCTCAACTCCAGAAGCAGCTCGCGGAGGATGAGGAGGCAGGCACGCTTGTCTCGGCTAAACCTGGAAGCCCTTCGCGGCAGGGCCGGCTGCTCGTTGCAGGGAAAGAGGCATCCACTGTCCTCTCTGGTGACGAAGCGCTCGATTCGAGGATCGTGGGTCGGTTTGATACAATTACGCAACTAATTCAGCAGGAGGCGCCTCCAACAGCTGACCTTCTTTTTATTGAAGCCGAAACCCTTCATCCAGAAACCGTGGCGTCCATAAGAGAAGTGGTGAACCGCACCAGAGCGGCGAAAACAATTCTTCTTTACCGTTTCAGCTCATCAAAAACTGCGACCGCCCTCGCACGGGCGATTCCCGGGCTCAAGCTGCTTTCTGCTCCACTGGAAAGTCGTCAGATCAGGCGGGAAATTCTGGTGCAACTTGGATCCCTCTTTCCCGCTTCAGATCCTCCCCCTACCGTATCGGAGGACATTCCCGAACGAATCTACACGACCGACCAGCTATTGAAGTTCGCCCGTGTTTCCACTTCAGTGGACTGTGAATGTCCACAGCATCTTGCGGGCCTGCTACAGGGTCTCACGGCCTTCGAAAAATACAGCAGCGAATGTGAAGATCGAAATCCGCAGGATGCGGCGCTACACGCCTTTTTGCACAGGACGACGGCAAACGTAAGGCGAACCATGGAGGACGCCCTGAAGTATCTGGCCACGGTTGAGGGAATTGAGCTGGATTAGATTGTAATGGTTTTACTGCTGGCTCGGGCTCTGAGGTTTCGATTTGATTCTGACGCGGCTGAAACTTAAGGATGGTTCTCGACCTTTTATTTTTTCTAGTTGGATCGGGTCGCATCATGCGTTCTGCAGACTGGGCTGTCTGATTATTACGGACATACGGCCGCCGCCATTGGGGCCAATCAGATTTCCGGGGTTTGATTGCCTTTCAAGGTCCTTGTGAAGATCGCGTAGAGCTCACTAGGAACTGTTCACGAACGGCAGAAATCAAGAAAATCGACCAAGGTATCGGCAGGACGCTTGAGATGGAAAGAGCGTATCCCTGCAGACGATGCGCCAAGATGGTCGGCCTCATAGGAATCACCGCAGAAACAGGCTGCTTCGGCTGGGCTGTCTAGTTTCCTGAGAGCAAATTCGAATATTTTCCGCTCTGGCTTACGCGCAAGGGCGTCCGCCGAAGTGATAATTTCCTCAAAGAAGCTGCCTATTCCCAAGCCATTCAGAATTGGTGCGAGCCGATCGTCGAAGTTTGAGACCACTGCGAGGGTTCCGATCTCAGAGGCCGCTTCCAGGAAAAAAACGGTCTCAGGATAGAGCGTCCATGAGGCCGGCTGGGCGTAATACTCAAAAAGGGAATCGAAACATGCTTCCAGCACGGGGACGGGCGCAGAAAGGGAATCTTCCTCAAGGATCTCCAAAAAAATTTGAAGGACTAGAGAGCGCCACCAACTTACTTCTGCGGCATGTCCAGAGGTGCCGAGGGCGTAGTCAGGAGATGGCGCTCGGGCGAACGAGCTTTGGAAAGCTGTCTGAATCTTGGCCGGGTCGACACTGAGTTCCGTGCTTGCCTTCAGGTATTGTGCGTAAACAAGACCAACGGGTTGCGAGGGCTTAATCAGGGTGAAGGAAGAATCGAGGAGAATCAGCATTGCTGAAATTGGGATTAGTGGTCCTACTGCTACCTTGGATCTTCGGAGGCAGAGTCATCACGTCTACTCATGGATTCATTTGTGTCTTTGCTTGTCGACATCAAGTGCGCGGTCAATAGTTCATTTATGACACATTTTATCAGGAAAGGTGCCGGGGCGTTTCTTTTATCGATCATGGTGTCGGGGGCAGACCAAAAGGGCGTGGAAGTGGAGGCGAAGGACGGGGCGGCCGACAGGGAGTGGGTGTCCCTTGCTCCACCGAAGGAAGGTATGGGGGCATGGAAAGCGCTAAATTTCGGAGGAGAAGGCGATACAACGTGGAAGGATGGGATTCTTACAATCGAAGAGGGAGCAGAGCTTTCGGGAGTGGTGTTTACCGGAAAGGATTTGCCAGAGGCTCCTTATGAGCTTGAGCTAGAAGCCCGAAGGACCTCGGGAGTTGATTTTTTCTGTGGGCTCACCTTGCCAGTTCGTGATCCCAAAACGTGCGTGACCTTCATCTGTGGTGGATGGGGAGGAGGAGTGGTAGGCTTTTCAAGTTTGGATGGAATGGACGCATCAGAAAACGAAACTGGGAGCTATCAAGCATTCAAGGATCAGGAGTGGTATAAAATTCGACTCGAAATCCGCAAGGACAGCCTGAAAGCCTGGGTCGGAGAAAAGGAGCTCGTTGATGTTGTCACCAAGGGCAGGAAGCTGGGCCTGCGGTTTGGAGACATTGAAAAGTGTGCTCCTTTAGGCTTGTCCACTTGGCAGACGACTGCGGAACTTCGGGGACTTCGGTGGCGCAAGCTGCTCGAGTAATTGGGGACGGAAAGGCCGGATGAGGGTCAAAACACGGATTTTCAGCCGCTGAATTGTTCATCCAGAGGCGCTTTGGGTGCCGGTTTTCTCTTGATCCGTGGGGTGAGCACCTCTATAGCCACGCCAACAGAACAACTCTTGACGCATTCGAGGAGTGGGTTCCACAGACCCGCTCTTTTGCGTCTCCAGACCACAACGATCAGAGGATCATGACAAACGATCTCGTTGCCCTCATAGAATTTTACGAAAAGGAGAAGAGCATCGAACGCGAGAAAGTCGTCGAGGCTCTTGAGAATGCCTTCTTGTCTGCCTACCGAGGTATGGTGCCAGGCGCCGAGGATATCGAGGAACTCCGTGCAGAGGTTGATACTAAAAACGGAGAAACCCGAATTTTTGCGACTCTTCGGGTGGTGGCAGATGACGATCATCAGGATAAATTCAACGAGGTCCCGGTTGGCCTTGCGCGCAAAAAACATCCAGAGGCAGCATTGGACGATCCGCTGGAATTCAATGTTACACCGCCAAACTTTGGAAGAATTGCGGTCCAGAGAGCGAAGCAGACGATGATGCAGCAGCTGCGTCAGGCGGAGAAGGAAATGATCTATGACGAGTTCAAGGATCGTGCTGGGGACATCGTCGGAGGATCCGTGCGACGTTTCGAAAAGAACGACGTCATGATAGATCTTGGAAAGTTCGAAGCCAGAATGCCGTCGCGGGAGAGGGTGACTACTGAGGACTACAACGTCGGTGACCGGATCAGGGCATATGTCGTATCCGTTGATAACGAATTCAGAGGCCCGGAAATCATTCTCTCCCGGAGTCACCCTAATTTCGTGAGACGCCTTTTTGAGGCCGAGGTAAGCGAAATCTCAGATCATACTGTCGAGATTCGCGGGATCGCCCGGGAGGCAGGTTACCGGACCAAGGTCGCTGTCTTCAGCCACGATGAAAAGGTTGATCCGGTAGGGGCCTGTGTCGGATTGCGGGGAGCACGGGTGAAAAATATCGTCAGGGAGCTCAATAACGAAAAGGTGGATATTATCCGCTGGAGCGACGAGCCTGAAGCGTTTGTCACTGATGCTCTCAAGCCTGCCTTGATCCGCTCCATTACTCTCGACGAGGAGAACAAGGTGATCAATGTCACGGTGGACGAAGAAGATTTGAGTAAGGCGATAGGTCGTCGAGGCCAGAATGCACGGCTGACATCCAAGCTGGTTAATTGGGACGTGCAGGTCCGGAAGGATGAAAGCCAGCACGAGCAGTTTGAGGCACGTGTCACTGACGCCGCCATGGGGCTGGCCGATGAACTCGGGGTTGATCCTCAGGTTGCAGATAAACTGTATCGCGCAGGAGGTGTCTCGGCTGACATGGTCATGCAGATGCCGGCTGATTATATCGCCCAGTCCATCGAGTCTACCGAAGATGCCGCTCAAGAAATTCTGGCCAAGGCTCGAGCTGCGAGTGGGGGCTCGGCTGGAGAAGTAGCCACGGAAGCTGCAGATCAGAAGGCTGTTGAAACATCAGAAAGTGCACCATCCGCTGATCCGGATCAACCGGGTGATTCCGACAAACCTCTCGCTCCATCCGAAGAAGACTAATAGAATAGGAGACGCGTAAGTTCCAGATTACCACCATGCCAGACAAGGGCGATAGCGACAAGAAAAAGGAGGTGCTCGACTTGGTCGATGGACCCAAGAAGCCGTCGCGCCGTGAAAGGCAGCGGGCTCAGGCATCTGAGCAGAAGACCGTGCAGGACAGGAAGGATGAAGCTTTGGACATCCTTGATGAGGGTGAGCAGAAAAAGACGGCGGTGAGGAAAACAGAAAAATCGGGGAAGAAGCAGCTTCCAAGCATATCAAAGCTTGCAGAGGAAGAGGATGTTGATTTTGCGGCCCCTGTGGATCCGGGTGGGACCGGGGAAGAGGTCGAGGTTGGAAGTGAAGCCGGGATTGTTGAAGGAAACACCATAAGCATCAAGCCGCCGATTATTGTCAGCGTGCTGGCAGAGATGATGGGGCTGAAGCCTTTTGAGATCATGGCAGATCTCATTGCCTTGGAGGTTTTCGTCGCCCCAAATCAGGCCATTGAACCCGAGATTGCAGAAAAAGTCTGCGAGCAGCATGGATTTGTCTTTGAACGAGAGAAGCGGGAAAAGGGTGGCGGGGTCCACAAGGTAGAGGAAGTTATTGAGGAGCCTGAGCCTGAGGAGGACGAGCCAGCCGAGAAGCTTGAGTTACGGGCGCCGATCATCACTTTCATGGGACACGTTGATCACGGGAAAACGTCCCTCCTCGATTATCTGCGTAAATCAAAAGTTGTAGACGGAGAAGCCGGTGGGATTACGCAGCACATCGGGGCCTACCGGGTCGAGCATGAAGGGCACCCCATCACTTTTATTGATACCCCCGGGCACGCGATTTTCACTGAAATGAGGGCGCGGGGGGCGGATGTCACCGACATCATCGTCCTCGTCGTGGCAGCTGATGACGGGATAATGCCCCAGACAAAAGAGGCAATAAGTCATGCCAAGGCTGCTGGAAAGACCATCATCGTCGCAATCAACAAGTGTGATGTTACCGGGGCCGACCCCATGCGGGTTAAAACGCAGCTCATGGAGCATGACCTCATGTCCACAGATCTTGGAGGTAAGACAGAGGTCGTTGAAGTTTCTGCGATCACGGGACAGGGAATGAATGAGCTGGCCGAGCTCATGGCTTTGCAGGCTGAGGTTCTGGAACTCAAGGCCAACCCTGAAGCAAATGCTCGGGCCGCAGTTATCGAAGCAGAAATTCAGCCGGGCAAGGGTCCGACAGCTACTGTTGTAGTCGAAGCCGGCACTCTTAGAGTCGGAACTCCCTTCATCTGCGGGCCCTACGCCGGGAAGGTGAAGTCGTTGCTCAATGACCGGGGTGAGCAGGTGAAGAAGGCTGGTCCAGCAACTCCGGTAGAAGTCCTTGGATTTGCCGAGCTGCCAAACGTTGGAGATGAGCTCGTCGCGATGGAGAACGAGCGAGCGGCCAAAAAACTCAGCGACGAGCGTCAGCTTGAGCTCAGGCAAAGCCGACTGGAGCGACCTAAAAAGAGTCGCATGGAGGATATGCTGGCGCGCGTCGAGGGCGGGCAGAAGGCAGAGCTCAAAATTATCCTGAAGTGCGATGTTCAGGGATCAGTCGAGGCAATCAGGGGCGCGATCGGGGATGTCGAATCAGACAAGGTGGATGTTAATTTCATCCATGCAGCAGCGGGTTCGGTTAGCGAATCTGATATTCTTTTGGCGAGCAGTGCCGATGCGGTAGTCCTTGGGTTCAATATCAAGGTCGAGAGCAATGCCGTGAAGGCGGCCAAAAGGGAAGGCGTTCAGGTTAAGCTTTACTCGATAGTGTATGAGCTTATCGATCAAGTGAAGGACGCCATGCTTGGCTTGTTGGAGCCTGAGCTCAGGGAAAAGATTCTGGGACATGCAGAGGTGAAACAGGTCTTCAAGGTGAAGCGGGGTCGTGCGGCGGGTTGCCTTGTTGCTGATGGAAAGGTCACTCGGACAGCACATGCCCGTGTAATGCGGGATGGAACTCCGGTATTTGACGGGAAGATGTCCACCTTACGGCGTATTCAAGACGATGTGGAGGAGGTAAAACAGGGTATCGAGTGTGGAATTCGTCTGGGAGAGTTTAATGAGTATGAAGAGGGTGACGTAATCGAGTGCTACGATCTGGAGAAAATCAATCAGACGCTCTAGAGAGCTGTTCTGTCCGGAATTTTTGGGAGAAACATACGGTGGCCATGTCGAGGCGTATGGATAGAGTAAATGAGCTGCTCAAGCGCGAGATCAGTAGTGTTCTACAGCGAGATTTTGAGTGGAAGGGTCTACTGGTCACAGTGAACTCTGTTGAAGTCGCCCAAGATCTTAAGGATGCGAGAGTGTATGTGGGTGTTCTTGGCGGCCATCAGGAAAAAGTCATCGAGCGGCTAAATGGTGAAAGAGGTGCTATTCAGGGTCGCGTCATGAAGAGGGTGATTTTGAAGAACACGCCGGTCCTCAGGTTTGTGGGAGATGACTCAGTTGTTCGTGGAGTTGATATTGTCAATCTACTCGATGAGGTTGCGGAGCTACCTGTTGCACCTCCCCTGAAGGAGGGCGAAGACGAGCCAGAATTTAAGGAGTAAATTCGCTCTTCCCGGCAACGGATGGAAAGGCCTTGACGCCTCATTGCCACAATAAAGTTTTCATTCGGGCTGTCCGGGATAAAGCAGGACATCGCCCCGTGACGTGAACTGATGAGAAAGGACTAAAAGGGGACTAGGTTGGTGGGAATCCCAGTTTTGCTTGCGATCGAGCAGGTGGCGTAGACAATCCGCCGCCTTCCCCCCGCACGTTCCAACCGTTCATGGGTCAAAAGATCACAGCGTCTCATTTTTCCGAGATTGTTTCAAAACACGAGAATTTCGTGCTCTTGAGCCATGCGCGCCCCGATGGGGATGCAATTGGTTCGGTGGTTGCACTCAAGGCGGTTCTTGAAGAGCTGGGCAAGCACGTGGTGGGTTTGAATGAAGACCCGGTGCCTGATAATCTTCGTTTCATGAGAGGGTCGCAGGGTGTCCAATGCCCCTCCGGGTCACTGGATGCAGAGGTGGTCATCGCGTTGGATACTGCAAACAGGGAACGGCTGGGAGAAAGGTGCCTCGATTCGCTGTCAGGGGACCAGATCTGGGTCAACATAGATCACCACATTTCGAATGAGAAATATGGTGATTACTGGCTGATTGATGTAAGATCAGCGGCGACGGCGGAAATCCTTTATGCGATCATCAGGGAGCTCAACTGGCCTCTCCCGGACATAGCCCGGGATGCTCTCTATGTTGCGCTTTCCACAGATACGGGATCTTTCCAATACTCCAATACGTCGGGACGTTCTCATAAAATGGCAGCTGATCTTGTTGAGCAGGGCCTTGATGTGGTAGCCCTCACATCACGTCTGTATCACGATTACCCCTTGCGGAGAGTGGAGCTTTTGAGGTGTCTTCTGGAGACAATGCAGTTGAGTGATGACGGTAGGATAGCATGGTGGACCCTGTCACGAGGCACCAAGAAAAGAATAGGGATACAGGCTGGTGATGGTGAAGGGTTGATTGATGTATTACGTGCCATTCAAGGAGTCTTGGTCTGTGGATTCATTGAGGAAATGGATGATGGTAAAATCAGATTTTCGCTACGATCCAAGAATTCTTCCGTCAACGTGTGTGACATATGCGCTCAGTTTGGTGGGGGTGGCCATGCCCTTGCGGCAGGTGCTAAGACAGCCGGTCCTCTAGATGAAGCGGTCTTGCGCTTTGTTGAGGTAACCCAGAAAGCTCTTCCTTCTCGCAAACTATGAATAACCCTAATACTGCTCCGAGTGGAGTTTTGCTTGTTGATAAGGATCCCGGGATGACCTCCCACGACGTTGTTGCGATCGCACGGCGATCGATGGGGATCAAAAAAATTGGACATTGTGGAACACTGGATCCGATGGCGACTGGGCTCCTCATGCTGGTGGTTGGACGCGCTACGAAGATACAGGACCTCCTGATGAGTGAGGATAAGCAATACGTAGGAACCATTACGCTGGGAGCGACTACGACAACTCAGGATGCCGAAGGAGATATTGTTGAAGAAAGGGAGGTTGGGTCTCCGGGTGATGAGGCCATCCGGGCAGCCTTTGAAAAATACTCCGGAAACTTTGAGCAGATGCCTCCCATGGTATCAGCTATAAAGAAGGATGGTGTTCCTCTATATAAGCTGGCACGGAAGGGCAAAGAGGTAAAACGGGACCCCCGTCCCGTGTATGTCACGGATTATGAGCTGACGAGAGTTTCGCTTCCGGAAATCGATTTCACGGTGAATTGCTCCAAGGGGTTCTATGTTCGGAGTTATGCGCATGATATTGGTGCCACTCTGGACTGTGGCGGACATTTGTCGGCCCTGCGAAGGACCCGTTCGGGTGAGTTCACTCTAGAGCGCGCGGTCGGGGTGAAAGCCTTGAAGTCCGGACGAGCCGAGGAACTGATCAATTCGATGGTTAGCCTGGCTGAAATCTCTCTGATGCGGGGAGCTTAACGCCTTTCAGGAAAAAGGAGTGACTCGTTGTTCGACCATCGCTGAGCTCGCGGATGTCGGTAATCCCCTGCACCTCGCGATGGGTGTTTTCGATGGACTCCATCTTGGTCATCAGGCGGTTATCAAGGCTGCAGTAAATGGTGCTGAAATCAGCGGCGGAATTCCGGGTGTGCTGACCTTTGAGCCTCATCCCATTCAGGTAATCTCTCCTGAGAATGCCCCACGGCGAATTTTTTCTTCTTTAGAGCAAAAGGAGCTTCTACTCGATTCGTTCGGTATCGAGGTTCTGTTGGTTTTACACTTTGACCAAGATCTGGCTCGTCAGACTGCTGCTGCTTTTACCGAGAGCCTGCTGGCAGTGCCTGGCTTACGACAGGTAGTAGTGGGAGAAGATTGGAAATTCGGGAAAGGGCGACAGGGGACGGTGGCATTTCTCCGCTCCTGCAGTGGGGACTACAACGTCAAGGTCGAGGAGATACCTGCGGTCACATGTCGAGGAGAGAGGATCAGCAGTACACGCCTAAGAAGGGCCTTGCGTGACGGGCATCTCGGTTATGTACGCGAAATGCTTGGCCGATCGTACAGTGTGCTGGGTACGGTCGTACGCGGAGAGCAGTTGGGCAGAAAGCTGGGAGCACCCACTGCCAATATCCTGGTAGGTGATGAGCAGCTTCCGCCTGACGGAGTGTATGCGGTTTTGGCCCGGATCAAGGGAGAGAGGGGAGAGCGAAAAGCGGTGGCAAACCTAGGAATAAGGCCCACCGTCGGGGGAGCACGGCGGCAGCTGGAGGTGCATCTCCTGGATTTTGAGGGGAGCCTCTATGGTGAACATCTCGAGATAATCTTTGGCCGTAAGATCCGCGGAGAGCAAAAGTTTCAGGGCTGTGCCGAGTTGCAGGACCAGATCCAGAAGGATCTTGAGGAGGTGAGAAGGCTCTTTCAGGTGAACGAGGCTGAGGTGAAACCCAACGACCACCTCGATATTGGAGGCAATTAAAAAGTACCGTTAAGCTTTCTTCCAATCCAGAAGATCGCCAGTAGCCCCATAAGGCCCGCCGCAGCATACCATTTGTCCCACTGTGATTCCGGAATGATCTGCGGGCGGGGTTCGGGAAGGTCATAGATCTCCTGAGCGAGGATCTCCAGCTGGGAGGCTTCGACGACTCGTCCTCTAGAAACACGCGAGAGCTCTTCCAGGACATCAGGGCGCGCTGGGTGGCCTGTCTTCTCAATCTGCGCGCCCTCCGCGATAATTCTTGTTTTTACGGCGCCTTCTTCGCTTTCAGAGGTGCGGGCCGCGATGATCCAGTCACCAGGCATGGTGACCTTGAAACGCCCTGTGAATGAGCCCCAGGTTCCGTCCTCTCTGGCTAGCTCAAACCTCCGGACGCTCCCATCAGGGGCGGTGAGATCAATTAGAACGGATCCTTCTTCCAAGGGGGCGCCGTTCTCCTGAAAGGCGTTGGCATTGATTGTTACATTTTCACCCGGCAATGGACGCTCCGGAGTAAAATAAAGCCGGACTCGCTCACCAGCCGCCATGTTTCTCTGGTAAGACATCCATCGCGCGACCTGACCCCAGAAGCGATAATGGTAGAGATCCTCAACTCCCCGACGCCACCGCCAGGCGGAATCGATGCCCATGAAAAGAACTTTGCCGTTGCCAGCTCGACTAGTGACAATGAGCGGTATGCGGTGTCCGTATTTGGGGTGTCGCCGGTTGGCATGAACGGCGAGAACTTCAGTTCCACTCTTGGCCCGGACCACAGGGGCATGCCAGTAAAAGCCGGGAAGGCTCCGCCATATATTGGGGTTTTCCTCTTCGGTATCACCAAGCATCGTCAGAAGTGAGCTTCGGCCCTCGGAGGTGAGGGAGAGGGGAGAGTCAGTCGCCTCTTCCTGGCCGCTTTTGAGAGCCTCGTCGAGCACCACGGGTATCAATCCTCCGAGCTCATTATCGAGCAGGCTGAACTGATTTCCCTGCCAGCCTGGAATGAAGACAACACCAGATGCTTGTTTTTCAACTAGCCCCCTGAGTAATTCGGCTTGCTCCGCGGTCAGCATTCCCTCGCCGACTCCAACATCTCCGACGAAAATTACATCGTATTTCTGAAGCTCTTCGAGTTTGTCGGGGAAAGCCGTGATGTAATCCGGCCCGTCGCCTTGCCCAAGCTGCGGGTGGAGCAGAAGACAATCTACATCAACGCCCGGATCTCTTGATAGAGCATTCCGGATGAATCGATATTCCCAGCGAGGTAAAGTCTCGATAATGAGAGCTCGAATAGATTCTGGGCGGCCTGCAATATTAAATCTGCGACTGTTGTTTTCCTCTACCAGCTCACCATCCGCGAATGGGATGGAGAGTTCCAGTGTGGAGCTGCCCTCTTTTTGCAGGCGCCAGAGGATCGCATCATAGTGTGTGCTTCCCCGTGGAATCGTTATGTTCTTGGTCTTTTCCACTCCCGCCTGATCCCGAATCCTAACGATGGTTCGGACATCGCGATCCAGAGAGGATTCGATAGTGAACGGGATCTGGATGTTTTCTCCAATGATGCCATATGTTGGAGCCTTCACTGCAAGAAGATCCAGATCTGGCAGGCGCTTAGGAGCGCCGGTAACTACCGAGAAAAGAGGAATATCCTGTAGACGCATTTTTTGTGCGGCAGCAACTGGCGCTGGTTTCTCCCGGGCGTTCCAGTCGCCGTCTCCAATCATGATGACAGCACGAAGGTCTGGACGGTTCTCGATCCGGTCGGAGAGAGCGGAGTAGATGTCGGTCACGGCAAGGGAACTCGCCTCCCTGTCATCATCGTCCGGAGCCTTTGAAAATGATTCGACGGATACCCGATGTTTCCCTTCCTTTTCCAGAATTTTCCAGAATTCAGTTGCAAGAATTGCCTCGGAGACTTCCTTGCGAGTTACGATCTTTCCGGTTCCGTTCTTTTGCCCCGGCAGTCGGGCGTCTGCCGTAGACATGGATCCTGACTCATCGTGGAGAATGATGATCTCCGGTTGTTTGACTGGCTCTATGGTTTTTCTCCATTCAGGGTTGAACAGGAAGAATACGGTGACTGTCGCACAGATAAGACGGAGTAATTCCAGAAGGCCAGTTCGTCCTGGTCTTGCACTCCTTTTGAGAGAGACAATACAAAGAAGGAGAATGAGCGACCAAGCAACCAGACCCACTACAAAAATGGGCAATGGTGCGCTGAAGTAGAGGCTTTCAATGTTGAAACTCACGTCAGGGTCTGGGGTGAGGGTGCGCTGCTGGCCGCGGCTCGGCGTGGTTGAAGGCAGAGGAGAGCTTCCATAATGAGAAAGAGGAGCATGGCGATCAGGAACCAGCGCCAGACCGGTCGAGAGAGGCTGTTGCCTCCAGATGCGTCCTGCTCCTCAAGGAGGCTGTAACCGGTATCAGCGAGGGAGCTTTCCAAATCCGCGTCAGTGAGAGCTTCAAGAGAATCCTCTCCCAAAGGCCGGTTCGTGGCTATAAGACGTTCTCCAAGGCGGTATACGCCCGCCTCAAAATCAGCATTCTCAGAGTCAGTAATTTCTTGATAGGAGTCTACTCTGGTTCGAATTTCCTCTTCAGCCGGGAGAGAAGACTCTTCCCCTGCCACCGCGAAAAAACTGGCTCCGATACGACGGCTGCCTTCCTCCAGACTACGTTGCAGAGCAACAAGATGAAGGGCGGTCTGCTCAAGGTTGGACCACGTATAGCTGGGCAAGGTGGAAAGAAACAGCACTTGTCCTGCTTCAATCACGCGGCGAGCCAGCAGCGGTTCACCATTGACCCAATTTGCAAGCGCCGTGTAATCGCCAGTGATCCCGCGACGTTTGATGGCACGAATGCGGTCTATTGGAAGAGGAGATCCGTCAGAAGCATCCCGAAATGCTCCATCTCCCCGTTCCCAATCCTTTACGATAAAATACTTGTCGCTGGGAGCCTCTTTGAGATCTCCCCATGAGAGTCCGCCAAATGAGGATTCTGAGTCCTCGGAAGGAGGCAGGAAGAGAACAACTCCACCGCTTTTCACATAGTCAAACAGCTGATCGGATAAAGGTGGGTCGGGGATGGGAGCTTTCCAGACGATAAGAGAGGCGGAATCGAAGTTAGCCTGATAGGCAAGCTCTGGACTTCGAGTAATTACCTGCTGATTGGCGAAACCCGGGGCCAGAGCAGTCGTGAGAGCTTTGAGAGTTTCTTCGTCGGTTGAGCTCTCGGCAATGAGGCAGGATTGCACCGGAGCTTCGTCGCCATAGGCGTAGTAGGATACGTTGTTTCTCTTGTTGGCATTGTCTTTGATGGAAACCCAGCCATAGCCCTGCCCGGACGTCCCTGTCAGCGCGATACGTTTCCTGAAAGATTGACTCTGTCCGTTGAAGGCAACTTCGCTACCTGAGCGAGCTCCCATGTGGTCCACATTGACTGTGACGTTCGTAGGCCCGTTGTCTTCCTCCCGCTGCAGCTCGAGATCAAGAACGAGCTCTCTGGACTCTCTGCGAGCAGAGGCAACCCGGATAGAAAAATCGTTTCGCTCGCGGCCATTAAGAGCGAGGATTCGAACCTTGATTTGAAAGTCCTCCTCATTCAGGGAGGACCGAAAAGCCTCCCAGCGGCTGTCATCCGGGGCCCAGTTTTCTCTCTGGAGGTCTGAAGCGACCCAGATCTCACTGCGTCCTGCCTTCGCTTCCTTGAGGTAATCCAGAGCGTTAATAAGCATGCCAGGAATATCTGCTCCGGAGTCGGTCGGAGCTGTGAAGGAGAGTTCGGGAAGAACATCGGGGGAGGGAACCTCCTGTGCCTTCTCTGTCGCGCTATCGATCACGACGAGGCGCGCACCCTCGAGTTCATTCATGGCCCCTGCGACCTTGGTGAGAACACTCTTCCGCTTGGTTACTTGAATATCCTTTTCTGACCGCTCCATGCTGGCGGACCGATCCAGAATGAGGACCACAGTTTCGACCTGTCCACCTCCCCAGCCAAGGAATCCACCTGCCAGTGGTCGTGCGATAGCAAAGACGAGCGCCGCTACAGCAAGGGAACGCATGAGGAGGATAAGGATATGCTTAAGCCTTTTCTTGCCTCGGGAATCTCTCGTGGCCTTAAGCAGGAACTGCATTGCTCCCCACTCCACGGTGCGAAATCTTCTGCGGTTCAACAGATGGATGATTACCGGAATAGAGACCGCGAAAAGTCCCCAGAGCATGGCCTGTTGGAGGAAGGTCATTTTTTCCCTTTTTTCGGCAAACGGTTTGTCAGGAAGTCGCGGAGGACTTCTTCATAGTCCTGATCTGATGTTACGAGGTGGTAGTCGGCCCGCACGTCATGGCAGCTTGCTTCGATATTCATCAGAAATTCCCGGATTGCGGCTGTGTATTCGTCAGCGATCAGGTTAGGCTCGGCAACGACCGTAGTGCTATCTTCGAGGTCGACAAAACGATGGGGTCTTGTGAAATCAAAGTTAATTTCCTGTGGATCCATGAGATGGAAGACAGCCACGTCATGTTTTCTGTAGCGAAGGTGCTGAAGAGCATCAGCAAAGGACTGGGTATCGCAGAAGAGATCGGACAGGACGATAATTAGTGCCCGTTGGGCGACTTTTTCGGCGACAGTGTGGAGGGCATCGACCAATCCGGTTTCACCCTTGGGGGCGAGCGTGCCGAGAACCTCAAAAAAGTTCTGAAGGTGGGCAGGACGCCTGCTGGGCGGCAGTTCCAGATGAAGAGTCTCATCGCAGCATGAAAGGCCTGCCGCATCACCTTGGTTGACGAGAAGGTAGGCCATGGTGGCAGCGAATCTGCGGGCGAATTGAATCTTGGACTCAAACTCCCCGGAGGAGTATTTCATCGACCCGCTGCAATCGACGACAAAATAGGCGCGCAGGTTGGTGTCTGCCTCAAATTCCTTTATGTAGTGACGATCGCTACGGGCGTATGCCTTCCAGTCCAATCTCCGGGTGTCATCACCCGGAACGTATTTACGATACTCAGCGAACTCAACTGATGACCCCCGATGTGGTGAACGGTGCTTGCCGACAACGTTGCCTACCATCGCGAGTCGGGCCTCAACCGGCAGAGCGCCAAGCCGAGAAAGGACGTCCGAATCTAGAAAGTCGTATTTCACGACCCGTGATAGTTCTCGAATTTGTGAATGCTCATTATAGAGGGGTATACGCCTCCTGAGGCCCAGCCGGGCCTTAATCCTCTCGCATTTCCTCGATCAAGCGCTCAACGACTCTTTTGGAGGTCATTCCCTGGCTTTCCGCGGCAAAGTTGGTGATCACCCGGTGCGTCAAAACCGGGACTGCAACAGCTTCGATATCCTCAAGAGAGGCCATATAGTTACCCCGAAGAGCCGCGCGTCCTTTTGCTCCAAGCACGAGATATTGCACAGCCCGTGGACCGGCGCCCCAACCTACATACTCCTTGATCCAAGAAGGAGCATCATCGGAGTTCGGTCTAGTTTTCCTTACGAGTTCAACCGCGTAGTCATAGATGTGATCGGGAACGGGCATCCGGCGTACGAGTTTCTGAAACTCGAGAACCTCCTGACCTGTAATCAAGGCGCTCAGTCTGTTGCGGTCTGCGCCGGTGGTTTCGCGTGCAATCCGGCGCTCCTCATCTTCCGACGGATAGTCGACTTCTACGAGAAACATAAAGCGGTCAAGCTGTGCTTCGGGAAGAGGATAAGTGCCCTCCTGCTCGATCGGGTTCTGGGTCGCCAGAACAAAGAAAGGTTGATCAAGGTCGTAGGTGTGGCCGAGAGCGGTAACCTTGTTCTCCTGCATGGCCTCAAGAAGAGCAGATTGTGTCTTGGCAGGCGCCCGGTTAATCTCATCCGCAAGAAGGAGGTTTGCGAAGACCGGGCCCTTGATATACTCGAACTCCCGCTTCCCTGTAACCGCACTTTCCTGGATGATGTCCGTTCCAGTGATATCAGCGGGCATCAGATCGGGGGTGAATTGGATTCGGCTGAAGGAGAGATCCATGCACTCACCCACGCTCGATACGAGCAGGGTCTTGGCCAGCCCTGGCACACCCATCAGGAGTGCATGTCCTCGCGAAAAAAGACAGATGGCGAGCTGCTCAACTACCTCCTCCTGCCCGATAATTACCTTGGCTAGTTCTTCCCGCAGGGCTTGGTAGACCTTCCCAAGCTCGTCGATTGCGGCAACATCGTCCGGGGGCAGGGTAGTTGCCTCCTCCGGAGCCTTTGGTTTTTCAGGAGAATCCTGAGCTTCGTCGTCTGGTAGAGGATCCTCGGGATCGGGGGTGTCAGCGGGTGCGGAAGCCATGAAGTTTGCTTTAGTTGAGTAACGATGAAGGACGCTACCGACCCCCGTTATTTTGTCTAGCGGGGATTCCTGTGGAGAGGACTCTCTCTGAGAAAGGGGTTAGTTTCAGGACTAATTCGACCTGTTATGGAGGCTCGATTAGAGCGTAATCACCCATAGCAGGGCTTCGGTGCTCCCAGCTGGGGGTCTTGAACCCTATAAAATTGAGGATTTCCACTTGCCAGCAAGGGCAACTCTGATAAATAGCTCGCCCCTTTCGCGTCAGGGCCAATGGCGTGGTCACAACGGCTTATCAATACATGGCACGAATTTTTGGAATTGAAATACCTAACGAGAAGCGGATCGAAGCTTCTCTCTGCTACATATACGGAATCGGAGCTACCAGTTCCCTGAAGATCCTTGAGCAGGCCGGAGTCGACAATAATTTGCGCACGGGTCAGCTGTCTGAGGACCAGCTCGTGAAGATCGCTCAGGTGATTCAAAGCCAAGGGATCGCCATTGAAGGTGATCTCCGGCGCGAAAAGCAGTCCGCGCTGAAGCGGCTTGCTTCAATCAACTGCTATCGCGGACAACGCCATAAGCGAGGCCTGCCCGTCCGAGGACAACGGACAAGGACAAATTCCAGAACGAGGAAGGGCCGGAAGAAGACAGTCAGTAGTAAAAAATAGGGACTGCCACGTATAATTAAACTTTGTTGAAACCCACCATGGCTGAGGAAGAAAACAACGCACCCGAGACTCCGGAGACAGAGCCGGAGAAGGACAATACCGTAGTCGAGGAGGCTCCTGCCGCTGAAGTTGCGTCAGAAGAGACTCTGGAAGATGGAGGCCAAGAAAGTGCACCTGTGGACGCTGACAAAGCGGAAGCAGAAGGAGGCGCTGATGAGTCGAAGGAAGGTGATCCAGAAGACAAGAAGAAAGACGAGAAGAGGGACATCTTCGCCGAGATCATGGGCGAGGAGGCTGCCGACGCGGTCAAGATCCACAAGGCTAAGTCGAGTAAGAACGTCTCAAAGGGTATTGTTCACGTTGCAGCGACATTCAACAATACGATGGTAACGGTGACGGACGAAACCGGCAATACCATTGGATGGTCCAGTGCCGGCAAGATGGGCTTCAAAGGTTCCAGAAAGAGTACTGCCTACGCCGCTCAGGTAGTTTCACAGGATGCCTGCCGTCAGGCCATGGGCCACGGCCTTAAAGAGGCAGAGGTCAGGGTGAAGGGGCCAGGAGCAGGGCGCGAGTCCGCAGTTCGCGCTGTGCAGGCGATTGGCATTGAGGTTTCAGCTATTAACGATGTCACTCCGATCCCGCACAACGGGTGTCGGCCGAAAAAAGCGCGCAGGGTTTAGAGAATTCAGCGACTAAATCAAACAAACTATCTTCTCATGGCACGCTACACAGGTCCAAAAGACAGAATCAGTCGCCGCTTTCTGGTGCCGTTGTTCGGCTCCTCTCGAGCTCTTGAGCGTCGTAACTACCCGCCCGGACAGCATGGCCTGAGGGCAGGTCGGCGGAAAAAATCCGACTATGCCATCGCGCTTGGCGAAAAGCAGAAACTGAAGTTCCAGTATGGTGTCCTCGAAAAGCAGTTTCGACGGTGCTATGAGGAGGCCGCTCGGCGCCGGGGTGTCACCGGTGATATCATGCTGCAGTTGCTTGAAACTCGTCTTGATAACGTATGTTTCCGACTTGGTTTCGGAAATAGCCGGCAAGCTGCTCGTCAGCTTGTGGGGCACGGCCATGTGCTTGTGAATGGAAGGAAACTGGATGTTCCCAGCTATCAGTGCAAACCTGGAGATAAAATCAAAGTCGGGCCCAAGCCCTCCTCCCAGCAGCTTGGCCTCCGGATGATGGATCTGACTCAGGCGGTTCCCCTGAAGGAATGGGTATCTCTGGATCGTGAAACTATGGAGGGTTCTGTAGCACGCCTCCCGGAAGTTGAAGACATAGACCCTTTGGTAAACGT
The DNA here is from genome assembly GCA_002709915.1 of Roseibacillus sp. Classification (GTDB taxonomy): domain Bacteria; phylum Verrucomicrobiota; class Verrucomicrobiia; order Verrucomicrobiales; family Akkermansiaceae; genus Roseibacillus_B. The sequence continues at coordinate 32,018 of PARF01000049.1, read as the reverse complement.
GCAGCTGATCGTCGAGCTTTACTCGCGTTAAGAAGCAAAAGCCAGGTAGATCGGTGGCATAAGGCAAGGGCCTCGCACTGAAGCGGGGCCTTTTTCATTTCTGAAGGGAGTCTGACTACTTCTGCAGATTACCACTCTATTGCCCCCACTCACCTTCAAGCTCGTAGTTCAACTTGCAACTTCCGACCGGAGGATTGAAACTCAGAAGGATGGCCGACGAGAAAGAGCGAAAGACTCTGGAGGAGAGGAATCAGATGAGCGATCTAGATCGTCTGAGGCACTCCTGCGCACACGTGATGGCGACAGCGATCTCCAGGCTCTGGTCTGACGCACAGTTTGCTGCAGGACCTCCCGTAGAGGGTGGCTTTTACTATGACCTTGAGCTGTCCCATCGTATTTCGCCCGATGACTTCCCCGCAATCGAAGCGGAAATGAAAAAGGTGGTGAAGGAGAATCAGGTGTTTGAGCGAGAAGTGATCAGCCGCGAAGAGGCAATGGAGTTGGCTCAGAAGGGGCGGCTCGCGGCATTGGAGGACAGGGACACGCCGTCTGTATTCAAGGTGGATCTGCTGGAGGGTATTCCAGAGGGAGAAGAGATCTCGCTGTTTAAAAATGGCGAATTCTGGGACCTGTGCGCTGGGCCACACGTTGGCCGAACAGGCAACTGCAAGGCCTTCAAATTGATGAGCGTGGCGAGTGCCTTCTACAAGGGGGACTCAAACAATCAGCAGCTCCAACGCATTTACGGAACCTGTTTTAAGAATAAGACACTACTGACTGAGCATCTTGAGCGTCTGGAGGAAGCGAAAAAGCGGGATCACAGACGCCTTGGCAGGGAGCTAGGACTTTTTCATTTCGATGAGATGGTTGGCCAGGGGCTTCCGCTGTGGAAGCCCAAAGGGGCTATTATCCGCCGTCAGCTACAGGATTTCATTACAGGGGAGCTTGATAAGCAGGGATACTCTCAGGTTTTCACACCGCATATAGGCAAGCTTGACCTTTACAGGACCAGTGGACACTTCCCCTACTATGAGGAGAGCCAATACCCCCCTTTTGCAGAGCGCGAAGCTCTTAAAAAGCTCTCTGAGGACCAGAGTAGTTGTGGGGAGCTCATGAATTTGCTTCGGACGGGTGACGTGGAGGGCTTCATGTTGAAGCCGATGAATTGTCCTCATCATATTCGGATCTTTGCCAGTGATCACCACAGCTATCGTGACTTGCCTGTCCGCCTCGCGGAATTCGGAACAGTGTATCGTTGGGAGCAAAGTGGGGAGCTGGGAGGAATTACAAGGACTCGTTCCTTCACCCAGGACGACGCCCATCTTTTTTGTACACCGGAACAACTTGGTCCTGAGATCCAAGGGTGCCTTGGTTTAGTGAAGAAGGTCTTCAGTGCTCTCGGAATGTCTGACTATACGGTCCGGCTCTCTTTGCGGGATCCAGATTCCTCTAAATATGTCGGAGATCCAGCCAATTGGGATAAGGCGGAGGAAGCATTGCGTGAGGCGGTAGAGACTCTCGGGGTAGATTTTACGGAGGAACCTGGAGAGGCTGCCTTTTATGGGCCCAAAATTGATTTCGTTGTGAAAGACGTGATCGGGCGAGAGTGGCAGCTCGGAACAGTGCAGGTGGATTATAATTTGCCCGAGCGTTTCGATCTTAGCTACATAGGTTCCGATAATAAGCCTCACAGGCCAGTGATGATTCACCGAGCTCCATTTGGTTCTTTAGAGCGTTTCGTAGGTCTTCTCATCGAACATTTTGAAGGGAAATTCCCGGTCTGGCTCGCTCCTGAGCAAGTAAGGGTCCTGTCTATCTCCGAGAAGCATAATTCCTACGCGAAAGAGGTCGCACAAAAGCTTGCAGATACGGGGGTTAGAGCTTCCAGTGATCTCACGGGGGATAAGATCGGTGCCAAGATTCGTCTTGCGAGGCTTGATCGCATACCCTATATGCTCGTTACTGGCGCGCGCGAAGAAGAGTCACATAGTGTGAGCGTGCGTCACCGGGATCGTGAAGATCTTGGGACTTTGACTCTTAATGACTTTGTAGGCCAAGTATGCGAAGAAATTCGAAACCGCTCATTATGAGTGGATCTGAAAATTGTTGCTTTCAATGAGACTGCAACACGTTCAATCAACCTTGGCAGAGCGCTGCGGCGTTTCAATTTGCGGATAACTCCGCGCCTTCAACAACACACGAGATACTATCGCTAAGAAAAAGAAGAAGAGGTTTCGCCCGCGTCGGGACATGACTCGGGTAAACGAACGAATCAGGGCCCCAAGGGTGAGAGTGGTATCGGGCAAGGGTGAGCAACTGGGTGTCATGGATACCCGGGAAGCCGTCCAAAAGGCTAAGGCGATCGGGTTTGATCTGGTCGAGGTTGCCTCCAATGCGGACCCTCCGGTTTGCCGGGTAGTCGATTACGGAAAATGGAAATACGAGCAGTCAAAGCTTAAAAAGACCAGCAGGAGCAAGTCCGTTACGAGGCTGAAGGAGGTAAAGTTCCGGGTGCGCACCGAGCAGCACGATTATAATATCAAGCTAGGTCGAATTGAGTCCTTCCTCGATGAAGGCCATAAGGTCCGGGTTCAGTTGCAGTTCAGGGGTCGAGAAAACGCACACCGAGAGCTGGGATTTGAAAAGCTCGAGAGAGTCAAGGAAGACTTGAAGACGATGGGAAATGTCGATCAGGAGCCCAAACTGGTCGGAAGAAATGTCGTCATGGTCCTTTCGCCTCTTCCGGAGAGCCAGCGAGAACGGAAGTTCAAGCTGAGTCATGGTGATCTGATTGAAGAGGATGACTTTGAAGAGGATGACTTCGATGAGGCAGGGGAGCAAGATTCTGAGGGGGAAGAAGAGCGGGATTCTGAAGAGGAAGAAGATCTGAAATAGGATTCGGTGTTGCGCTTTTTGTAGAGATGGATCAATGCCTGTTTCTTTTCGATATTGATGGCACTCTGATCGATGCGGGCGGTGCAGGGGTAGGAGCAATCCGACTGGCAGTTCGGGATCTGTATGGTGATGAAATAGCCGTGCCTGAGCTTGATGTTCGAGGAACTACTGATGCAGCTTTAGCGCGAAAACTTCTGCCTGCGATGGGCGCGGAGGTTACTGCCGGTAGCATCGCCCAGCTTTATGAGGCCTATCTGATTCGACTACGTGAGGAGTTTCAGAAAGTGAATCGAGGGGCGGGAATTCTCCCGGGCGTCCGTGAGCTTCTTGATGCCTTGAAGGCGAAAGGAGTCGTTATGGGATTGCTTACGGGGAATCTAGAGGCTGGAGCGTGGATCAAGTTGGAAAGATTCGGGTTGGATCAGTACTTCTCCTTTGGAGCGTTTGGTGATGAGCACCCAGAGCGAGATAAGCTCGGGCCTGAAGCTCTTGCCGAGGCGGAACGGGTGCATCAACGCGGATTCAATCCGACGGCAACAGTGGTCGTCGGGGACACTCCGCGTGATATCTCCTGTGGCCGAGTGATAGGGTCCCCTACTGTTGCGGTCGCAACAGGTGCTTATTCCCTAGAAGAGTTGTCCAAACACAACCCTACTCTGGCTTTAAAATCGCTGCAGGAATCAGGAGCTATTCTTGACCTGCTGTCGAAATTGTCTGGCAAGAAATTTTCAGATTCAGAGGGCAGGAACTAAACTGTTTGAACCTCGGGGGCTAAGACGATGTCACAGCAACTTTATCATTTGCTCTCCGGGGCATGGCCTCTGGTGGCTGAGAGCAGGCAGTTGAGCGGCATTGCTCCAGCAAGGATGGATGCATTATGGTCGACCGGGTGGCGTCATTTTGGATGTGATTTCTTCAGGGCGAGCCTTATGAGCGATGGAGACTGCTTAAAAAGGCAAATTCCGTTGAGGGTCAGGGTGGGGCCTTTCAGTCAATCCCGGAGTCAAAGGAGAACCTGTAAAAAGAACGAAGACCTGAGGATTATATGCCGGGAGGCATCTCCGGGAAGTGCGGAACAGCACCTGTTTGATATCCACAAGGGTCGCTTCGGAGAAAACGTTCCTAATCGGCTGGAAGATTTCCTTGGGGCAAGTCCCGAAGAATATCCCTGTGACTATCGGCAGTTCAGTGTTTATCACGATAGTCAGCTCATCGCGGTCAGCTTCATGGCGGTGGGCAGCAGGGCATGCTCCAGCATTTACGCAGCATTTGACCCAGCGTTTTCCCGTCGGCGCCTGGGGGTGTATACCATGCTGGCGGAGTTGGAATTTGCGAGGAAGCAGGAGCTGGATTTTTACTATCTTGGCTACGCCACAATCGAATCAAGTTGCTATGACTACAAAATGCAATTCAGGTCATTGGAGTATTACGACTGGGAGGGGCGATGGTTAGCAGGCAGAGATTTGGTGAGGGTGGGTCAGGATTGACCCCTACGTCGGTCTGCGGGTTGCATTTTTCAACGAATTCATTTACCTCCTGGCCCGATGCAGAGATTTGATCGAAGGACATTGCTGCGGGATTCATCTCTGGCAAGTGCTTCGCTCCTCCTTCCTAAGAGGGCTCATGGGCGTCGGGAGGCAAGGTCAGTCAAAACCATCTCCATCTTCCATACAACGGACCTCCATGGTCATATTCGTCCAACTCAGACTTATGGAGGCATAGCGAATGTCGGTGGGCTTGCCCGGTGTGCGGCACAGATCCGAAAATGGCGAAAGAGTAATCCCCATTCCCTACTCGTTGATGTGGGAGACGTGTATCAGGGAACTGCCGTGGGTTGGATGACTCGGGGGCGTCTCATGATCGATCTTTTCAATAAACTGCAATATGATGCATGGGTGTTGGGGAACCATGAGTTTGATTGGGGACCCGAGGTTGTGCTTGATGCGGTAAGTCGCTCGACGATGCCTGTTCTGTCCGCAAATCTTAAAATCGAGGGAAAACGGGCAGGGACTCTGGACGACCCCGCTCACCCATTGTCCCGGATTGTCCCTCATATGGTTAAAACGGTTGGTGGTTTCCGAATTGGATTGATCGGGCTGATTACCCCGGGCCTTTCCTACTGGTTGCGTCCCGAGCTCTTGATGGGATATGAAGCCATGGATCCTGTTGCGACCTTGCAAGAAAGCATCAGATACCTCAGGGAGGAAGCCAAGGTAGACGCAATAGTCGTTTGTGGCCACATGGGACTCAAAGAGGTTGATGATTTCGCGAATCCTGTCCGTGCGCTGCTTGAATTGGAGGATGGACCTGACGTTTACATTGCGGGACACACCCATCGAGACCATCCCAGCCAATTGGAAAATAAGACTCTCTACACGCAGGCGGACTACTTTGGTATCCATTGTGGCAGGGTCGATCTTTCTTTTGACATGGAGAACCGACGGATCATTGAAAAGAGGGCGCAGTCGATTCTGATGGACGAACGTATACCAGAGGATCCTCTTGTTCTGGAGGCGGCTTCTGACAATCTGAAAGATGCAGCCGGATATCTTTCGAGTGAGATTGGAGAGCTGAATATTGGACTATCCGGAAAACGGGACGGGCCAGCCATACCAAGCTCGTTACAGGCTCTTATTTCATCTGCTGCGATTCATGCGGCCAGAAAAGAAGGAATTCAGGTTGACGGTGTTTTTCATGGAACTTTTGGTGGAGGCAACTTGCAACCCGGCAGGAAGACAATCGCGGATGCCTGGGAAATCCTTCCCTACGATAATCGACTTCTCGTGCTGAAGCTCACTCGGGAGGAGTTGGTAGGAGTAATAAATGAGGCAATGGAGGCAGGCGGTGACCGGGCCCTTTTTGGGTTTGAGGTCGAGCTGGCTAACGCGGAGGCACCCAAGGGAGAAACTGGGAGAAGAAGGTTTGTGCGGGGGCTGCGATCGTTGAGAAGGTCTACCCCTTCGTCTCCGGGCCACCGTTATTCCATCGTTTTCAATTCCTATGATGCTCAATCGGGAGGAAAGAAGCTCATGCGCTTGCGCGCTCTTTCCCAGAATCCTGAGTGCAAGCCCAGACTCCTCCAGCCGAATAGCCGTCAAGCGCTGATTGACTTCTTTGCGGAGATTGGTTCTGTGACTGCTGAAGCAATCTCTCCACGTCCGGTATTGCTTGAAGATAAAGAATAATATGCCCTGCGGCCCTAAAGAGCGTTCGCTGCAGAGCGAAGAAGTCTTTCGGTCGTTTTCCAGTCGATACAGCTATCTGTGATAGACTGACCATAGGTTAGATCTGCAATCGGTCTTGGAAAGGACTGATTTCCGGCCACTAAATTACTCTCCAGCATAGCCCCCGCAATCCCGGCATTTCCCTCGGCTCTCTGGCGAACTATCTCTTCAAAAACAGCAGGCATTTTTTGGTGATCCTTTGCACAGTTGGCGTGGGAGGCATCGATCATCAGGGAGGGGTGAAAGCCAGCCTGTTCAATATGAGTTAGTGCTGATCGCACACTGTCCTGATGGTAATTAGGACCGTTTTCACCACCGCGAAGGATGACGTGGCAGTCGGGGTTTCCTGATGTTGAAACCGCAGAAGCGATGCCCTCTTCAGAAACGCCCAGAAATGTTTGTGGCTTGGTCGCTGCGCCGATGGCATTGATAGCAGCATTAAGGTCACCACTTATCGTGTTCTTGAATCCAATCGGCATGGAGAGGCCCGAGGCCATCTGACGATGCGTTTGACTCTCACTTGTTCTTGCCCCGATAGCCGACCAGCTGATCAGGTCGGCAATGTATTGAGGAGTGATCGGATCCAGAAGCTCGGTCGCAGTCGGGATCTCCCGGGCGATTACTTCATGGAGGAACTCACGGGCAAGGGTGAGACCTCGCGGGATGTTATCCGTTCCGTCGAGGTCCGGGTCCATGATCAACCCCTTCCAGCCAATTGTAGTTCGTGGCTTTTCGAAGTAGACTCTCATGACAAGGTAGAGGCGGTCTTTCAGCTCGTGAGCCAGTGTGCGAAAGCGTTCAGCATATTCGAGGCCGGCCTGAGTATCATGAATAGAGCAAGGTCCTGCGATAACCAGAAGGCGCTGATCCTGTCCGCTGAGAATATCGCGAATAGTTTTTCGGCTTTGCGCGACGAAGATTGCCTGTTGCTTGTCACGGGGAATCTCCGACAGGACCAAAGCTGGTGACGGCAGCGGAATATTCCGGACGACGTGAAGATCAGCGACTTGTGGATTTGGGCTCATGTAGAAGAGACTTCGCCGAGGCAGCGGGCGTGGAAACGTCGGCCGCCCTTGAGGAAAAGAGCCCCAGCGAACCCGCAAGTCCACGAAAAAAAGAGGAAAGAGGCAGGGCGCTCAAACTCCGCTCTGGAGTAAATCACTTTTCCCTTCCGTGCCACGGGCGGCCTTCTACTCTCTCGTCCATGCCGACAAATTCTGAGACGCTGCTAAAACAGTTCACGGAAGCCCACGGGCCACCAGGATTCGAAAGCGAAGTCCGCGCCCTGTTTGTTGAGCAGCTTGAAGGGTTGGGCCAGTTTTCCTCTGACCGGACGGGATCTGTGGTATGTGACATGGGAGGAGAAGGGCCTCGAGTCTTGCTCGAGGCTCATATGGACGAAGTTGGGTTTCGGGTGCAATCAATCACCCCCGGAGGGTTTCTCAGGATGATTGCGGTAGGAGGCTGGTGGTCCCATGTTGTGCTGGCTCAGCAGTTGGTGGTGAAAACAAGGAGTGGTGAAAAAATTGTAGGGGTTGTGGGATCGAAACCTCCCCATTTTCTCCCTCAGGCGGAACGAGGGAAGGTGATGCCACTCGAAAGCATGTTTGTTGATATTGGGGCGACTTCAAAAGAAGAGGTTGAAGACATGGGTATTCAACTTGGGGATCCAATTGCTCCAAGAACGAATTTTGAACCTATGGGCCGTAAAGGGCGTTTTGTCGCCAAGGCTTTTGATAATCGGGTTGGCATGTCTGCAGTGGTAGAGGCCGGTCAGCAATTGGCATCAGAGAAAAGTGGTAACCGGGTTTTGCTTGCCGGTAGCGTCCAAGAAGAGCTGGGTTTACGTGGAGCCAAAACTCTGGCCCGCCACGCCCGACCTGATGTTGCGATTATTCTGGAAGGCACTCCTGCCGACGATACTCCCGGATTCCAGAAGGATGAATCGCAAGCGACCGTCGAAGCTGGGGTGCAGATTAGAATGCACGATCCCACCGCAGTGATGAATCCAAGGCTGGCCGATCTTGCGATCACAACCGCGCAGGAGGAAAATATTCCATTTCAGCGCGCTGTCCGTAGAGGTGGGGGGACGGACGCAGGTGAAATGCATCTGTCCGGAGAAGGGGTGCCAAGTGTGGTGCTGGGAGTTCCCGCTCGCTACATCCATTCACATAACAGCATCATCGATATCGCGGACTATAGAGCCATGGTAGACCTGAGTGTGGCACTTATCCGGCGGTTGGGCCCGGGGGAGGTTTCTGATCTCGTAAAATATCTCTAGCCGTGACAAGCAAAGCGCATATAGACCTCCAAGTTCTTCCCAATAGTTCATGAGCTTTCCGGGGGGCATGGAAACGCTGGGTGTCTGGGTGCACAATCTCAAGCCGGAGCTTTTTGAGATTTCAGATAAGTTCGCGCTAAGGTGGTACGGCTTGGCTTATCTGCTGGGATTTGTGGCAGGCTATTTTGGCTTGCGATGGCTTGCTCACCGAAAACTCTGGGTGGTTGGCCCTGAAAAAGTAGCTGACTTTATCGCTTATGCGGCCCTCTTCGGAGTCTTTCTCGGAGGGCGACTTGGCTATGTTGCCTTTTACATGATTCCCGAAAGCGGGGTTCACTACGTGCTGGAGAATCCCCTCGTGATGTTGCAGGTCTGGAAAGGAGGGATGTCCAGTCATGGAGGAATTCTCGGCCTTACTATTTTTACCCATTTCTATGCCCGTCGTGCTAGATGCTCATGGACTGGAGTGGGTGACGGTCTTGTGATTTTTGCTCCTCTGGGAATCTTTTTTGGCCGCCTTGCCAACTTCATAAATGGGGAGCTTTATGGGAGAGTGACGGGTGCAGCGGTAGGGATGAAATTCCCAAAGGAGCTTCTTGGACGAGAAGAGGATTTTCATGCTGCGATGAAACATGCGGTTGAGGTGGATCCTGAAAAACTTGACGGGATCTGGGATCGTTACCTCTCAAGCCCGTCGACCGGACAAGGGCAGCTCCTCGAGGGAGTTCTTGAAGCTGGTCGGGCAAACCCGGCAATTATTGATGCCATTGCGGGCTATGTGCAAGTTCGCCACCCATCCCAACTCTATCAGGCTCTGCTTGAGGGGTTTTTGCTCTTCCTTATTTTGCTTCTCCTCCGACTGCGACTTCCTCAAATTGGCCATGGGGTAATTACGGGTAGCTTTTTTATTCTTTACGCTACCTTCCGAATCATTGCGGAACAATTTCGCGAGCCAGATTCAGCATGGGTGATTCAGGATATTCTGACTAAGGGTCAATTTTACTCCATCTTCATGTATGTGATAGGAGTAGCTTTCTTGGTGGCAGGCTTGAAAGGGAAAACAGGATCGCTGACAGACCAAGCCTCCGTAACGTGAACAGGAAGCTCGAATTACCGGGGAATCCTTAGGATTTGGCCGATTTTGATCAGGGAGCCGCTGATGCCGTTGGCCCTTTGAATGGCACCCACGGAAGTGCCGTAGCGGCGGCCAAGAGAATAGAGGGTGTCGCCCTTGACTACAGTATGGCGTGTTGTCGGTTTTGGCTTTGCGGCCGGTGGGACGACCGGTTTCGGAGTGGCAGGTCTGGGCCGAGGGGGGCTGGATGCTACTGGTGGCTTTGATTCAGTCTTTTGCCTTGATGCTACGACAGGACCTGGTTTCGGTGCTGGCCGGGATGAGACGGGAGGTGATGGCGTCGTAACGGGTTTCCTAGTGGGAATGTTGCTGGCAATGCTCTGCCGGGCCCAATTTCGCTGTCTTGCTGGCTTATCAGCCCACGCCTCTACGTAGTTGCCATTTTTATCGAACGGGCCGTATCCTGGATTGTAGGCGGTAGTAGAGGGCAGGAGAGGTTTTGTGGTCTCCCTGCTTGCTCCGCCGCACCCGTTGAGTACCAGGGCAACCGGTAGAGCGATGAGAAGAACTAATGGTGTGTGAACAGGCAACAGGCACTTCATCTGTTAAGGGGGTAGCAGCTGGGGGTTGGAAAAGTTTTCGCGAATGATGACAGATTCTGGGCTTACCCTAAGCGAGGTCTGCCTTCCACCGTTGAATTTCTCCAAGCACGTTTTCAATAGATGGAGATCCTTGGTTAGAGCGTGCTCTCAGTGCCCTTTCAAGGTCGAAAACACCACCTGCATCGTTCCCGAATTGGTCAGAAATAAGACTGAGATCCAGAGCATCAAGCGTGGTGTTTTTCTCCTCTGCGGATGCTACTGCCTTACCTACAAGTTCATGAGCGTTACGAAATGGAACGCCTTTTCTGACAAGGTAGTCGGCGAGATCAGTAGCAAGTAGTAGTGGGTCTTGGGCCGCTTCGCGGCAATTCTCGATTTGAAGATCCATCGAGGAGACCATCTCAGCATTGACTTCAAGAGCCAGAGTGAGCGTCTCGACGGAGTCAAAGAGAGGTTCCTTATCCTCCTGCAGGTCCCGGTTGTAAGTGAGGGGTAAGCCCTTCAGTGCGGTCAGAAGTGCAACAAGGTTGCCAACCAGCCGGCCGGTTTTTCCTCGAGTGAGTTCGCAAACATCCGGATTCTTTTTCTGGGGCATCAGAGAGGACCCAGTGGTATGTCTGTCGCTCAGTGTCGCAAATCCGAATTCCGTGCTACACCAGAGGATAAGGTCCTCACTGAAGCGCGAGAGGTGAGCCCCGAGGAGAGAGAGAACAAAAAGAAATTCAGCAATGTAATCGCGATCTGCGATTGCATCCATCGAATTAGTGGTGACCCCGTCGAACCCCAGTTCGTGGGCGATGGCGTTCCTATCAAGATTAATGGTCGAGCCAGCCAGGGCGCCTGAGCCGAGAGGGCAGACATTGAGGCGTTTGCGGCAGTCAGTGAGGCGCTGCTTATCTCTTTCCAACATCTCTACATAGGCAAGAAGGTGATGTCCTGCCGTCACAGGTTGCCCACGTTGAAGATGGGTATAGCCAGGCAGGATCGTAGCGGCGTGCTTCTCTGACTGTTTCAAAAGGGTCTTCTGCAGACCAGTGCTCAATGATACGATTGCGTCGATAGCGGAGCGGCAGTAGAGTCTCGTGTCCGTCGCAACTTGATCGTTCCGGCTGCGTGCGGTGTGTAGTTTGGATCCGGCTTCTCCGATTTTTCGTGTCAGAGCGGCCTCAATATTCATATGGATGTCCTCGAGTTCACTGGAGAACTCGAACTCGCCGGCTTCAATTTCCCTTTGAATCTCCCTCAACCCGCTTTCAATCTGGGCGAACTCTTCCTCGGTGAGGAGACTAGCATTCATCTGTGCCCGCGCGTGCGCGATGGAGCCCGCTATGTCATGCGGGAAAAGCCGCCAATCGTAGGAGACAGACTCTCCATAACGTTGTACCAGATCGGCAGTTTGGTGTGTGAAGCGTCCCTTCCACATGAGCGGAGCTTCTGGTTTAGGATACAAACTTGCAAGCCTAGCAGCGAGTATTGCGGTAAATCTTCCCCGTTTAAGATACACGCGGGACCACAGGTCAAGTTGCGACAAAAGCCGGACCTGCTAGAATTGGCGTCCTAGACGTCGATGAAGTCGCTGTCACTGGACTTTTGCCCGGGACCACTCTGCTGCGGACCAGAAGGAATGATTTGAATTCGTTTTTGCAGGTAAGTGCTCAAACGCTTGCGAATTGCCGCACGGGTCGGAGCAAAAAGAAGAAGAAAACCCGCGGTGTCGGTCAGAAAACCCGGGGTGAGAAGAACAGCGCCGGCAAGGAGGATCAGTAGGCCATCGAGGGCTTCGCGATGAGGAAGCTTTCCCCCCGCGAGGGCATTCCGGAAGTTTGAAAGAGCCCTTGACCCTTGTGTCCGGGTTAGAATCGCGCCGATGAATGCCGTCAGGAGGATGATGGCAAGTGTGGCTTCGAATCCAATTTTACTCCCGATCCGAAGAAGGAGCGACAGCTCCAAGATAGGCACGAGAATAAAGATCGTTAAAAGCTTAAGGAACATGACGATTCTCAGGACAGAATTGTAGACGGCTCTCGGCCGTTGGTCAAATTTGGCAGGGTCTTTGTGGATCGTGCAGGATCGTCACGTCGTCATCCCTCAGGGGATCTCAATGAGAGCCTTGACGGTGCCTCGTCCGGTGTCGGTGAAAGCGGCGAAATCAGCAGGAACATCCTCGAAGTTGAGACGGTCAGTAATCCAAATATCCGTGTTGATGTCGCCTGAAGCGATGAGGTCGATGATCTTGCCAAAATCCTCTGGAAGCGCATTTCTGCTGGCAAGGAGGGTCAGCTCCCGTCGATGAAAAACCGGAGCATGCGGAAATGAAAGATTCTCCGTGGTGATGCCTACGTAAATGACGCGACCCGTGAAGGCCGCATAATCGAAGCAGCTCGACATCGAGTGGACACTTCCAGTGGCATCGATGACGATGTTGGCAAGCTCTCCATCGGTGATCTCTTGAAGTTCTGAAAGGGGATCTCCATTTGGCTTGAAAAGGATCGTATGGTCTACGCCGAGGTGATCCCGGCAGAATTCAAGGCGACTTTCTACCATGTCCATCACGATGACATTGAGATCTTTAAGGCGTAAGAATTCGAGGGCGGCCAGACCGATGGGCCCTGCGCCAATGACGAGGACGGTTTCTTTTGATTGGGGATTAGCCCGGACGACCGAGTGATATCCAATAGCGAGGGTCTCAACCAGCGCGAGCTGGTCGTAGGAAAGATCGTTTCCGGGGTGGAGCTTTCGGGCAGGGCAGATCCACTGGGGACGCAGGCCCCCATCAGAGTGGACACCGAGTACTTGAACCCCCGGGCAGCAGTTGCTGTTGCCCTTGTTACTCGTGGTTGAGTAAGGGTCGTTGACGTAGGGCTCAAGAGAGCACTTATCCCCAATCTGAAGATGACTTACGCCTTCCCCCAAGGCGAGGACTTCTAATCCCAGTTCATGCCCGGGAATTCGAGGGTAAGAAAAGAAGGGCATTTTCCCGAGGTAACCTGAGAGATCGGTTCCGCAAATCCCCATTCGATGTGTGCGCACGAGGGCTTCTCCCGGGCCGGGCGCTGGTGGCTCTGGGAGGTCGATCATGGTGATCACCTCAGGCTGGGTAAATTCGATAGCTTTCATTAATTTGATTTGGCGCAGGAGAGAGAATTGTTGCGTTGAATCCTCAGCTGAATTCCTCGGTTCAATCGGAGCTTCTGGTCAATCCATGGTGCGGGATCGTCTCCGCTAGACGGATTCTAAAATGACGTTGCCATAGGCAGTAGGGTCGCCCGTGCGAATCAATCCAACAGCTCCCGGGACACGGGTCTTGAATTCCAGATGCGGCTCCCGAATGACCCGGGCCTCCGAGAACGAGGCAAAGCACTGATCGAAAGCGGCGATTGTTTCCTTCGGGTTTGTGGCGAGGAATTCTTCGGCCTGCCAGATCTGGCCAACTTTGAAATTCGGTTGGAGAAGATGGAGGACATCGAGAACATTCGGAATACCCTGGGTAAGAGCAAGGTCCACCGTTTCAATTTCCCTCCAGTAAGGAAACGCCCAGTCGCAGATCACGAGGGTGTTGGTGTGCCGGATTCTGGCGATGAGGTCTAGAACTTGAGGATTAAGAATTCCTTTCTGGAGCATATGGATGCGGGCGTTATTTGCAGGAGGGTGTGCCACCTTTATCCTGCGGAGTCCAAATTTTTTTGACGGGTAATCGGGGAGGATTCGAGGAAATAAGAAAGCCTTCCCTGCTCCAGCAGGGAAGGCTTGGAAATTTCTGCCGTTTGTGAGGCCTGNCCCTANACGTCCTTCCAGCTCCGTTCAGCGGCGGAGGCGAGGACCGCATCGCACACTCTGGCGGTTTCGAGNGCGTCCCGAAAAGTGGGATTGCACGGCTCTCCGCTACTGAGTGAGGTCAGGAAATCCGCTACCTGATGCACGAAGGTGTGCTCATAGCCTATGCAAAGACCAGGAACCCACCATTTGTCCAAGTAAGGGTGATCCCCATCACTGATATGGATACTGCGCCATCCACGAACTAAGCCCTCGTCCGAGTGGTCGAAATATTCAAGACGATTGAGATCGTGGAGGTCCCATCGGATGGAGGCGTTTTCACCGTTGATCTCGAGAGTGTAGAGTGCCTTGTGGCCCCTAGCGTATCGAGTCGACTCGAAGAGTCCCAGAGATCCGTTGGCAAAGTGGCAGTGGAACAGGCAGGCGTCGTCAATGGTGACGGCCTGTTTCTCCCCGGTATCGGTGTGAACGCGTTCCTTAATGAAGGTCTCGGTCACTGCTGAAACATCACTGATNCTGCCATTCAACCAGATTGCGGTATCTATACAGTGCGCGAGCAGATCTCCTGTTACGCCGGATCCAGCTGCAGCTGCATCGAGGCGCCACAGGCCCTCTCCTCCCTGTGGGAGCTCTTCGCTAATGGTCCAGTCCTGAAGAAAGTTTGCNCGGTAGTGGAAAATCTTACCCAGCTTGCCAGACTCAATNATCTGCTTGGCGAGGGTCACNGCCGGGACCCTCCGGTAATTGTACCACACCGTGTTGGCAACCCCCGCTTTCTCGACGGCCTCAACCATGGGCAGGCTTTCTTCCGTGGTCCGGGCGAGCGGTTTCTCGCAGAGGACCATCTTGCCGGCTTCCGCGGCTGCGATGGCAATGGAGGCGTGAGTGTCGTTAGGAGTGCAGATGTCAATCGCGTCGATGTCATCGCGGGCGATCAGGGCCTGCCAGTCCGTTTCCACAGACTCGTAGCCCCATTGAGAGGCAAAGGCATTGGCACGTTCCTCGTTGCGGGCACAAATGGCCTTGAGGACGGGTCGGTATTCGACGTCCGGAAAGAAATCGTTGACCCGCTTGTATCCGTTGCTGTGGGTGCGGCCCATGAAGCCGTATCCGACGAGACNGATATTCAATGGTTTTTTTTCGCTCATGGTGTGAATCGTAGTAGAATTTCGAAGTTTTGAATCAGGCCTATTCCCATCCNTGGGCGTCTCGCACGTCGATCATGGCCTTGAGGATCGCGTTCCACGTTTCGGGCTTTTCGAGAGTTTCGTTGGGGAACATGCAGCCGTCCCAGCAGATGTGCTGGATGCCCCGTTCCTGAGCACCTTCCAACCAGTAACCTGCGCATTTTGTAATATCGAGTTTACCATTGGGGTCATCAGCCGGACAGTGCTTTCCTGTCTTATCGTGGGAGCCCGCTCCGTGGACCTCGCCGTCGTTCTGAGCNACGTGGAAATCGATAGTCCATGGNCGAAGCGCGTCAGTGACTTCCTTATAGGCCTCCCAGAATTGCTCCTCGGTGTGATCTTTCTGAAGGAGTCCGTCATCAGGGGCGTTGTAGCCCAGCATAAACGTATAGGTGTGGGCCAAGTCAGCCTGAAATCCGAGGGATTCTGGCATGCCGACTTCCTCCATCAGGGCGACAGCTGCTTTCCAGGAATGGAGTCCAGCCCAGCATACTTCACCNTCNGCGGCGAGTCGTTCGCCGTGGTCGGCAGCTATTTTGGCCGCCTCCTTGAAGGTTTCCGCGATGCGCTTGAGATTGCTACCGGGATTCTCGAGGAATTTGGCAACGCCAAATTCAGCAGAGTCGATACGAATAACTCCGTATTTCCGCGCGCCATGATCGTTGAAGACCTTGGCGACGCGACAAGCCATTTTTACTGCATCAAGGAACTTGGCCTGCTGCTCGTCCGAGCCCATCGCTGAATCACCTATCGTTCCTGGCCAGACCGGCGCGACCAGGGAGCCGATGTCAAATCCCTTCCCCTGGATTAAGTCGGCTATATTCTTGAGTTCGTCGTCGCTGGCTTCCGGGTCGGTGTGAGGAAGAAAAAGAAAGTAATCGATGCCATCAAACTTCTGGCCATCTACCTCGGCGGCAGCTGTCAGTTCGAGCATACGCTCAAGTGAGATAGGCGGTTCCTGGCCTTCGTCCTCGCCCTTGCCGACGAGTCCAGGCCACATGGCGTTGTGCAGTGCAGGTTTACTGGGCATGATTAAGAGTTGTGTGATTTCAAGTACGGTGGTGTATGAGCGATGCAGCTGACGCGGCAGCGGAAAGAAACCTAGAGGGTCAAGGGCGGGGCGGGGAAGGGAAAAGTTACTTAGAGAGCCCTAGGTTAGATCCTCCGACTTCTCNGGGAGCTTTNGCTTCCCGGGATGGCTGNTCNGGTCACGNGCCTGCTGNAGTTTGAGCTTGGAGCGATGGTGCATGATGGCCGCAAAAAGGTATCCCAAAAAAGCCACGACACCGATGACGAGGCCCAGTTTTCCGACCAGAAGAGTGCGTTGGATCATCTGCTCGTAGGAAGAATCCGAGATGGACTGGTTGTTGGCCATCACGATCGTCTGCTTGAGACGGGCTACGGGGCCTCCGAGTCCAACTATGATAGAGATCGTGAGCAGNAATACAAAAGACCACTGGGCGATGAGCCACCGCCGCTTTGAGCGGCGACATTGCTCGAGCGTAGAGGGCGAGTCTCTCATTTCCGTGCTGGCGCGCATGGTTAGCAGACCAGCGGAGACAGGGCGATGATGCCTATTGTGCCTTGTGCGCTCCCATTGCAGGTGCGTCAGGCTGGGCCTCTGGGCCAAAATAACGGAGGCACACCAGGGGTTCCGTCTCTGAGGTATTTTCAAAGGTCACCCCAGCTCTCGCCGCCGCTTCCGTGGCAAAGAATTCATCCTGAGATAGTTCGTTGAAGCGAAGGAGCTTGGGACAGTTCAGGGGCAGCCTGTTCGCCCGCCCTTCTCCCTGTGTCACGATCAGTCCGTAGGCGCCGCCATCCCGAATTGTGCATTGCTGCCCCGGTTCAACGGTGAGCTCCTTCGCGGTGAAGAGTTGCTCTCCATCAATCTTGCCATAGACGATCCACTTGTCGTGATAGCCCTCTCCCTTTTCGGAGGTGACGGGCTCCATGTAGTGATTGTCTTTGAAGTTCGGGTCCACATTCTTTTCCCAGTCNAGCTGNTCGATNATGAAGTCGATGTCCTCGTGCTTGTCCTCNGGCATNTCCTTGACNAGNAGNGACCANGGNACNTCNCGGCCCTCNACCAGNTTCTGATACATNCCGAAGACNTCNGANCCCCANTGNGGTTCNTANGTGCANAGGGANCCNGGNGCATGAAGNACNCANGGNTCAATNAGCCANCCNGTTCCNGGNTGNAGNTTNTANGCCTTNGAGAGTTCNAGAATCTTGTTGTCNCCCTTGTGCCAGTTNGCNATGCAATCGTAGACCTGCTGNCGGGTNGTNCCNGGCTCNAANCCCATGAAGGTATANGGGAANTTNTTGCCGACNTTNTTNTGCTGGGGAGGNAAGTANTANCTTTCGGGNTTNCCCTCCTGNCCNACCAGCGCCGCCTGCTCGGCATTTTGGTGCATGTGATGGGGGATCGGGCCCATATTATCGAAAAATTTCGAGTAGACTGGCCACTTGCTGTATTTGTCCCAGATGCTGGATCCGATCAGGTCTGCTCCACATTCGGCTACCGCCTCGCGGAGTGTAAAGCGCTCCCTGCCAACGACCACATAGGATAGCCCCTCGTCGTGAACCCGGCCCTCGTTGGCGCATTCAGTCGTTGAAGCAAACCAGCGTTCATCAATTCCTCCCCGGCTCAANCCNTAGGCGTANGTATCGTCTGGGTGNAGCTTNATCCTTAGNCCGGGTTGGAGAAACGAGCGGGGAACCCAATTGGGAGAGAGACGCAGCAGGCCCCCGGTATCTTCCAGATGGCCTTCTACGAGACTGCGAACATTACTGGTGCTGGTTTTGAGGTCGTCGGTTGTGCGGGGATGACTCATGGTGTCGAAAGGGAAGGATACGTTGGTTTTCAGGGCTTCACACCCTGCATGTTGGTGAAAGTGAAAGGGAGTGCGGAGCAGGATGCACGATTTTTCGATCGGGGAGCCTCGTAGGAGATGTATTTTTACTCGTTCCGTCAGTTTTTGAGGGTATGGGTGCCGTGTGGGTCCAGAGAGAGTCAGCAAAACACCCGGTATCAGGAGGGGCTCACAACAAAATCCCAGTGTGCCGCAACGTCGATCTTCATACCTGTATCCGAGGTAAGAGATACCATTTCAGGCCCTTTGGCGATGATCGAAACCACCGCTCCGAACCCAGGAGGGACGGGGCTGGCTGCCTGGAGGATTCGCAGGGAAACCTTCTCCTCAGCAGAAAAGGATCGGGTCGTTGGAATTCCCTCTTCCTGCAGAAGATCCTCCCTAGAGCTAGTCACATTCTCAGCGAAGTAAGAGCAGACTTCCTCAAGACCTATGCGACCCAGATGTCGACCTTCCCAAGGAGTGCTGTGCCTCCCCCCGTTGGAGATCCACATCAAAGTAGCAGGGAAATCGGACGGGTTCTTGAGTGAAAACCAGACGTGGTCACCCATGACCGCTGCAGTCCAGGCAAACGGCTGCTCAGGGGTGGAATCTTCGTTCACCAGCATGACCAGATCCTCAAAGCCCTTTCTGCAGGGGTAGCAGGTCAGATCGGTGGTTGCGGAACTCGTGGAGGGACTGGAGGTGTCTGGAGGTGTATCAGCCAGCGCTACCGCATTGAGAGTGCTGAAACGTGCGCCGGGGACAAGTGTCTGGTATTCATCTGATGCCGGATCAGAGAAAAGTCCAGGGTTGACCGAGGCCCAGCGGAAGGGCGAAGTCGTGATTCGGCCCTCTCCCTCATCGACTTTGGAAAAATCAAGGATCGGGTGGTTCCCATAGCTGAAATTCCCTTCGAGTCCGGAGAGGAGGTGTTCTGAGTAGATGACGGCATGTCCGGGCCGCAGGCGAAGAATTTTTTCCACTTTGCCTCCAACGTCTTCAGGCTCGATCGCCAGGTGAAGGAGGTTTTCCTGATGTTGGACAAGATGCCAGTCCGCGTTGGCGGTATCCCCGTGGGGAGCTCCCTCGTCCTGTGGGCCAAAGGGAAGGCAGAAAAAGTCCCCACGCAGGAATTTCAAGAGATTGGGCATCTCACCTTCGAGTTCGTCCGGTTGCCATGGTGCCAGAGCATAAGGCGTGAAGAGTTTTTCCCCGGAAATGAAGGTTACAGGTCCCAGCATGCCTCCGGTTCGGGTGACGGAAAGCGTCACGGAGTCCGATGCCAGCTGGTATGAGGGGGCTCCGTGTACTGAATTCATGTGAGGCTCATCAATAACAGGAGGTCACGACGAGGTCAAAGCATCGAGGAGATATGGCAGGGCGCGCTCTGAGATTCCGGTGACAAGAACGATCTACCGTTTTCTGCCGGGAAAGCGTTTGCCGTGAAGGCGGGCTTCGATGTGGTTCGAGCACTGCCCGGTCGAGCGAATCTGATTGCAGCAGGCTTCGATTCGGAGTGATTGTTTGACAGGCTGGAAACCAAGTCGCCGTGTGACACAGTCATTGAGGACCTCAAGGTGATCGTCCTCAAATTCCACTACCTTGCCACAGTCCACACAGACGAGATGGTTGTGCGCAGGTTTATCCAGAAAGTTCGGGTCGTAGGTGGTTTGTCCATCACCGAGGTCGATTTCCTGAAGAAGTCCTGCCTCCATAAGCAGACTGATAGTCCGGTAGATAGTCGCGCGCGAGGTGCGGGCGTCGGTTCCCCGCAGCTTTTCCCATAATTCATCTGGGGTGAAGTGTTCATCGCTGGCAAAAATGACATCCACGATTGCATCGCGTTGAGGGGTCTGCCTCAGGCCTTGAGCCTTGATGAAGGTATTTAGTTTTTCCTTAATCTCGGAGCTCACAGCGCTACTATGACACCAAAGACGTTCAGGTGAATACGATTATTGGGAATTGTTCGCAAACGTGTCCTTGATGAGGCCCCCCGACCATGTTGGCCTGAAGGTGTGCGCTGGCTCGCTTTTGCTGCTTTTCTTGGGGTGATCTCATGCTCTTCGACTGAGAATACGCTCGGTTTCAGGCAATATCATCTGCGTTCGTTGACGCTGGAAGGTGAAATGAATGCGCCAAGAGCGGAACAATTGCGGCGTTTCCACGGCGCGGTAACTACTGCGGAGAAACGAGATCGTCTCGGACATTATTACAGCGTGCAGTGGAACGGGCCTGCTGGGAAAGCGGATGATCCCGTAAGAATTGTATTTCAATATCGGCAGGCGACCACGGGGAGTGCCGCTCGCAAAATTGAGATCAAGGCTGCTCCGCGGTTACATGGAACGGCAGAATTCCAAGTCACAGGGCCGGTCTATCTCGAGGGGGGGCGTGTTCTTTCGTGGCATCTCAGTTACTACCGCGGAGCGCGACTCGTTGAGACCAAGCAATCCTATTTGTGGGAGTGATGACCTTGGGTGATTGACGGAAGAGCATGTTTGTCGTATTGTTGTATTTGAACCTGCGCCCTTCCCGAATTGACAACAGACGACTCTCTCGATGTCGGAGCTACCGATGGTTTTGTTTGGATTCGTTTGAACGGAAAAGGGTCCTTTTCAACAAGCCCCGCCCTTAAGGGCTTCGTGGAGAGCAGAATGGAAGGTGGGGATACGAACTTCGTGATCGATCTTTTGGATTGCCCTGCGATGGACTCAACTTTCATGGGGACGCTGGCAGGTCTTGCGATGCGCCTAGCGAGAATCGGAGGAGGGAGAATGCACCTGAATGGTGTCTGTGAGCGTAATCGGCAGTCTCTGGAGGATCTTGGTCTTGAAAAATTGCTCGAGATCGACCCTGACGACAGTGCGTGGCAGGGGCATGTCCACGATGTTCGTAAAGCGCTGTCGCCCCTCAGGGAGCGAGATCCCGAAGGCTTGGATGCCGCACACCTTCTGGAGGCGCACAGGAAGCTGTGTGAAGCCCAGGAAGCAAATACGGAGAAATTTGAAGCTGTTCTGGACGCCTTGGAAAAGAAGGCCGAGGAAGGCTAGGAGAAGGCGAGGAACCTGTGGATCGTGGACGCTCAGGGTTGACCGTTGATGAGTGGCGGGTATTGGTCTCTTCATGCAAAAAGACTCTTCAAGCGAGGCAGAGAGTGAAAATCCTCTTCCCGAGGATCGTTCGGGTGCTTCTCCGGACGGAGATCTTCCGGACGGAGAACATCCGGCTTCTGTGACAGACGAGGTAGCCGAGGACCCGGTGGTTGAGGAGGAAGAAAATGAGGAACCTTCAGTCGAGGAGCAGGTTGCCGAATGGCGCGAAAGGGCAATTCGCTCAGCAGCGGATCTTGAGAACTTCCGTAAGCGCATGGAAAGAGAGAAGGGAGAAGCCCGTCGCTATGCCAACCAATCGCTTCTTGAGGAGTTGCTCCCCGTCCTTGATAACTTTCATATGGGACTGGAAGCCGCCTCTGCCGATGCGGAGTCGATGATTTTTCGGGGAATGGAAATGGTCAAGAAGCAGCTGGACGACTTTCTTTCAGGTCAGGGAGTCGAGGAGGTTTCGGCAGAAGGGGAAATGTTTGATCCTGCGATTCACGAGGCGGTGTCGCAGGAAGATTGTGAGGCTTCACCTGAAGGTAGCGTCCTTAAGGTTATAAGGCGAGGATACCGGATGGGAGATCGGCTGCTTCGTCCAGCCAACGTGGTTGTTTCCCGGACGCCACAATCGGAAAAACCTGCGGAGGAGATGGAGGAAGAATCATAAATGGCCTCCACACGAGATTACTACGAGGTGCTCGGGGTGTCGAAGGACGCCGGGGCTGGGGAAATAAAGAAGTCCTATCGAAAGCTCGCGATGAAATTTCATCCGGATCAAAATCCGGATGATCCCGAGGCGGAAGACAGGTTCAAGGAGCTCGGTGAGGCTTACGAAGTCCTCAGCGATGAGGACAAGAAAGCGGCGTATGATCGATACGGACATGCAGCTTTCAAGGCAGGAGGGGCCGGGGGTAGTGGTTTCCGAGGCGGTGGATTCAATGATCCCATGGATATTTTCTCTCAGGTCTTCGATGGAGCCTTTGGTGATTTTTTTGGAGGTGGGCGAGGTCAGTCGAGGGATGGGCGGAAGCGTGGGAGCGACCTGCGATACAATCTTGAAATTAGTCTGGAGGAAAGTGCCAAGGGCGTTTCCAAGGCCCTCGAACTCGAAAAATTTGTCAGTTGTGAATCCTGCAGAGGATCAGGGTCAAAGGGATCAGGAGGGGCCCAGACTTGTAGCACGTGCCGGGGGCTTGGGGTTGTAGAGCAGAGAATGGAGGGGTTTGGTGGAATCTTCAGGAAGCAGGTGGTTTGTCCGGACTGCGATGGGTCAGGCCAGGTAATCTCGGACCCTTGTCCGGAATGCAAGGGCGAGGGAAGGATCGAAAAAGTAGATCGGACTCAGATCGAAATTCCTGCTGGGGTCGATCATGGGACCCGCCTCCGCTCAAGCGGCAACGGTGATGCTGGTGTGCGCGGGGGCCCCGCCGGGGACCTCCACATCGTTCTCAAGCTGAAACGCCATGACGTGTTTGAACGTCGTGGAGAAGATCTTTTTTGTGAAGTTCCTGTCTCTTTCGGAACTGCAGCTCTGGGTGGTGAGCTGGACGTCCCTACTTTAGAAGGCGCTGCTTCAATAAAAATTCCGACAGGAACTCAAGGGGGCACAATTTTTCGGCTGAGAAACAGGGGGATTAAGGATATCAGTAGTGGAAGGAAAGGGGACCTCAATGTGGAAGTTCGGGTTGAAGTCCCGACTCGACTGAGTGGAGAACAGAAGGAGAAGCTGGCATCATTCACCGAATCCATCGGAGAAGAGAACTCCCCCATGCATGAGAGCTTTCTGGAGAAGGCAAAAAGGTTTTTCAACCTGTAGGAAAGGGCACTGTCCCGTCCGTCTTGTGATAGCCTGCAATTATGGATAGGTTTTTTGTGGCAAAGGCAAGCTGGGTTAACTCCAAGGTGCTCCTAAGCTTGGAAGAGAGTCACCATTGTGTGAGGGTGATGCGGAAAAGTGCAGGTGATAGGATAGAGGTGTTTGATGGTGCAGGGCGATGGGCCAGAGGGGTAATTGCAGAGGGAAGCGATCGCGAGGTTACCGTGATGATAGAGGAAGAAGGAACGACGCAAAAGAAGAAGCCCTCCTTGTTGATGGCGATTGCGGTGGCAAAGGGGAAGACGATGGAGCTTGTTATTCAGAAGTCGGTCGAACTTGGGGTAGATCGGATACAGCCTTTGCTCACCGAAAACATGGCGATCCATTGGTCTGGAGAGGTTCTGAAGGGAAAGCAGGAAAAATGGAGGCGGGTGGCCATGGAGGCATGTAAGCAGTGCGGGCAGAATATTGTCCCCGAAGTGTGCCCCGTGGTGGCCTTCGAGGATGGTCTGGAGGCCGGTGGTGAGGAAGTTCGATTTCTCGCTTCCTTGGACCAGAGAGCACGACCACTGAGATGCGAGGTGGAAGAATTGCCTGCCGATCTGCATTCGGTAGAACTGTTTATTGGTCCGGAGGGAGACTTTTCACCCTCCGAGACTGAGCAGGCAATAAGAAGCGGGCTCCGCCCAGTGAGTTTTGGTTCCCGCGTCCTGAGGGTGGAAACAGCTGTGATTTATGGACTCAGCGTGCTTGGATACGAACTGCACTAATGNATGAAGCTTTTCCAAAAGCTTGCGCATCTCTCTCTCTGCCTCTAACCCTTCAGCAACGTGCTCAAGCGCCTTCGGCCCTACACACGCTACCTGCGACCAGTGCGCTGGCAATTCATTGGTGCGCTGATTGCTGGGTTAATTTACGGGGTGGCCAGTGGTGCAGGGATTCCTCTGATCCTGAAGGAGGTTCTTCCGAGGATGTGGGTGGAGGGCCCTGACCCGGTGGCTTACGGAGATCTTATCATGATTGGGGTAATCATGGTGGGAGGTATGGGCATCCGGTGCTCCTCGGAATTTGCGAATATGTATGGGATGGCCTACTGCGGTCAACGTGTTCTCGAGGGTTTGCGGACGGATACCTTTGCTCATTTGCAGAAACTATCCCTCTCTTTTTTTGAGAGACGGCGAAGTGGAGATACCGTCAGTAGACTTATCACGGATACCGAGGTGCTCCGGGCGGGTATTGTTACGGTGACAAATGACATCATCAAGCAGCCGTTCACCCTCATTGGGGCGGCAGGGGTGATTGTCTACCTCTCTCTCCAGAATAGTCAGTTCGTCTTCATTCTCGCATTTCTGATCAGCGCTCCAGCCTGTGTCTTTCCGATCAGGTGGCTGGCTGGAAAGTTAAAGGTGCGCGCGAAGAAGCTCCAAGCTCAAGTGGGAGATGTTTCCGCTTATGTAACAGATAGTATTCAGGCGCCGAGAGAGATACGCGCATTCAATCTTCAGGGAGGGCAGATCAGGGGAATGAGAAGGAGAGTCAGAGAGTTGATGAAATGGCAGCTCAAGGTGCTCAAATATGAGCGCTCCGTCGCTCCCTTGGTGGAATTCGTTGCTACGATAAGTGTTGCTATCGTGATCGTGTATGCCGGGCGAAACTCAGTGGGCATACAGCAAATGGTGCCTCTCCTTGGTGCTCTGTATTTCTGCTATGAGCCAGTCAAGAAGCTTGGAAAGATTACGACTCATCTAAAAAGCATGGAAGCGTCCCTTGATCGACTGGAGGAAATTTCGAAGATGGAACCAGAGGTTATTGATCCGGCAGTTCCTGTCGAGTTGGGTAAGGTGAATGGCGAGGTCTCGTTTGACGAGGTGTCCTTTGCTTACGCGGAGGATCTGGTGCTNAAGAATGTCACGGTTAAAGCCAGGCAGGGAGAGGTTATTGGAATTGTTGGACCGAGCGGCGCAGGAAAGACCTCCTTTATCAACCTCCTACTTCGTTTTTATG
Source organism: Roseibacillus sp. (assembly GCA_002709915.1). GTDB lineage: Bacteria > Verrucomicrobiota > Verrucomicrobiia > Verrucomicrobiales > Akkermansiaceae > Roseibacillus_B. The sequence continues at coordinate 7,207 of PARF01000049.1, read as the reverse complement.
ATCCAACCGAGGGAGTAGTCTCGATTGATGGTCACGACCTTCGAACCTTGCGACAGGAGGAACTTCGCGATGCTATTTCCTTCGTTCCACAGGAGCCATTGCTCTTCAATGCCTCTGTCAGGGATAATATTCTTGTTGGGCGCCCTGACGCTACGGACGAGGAGATCTACAAAGCTGCGGGACAGGCCCGTGCTCACGATTTTATCACCACCATGGAGAATGGTTACGAGACAGTAATCGGTGAGAAAGGAACACGTCTCTCTGGTGGACAGCGGCAGCGATTGGCCCTTGCCCGGGCCTTTCTGCGGAAAGCTCCGATTCTTGTGCTTGATGAGGCAGCCTCTGCGCTTGATTCTGAGAATGAAGCTCTCATTCAGCAGGCCGTTGTTGAACTGGCACAGGATCGAACAGTGTTTATTATCGCGCACCGTTTCAGCACCTTGAGTGTTGTTGACCGGATCCTTGTTTTCGAACGTGGTGAAGTTGTCGGGGATGGCACGAATGAAGAGCTTGAAAAAAGTTGTAAGCTCTATTTGGAACTGAGACGAAGGCAAATGATGGAATAGTCATCCAATGGACTTTCCTTCAGTGGGTCTGAGGAGATGCCACCTGATTTTAAAGGTAAGTCTCGCGAAGGGGAGGCTCATGCATCCCAAGTTTTCGGGCCATTTCGAGCCAGCAGTTTTCAGGAGAGAGTTCGGAGGTACGGGGCACTTGGCGCCAGTTATCGCCTGACTGCATGGTTTCAGGCAGACTATATACGGGTCCCTCGTAGAGACGTCCAAGCTCGCGAGCCGCTCGCTCATCATCCGTCATAATGAGCGCTATCGGCAGATTTGATGGAAGAAAGTCATCCTCAACGCTGTGAAATACATGAGGCACTTCTGAGGCCTGAGCCTCGTGACGTATCCGTTCCCGCCCAAGGAGATGAAGCTCAAAGTCCGGTCGTGAGGTGTTCATTGCCCTGAGAGCGGGAAGCGTCTGCCGGAAGTTAGANGGATTGTCTGGAATTCTTGCCAGAACGGAGAAGGGCNGAAGCTTGTGTGCCGGACGACTGAGGCTGAGAGGACCCTTTTTCCCGGAAATTTCAAGAGGGCGCCTCTTGTCAAGGCGCCAGAGGTCGTGCATCCAGAAGACATCTACAAGGGACTGTCGGGTGGCTCTTTCTAGGAGGGCGGCGACGTGTGCCGTAGACAACGTTTCCCCATCCCTGATTTCAGGTTCGTGGAACCTGACTTCCCACTTCCCGGGCGATACCGTCCTCATGGAGATGCCGACCACGGGAGCGCCAGTGTGTTTGTGGATGAACGCTGGCAAGGGCGACATGGACATGAGGCGGCCAAAGAATGGGACAATCGTGCCCGAGCGCCCGGCCCTTTGGTCGGCGATGATGCCGAGAATTCCCTTGTCGCGAACGAATTTTATGGGTGCCTGATAGGATGTGAATTTGGAGAACATCCTCATTCGGTGATTGGACCTTCTCTTTCGAATCAGAGGATCAAGGTGAATGTTATTGAGAGGGCGGTAGATCGCAGCAACATTCAGTTCCGGGTGCGACGCCCCCAGTCCTTGGGTGAGAAGNTCAAAATTTCCCATGTGCGGAGAAACAAGGATCACTCCCTTTCCCTTCTCGATGGCGCGCTCAAGAATCTCGAATTCCGTGGGAATGATCGCAGCCTGAACAAGAGGTGAGGATAGCCGGCCACCCTTGAGGGCAGTCAGGAAATTGGCGGTCGTGTGACGGAAGACCTCACGCGAGAGCGAAGTAATTTCATCTTCACTGGCCTCGGGTCCCAAAACGGTTCTCAGATTATTGCGAACGATAGGCCAGCGAGAGCGAAAGAGATAAGCCAAAAACGATAGACTGGCCCCGATACGCCAGAGAGATTCCATCGAGAACAGGCAGACCAACCGTTCGAAGACGAGAAAGGCAGCGAATTCNAACTTCCATTGAACTCTTTTGAGAGTCTTCGTCTTTTTCCCCGCCGTCATGGCTCAGTGAACATGCGATACCGGCGCCGAATGAGAGGCAGGCAGTAACCGATCGTGCCGAGCAGGATGAAATAACAGGCCAGCAATTCAAGGTATCCTCTGCAAGTCGGAGGGATGTCCGGGTTGTAGTCCTTTCCGAGAGACGCTTGCCAGAATGCTTGTGACCCGAAGACCCTTGAGAAGGCATAGTTCAGCATCAGCGCTGCGAGGATAAATCCCGAGGCCGGGTGCCGGGAGGCGAATCCGATGAAGTGCAGAGTTTCCCTTCTTCGGCGGAACAGCGTCAGTCCCGTCCAGCCAATTATCGGGATTATAAGATACTCGTTCTTGAGAGGGTAAATATTGTCATCGATGGCTCCTCCGATTTCGGCAATCAGGAATGCAATCGTAAGAAATCCCAATGAGCGGTAAACTGCCCGGAAAGGTCCAGCATGAGGAGCGGTGGCGAAAAGGAGTGCTGCAGAGAATGCGAGCAATGCTGATTGCAGCGTTTCTACCACGCTGTCTTCCATGGGCACACTCTTCTCGTCGGGGATCCAGGCGGGGAACAGAATCAAGACTGCACCAAACCCCATGGTGAGGGCGATCAGGATGCTACGCAGCCAGGATGGTGGATTCGGGGAGAGCTTTGGCACGGAGATCTCGTTACGGAGATAAGAGTANCCTGGCCCGGGGCGCAAAGACAAGTTTCTCAGTGTTTTGCGCCAGAGGCTTGTGCTGCGCGAGTAGGATGCTGGAGCATCTTCCCCCTCCGTTCCAAGGGATTCCGGTCTCTATGGAGGTGAGGCGCTTACATGGCCTTTGCTCGGATGAGATCAACCTCTCACGTCAAAACAGAAGACAAGGTCCTGATCTCGGAGGTAAAGCTTCCCGTTTACAACCACGGGGTGTGTCCAGACCTTTCCACTGGTGCCCTCTCTTAGCTTCGTCTTGCGGGGCATGGGAAAACGACCCAGTTCTTCGAAGCCATCAGGGGAGGCCTTGGCGAGGAAGCAGGAACCTTCCGATTCATCGATGCACACCAACATGCCGTCTACGTAATGTACAGCGCCTTTGCTCTTGCCTTCGCCCCGTTCNCTCCAAACCTGTTCTCCGGTCTTGAAGTTCTGACAGACCAGTCCTGGGCCGTCCGAGAATCCGTAGACGTGCTCTCCTACCTTAATCACTCCACCGTGATGATTTTTCATGACCTTATTCGACCACACGTCCTTCGCTTCCTTGCCGCTGATATCTACAAGTTTACTGCCCACTCCGTAGCCAGAACTGATGTAGACATGGCCGTCCGAGTAGATGGGTGTAGGTATAACCGCAGTCCGCCCAGGCCATTTTGTGCTCCATAGCAGATCGCCGNTATCAGCTGAAACTCCNGCCAGTTTTTTCATGAAGAGTTGGATGTATTGTTTTTTGCCGTTCACCTCTGCAACTATCACGGACGAATACTGGGCCTCATCTGTCAGGTCGCCACTTTGCCAGATTGTCTTACCTGTCTTCTTGTCGAGAGCAATGATCGCCCCTTTTTCACCTCCCGGGGTCACGATGAGCTTGTCGCCGTCAACCAGAGGAGATTCCGAATAGCCCCAGCCCGGGATCTTTCCTCCAAAGTCGTCAACGAGACTGACACCCCATTTTTGCTCACCCTTGTCGGCGGTCATGCAACTGACATCTCCATTGGCATTCATGGCGTATACGAGGCCATCGTCGACAGTAGCCGCACCTCGGGTGCCTGCGCCCCACCTNGTATTGTATCCTTCCTCGGGATCGGGCCCAATGGTGCTGGACCAGACCTCTTCTCCAGTCCCGGCGTCAATACAGATGACCTCGGCCTTTCCTTTGCGGCTTCCCGTGAAATAGAGAAGGTTGCCAACGACTGCAGGGCAACTGTAGCCCTTACCGCAATCCTCAAAGGCCCACACGAGCTCAGGCCCCCCCTCAGGCCATTTAGCCATTGAGGTCGTGTCTGGAGAGTGTCCGTCCCGCCGAGAACCTCGCCAGCTTGGCCAGTCATTTGCGAGAGCTCCACCCGTTTCAGACGCACCCTTGGCGAATGCGATGTCTTCCTCAGTAAGACGGGAAAGGGGAAGGCTGACAACATCGCCATTGGCGCGTCGAACCTTCACTGCATCCTTGGTGAGCTCAACGAATTCTCCTGTCAGAGTTCTTCCGGAGGAAGCGTCTTTCCAGACCCTCGGGCTAGCAAGGGCTGACGACGCAGCGAGCAGAAGGCCAAATGCGGTAAGTAGTGCGGTAGACTTAGTGTTCATAACAGAGGAAGTGTGTCCTGGACGGTCCAGAGTTGGTGTAAGGCTGCACGCAAATGAGGATCTTCTCAAACTCCAATTGCCGGTTGTAGTGCAAAATAGATACCAGCGATGATGATGTGGCCTCGCGTCCCCATTAGAAGGAGTGAAGAGACTGGCGTACAATACCTCTGGCGCCTGTCGACCAGGAGCGCGCTGGCACTCAATCGGCCAGCTCCACGACCCGGAAGTAGGCCTGTTCGGGTGCTGCGCCGGGGAGAGTAGCCGTGAGCTCAGAGGCGAAACCAGTGGCCCGGCTTGCCCTTCCCACGTCACTCCATGACTGCAGGTCGGCAGAGAACTGAAGCTGATACCTCTTCCCGATCTCTGACCCAAATCCGATTTGAGCCTGGCCCGTCTCGGTGAAAGAAGCACTTGTTACCTGTAGATAGTTGTCACCCCGAGTGTCAGTGAGGCGATGGATGGCGCCGGTAAANAGTGAAGCCACGTAGAGATTTCCTGCTTCATCTTCGCCNAAGGAAGAGATTCGCAGGGACGTATCGAGAAGCTGACGATTCACCCAGTTGCCTGAGGAATCCTGCTGGAGGCCCCAGATCCGGCCTGAGTTGTAGTCACCGAAGAAATATATCCCGTCCATGCGGGGGAAGCGGTTTCCCCGGTAGACGTAACCACCGGTGATGGAACTTCCGGCATTGTGATCATATTCAAATACCGGATCGGTAGAGGTTCCCTTNGTGAGACGGGTTCCTGAATTGAAGGTATTGAACCCTTCGATCCGCCTCCACTGGAAGTTCTCGCCGCCTGTGCTGGAAGCCGGGATGAAGTTGACCTCTTCCCACTCATATTGCCCGACATCGGCAATATACATGTCTCCCGTCTTGCGATCGAACGACCACCGCCAAGGGTTGCGCAACCCGAAGGACCAGATTTCATTGGGGACCTCCGGATCGAGGAGGAAGGGATTGTCGGAGGGAATAGCATACCTGCTACCGGGATCGGGAGTCCCTTCCACGTCGATACGCAGCATCTTACCCAGGAAGGTGTTGGTGGCTTGCCCGTTTCCGATTGAACCGTGCACATCCCCTGCACCCCCTCCGTCGCCGAGGCCGATATAGAGGTAGCCATCCGGGCCGAAGTGAATCTGACCACCATTGTGATTGGGTTCGGGCTGGGAGATGACAAGGAGCGCTTCCTCACTGGCTTCAAGGGCATCGTTGGGATTGGCGCGGTTGACCGAGAAGCGGGAGATTACAGTAGCTCCCCGGGGGGAGGTGGTGTTACTGATATAATTGACGTAAAAGTGACCCTTGGTGGAGTAATCAGGTGGGAAGGCAAGGCCGAGCAGCCCGCGTTCATCCCCTCCGCTGTCGTTGGTATTCACACGGGAGCTGATATCGAGAAAGTTACGCAGCACCCGGCCATCCCAGATCCGGATGCGTCCTCCACGCTCCACGATGAAGAGTCGTCCGCTGCCGTCCCCGGCGTTGATGAGATCTACCGGACTGTTTGCGCTGGTGACGGCAGCTCCCAGCTGGAGGTCGGGCCAGACCGGGGGAGTGGCATCGCTGGCAATCAACCGGGGAACGATGAGGAAGTCGCTGCTGCCGGTTCCGTCATTCAATCCGTGGATTGCGAGCATGTTGGCCCCGGGGTTCAGCAAGGGGAGGAAGGAACTCAGGTCGAACTGCTCGAACTGGAGGGCCCGGGAGTCGGAATTGTTGGAGCTGGCGGCAGAGGCTGGGCCTGGCTGGGCAGGTGCATTGGCAGCGGTGACCCGGACCCCGTTCAGGTAGGCGATGAATCCATCATCGTATTTCATGTCGAGGAAGAGTCCCCGGGTGGAAGCGAGGGTCAGGGCATCCACGCTGAAAGGCACGCGGATGTAGGCGGTCGTGGAGCGGTTCTGCATCTGTGCTCGCAGATTGAGGCCAAGGAGGGCCGAGTAGCTTGTTCCTGAGGTTGGGCTAGTCTCGTATCCCACCCCGGTTGTTCCAGTGGTCCAGCTTGCCGCATTTGGCGGGGTGGCAACATCGGTCCACTCTTGGATTGAAAGGGAATTTCCACCGTTCCCTGCAGTGGGGACGAGGGCGGAGGCCGCGGCAGCCGGGTCTTCGGCTATCAGGATAGTCTCTGTGGCAGAGAGCGGGAGGGCGAGGGCCAGAAGGGAAAGGGAGGAAGAAGCGAGGACCTGAATCTTCATGGGATACCACTATTAACTCAATCGGGGAAATTTCCATCCCTATTTCGGGTAAGGTTCGAGGCCGGGATTCCCGTAGCAGGTTATGATTAATCGTGACCGAGATGGGGTCTCTGGGCATCCCGGGCTCTCGGGTTGTCATGCCCCGGATGAGAAAGCATCCTCCCGGCCTCTGCCCCGGTAGTTCAACGGATAGAACAAGGGTTTCCTAAGGCTCTGTAGGATTTTTGATCCCTATTTTTGTAGAGTATTCCGTTCCAAGATGGGACCAGAATGGGACCATAGCTCTCTTGTTGGGACCAGAGAGGGACCAGAGAGGGACCAGAGAGGGACCAGAGATTTCCAATGAAGAGGGGGGTATACTTCTTGTCAGGACATAGCCTCAGAATTCAGAAACAGCTAGGCCCTATGGGGGTGATTAACCCGCGCTCCTACACGTAAACCCTCTCAGATTTTTAGATCAAATTTGAGGTCTCGTAGATGATCACAGTTATATCGCCGAGGGGTATTGCCGACCCCAACCACAAGGCCCGTGCTTGCTCACCAATACCCTCTTCTGATAGGAGATGGGTAAAGATGAACGAAACACTCACAAACTTCCGCCAAGCCGTAGCCGACAGCGCTGACTTGCAGGAAAAAGTAAAAGCCGGTGCTGACCTTGTAGCACTTGGTAAAGACAACGGCTTTGAGTTCACCCAAGAAGAACTAGAGGCGGGCTGGGAAGAGTTGCAGGAATCTGATGAAGGCCTCACCGAGTTCG
>PARF01000048.1 GCA_002709915.1 Roseibacillus sp. | reverse complement strand
TTCATCGCCTTTTTCAGCTTCGGCCCGAAGCGGCTTGAGTCGGCGTTGAGGAAAAACTCCTTATAAGGAAGGATTTCCTTCGGTTTACGCTGACGGGCAATGTCGTAGAGCACGTCCAGCCCACCCGGCACGTCCGCCAGTGATTCGGCGATGGCCTCCAGGTGGAACTCAAAGGTTGAGGTCGTGTCCAGTCCTCCGGGAGCGGTCTTCGAACCGGCATAGTCAGTGAAGGTCCCTTCCAGGGTCTGGGTGGCCAACTCTTGCACCGCAGAACCCGCTTCCTTGATCCTTGACCGGATTCCGGGGCCCAGCCCTTTCGTGACTGACACGCGCTGATTCTTCCGGATCAGGTCTCCAATCGCCGGTAGAACGCGCCTGTAGCACCGTTCATCCGCCACCACTGGAGTTAACGCAGTAAGAGCAGCATTCTTCAGCCAGTCCTCCTCATGCCTGAGATATGGAAGAAGCAGCTCAACGAGCGGAAGGATCTGGTCCGGCGAACCACGACCGATAATCTGTAGCGCGGCATCCTTGACCCACCACGATTCGTGCGGATCCCTGACCGCCCGAGCCGCGAGTTCGAAAACCTCAGGAGTAATCACATCCGGCTTGTTCAAAAGGGCCCCGAACATGGCCCGGCGCACACGAGGATCATGGTGCCTCAGGAACTCCATCACCAGATTCATCCGCACCTTTCCTCCCCCTGCTATCCAGCCGATGTAACCGCTGTTGATCCCTAGAGCCTTGCAGGCGGCAATGTTCCGAATGTTATGCTCCTGATGATGGACATAACGACGGATCTCATCGTCGGTCGGTTGCTGGCTACCGTGAAAACGGCGAATAAAGGCCATGCTGGAATCCCCCGCGAGCGTCTCCTTCGAGAGGTCCTGCTTCTTGCCGTCCTCGTCGGCCACCGCTTCGAGCGAGAGGAATGTATTATCCGCTTCAGTTCCCCACAGCTGCCTGGGCAATTGGCAGGGCTTGGAAAATTTTGTGCGTGGGGCCCCAGCGACGCGGAGGGTTTTGCGTGGAATGGTGTAGGCCAACGGGTAAGCCACGCCCCACTGCTCCTTGTCATAACCGGAGCCCCCAAGGATACCAAACGAACCATCGAAACGGCGGGATAGATCATAGTGCCATTTGCGGTTATCCATGAAATCCCGGTATTGCCGGGGCTTCTTCTCGCGCATCAGGCCCATGGCAGCGCTGCGCCAGATTTCTCCGATGCCCCCGCCGGTGTGTCCGTGCAACATGAAGCTGGTCGTGTAAAAGCTTTGAATCGCACACACGTCGCGGGCTCTGGCATAGAGCGAATTCTCACCATCCGGCGTGAGTGCGGCCGCTGCGGCCATGGCGAAGGCGAGTTTTCCGTTTTTGCCGTTGTCAACAAAGCCAACCTCCGGACGATGGTCCCCATAGGGGTTATTGCCCCGACCGGCGTAGCGGTAGAAATGTCGAAGAGACCGCAGGAGCAAATGGTCCGGCACCTCAGCTCCACATTCCTTGGCCAACATGAGGAACGTCACGACATGGGTTCCAGCTGCATTGAGATGCCCGGCCCCATAAGAGGTCAGGGCGCTTCCTCGCCCCGCCCAGCCATCGTTATGCTGGGACTTGGCGGCATTCTCGACGCCTATCTGAATGTTCTCGAGGATCTTGGGGTCCCCTGTCCGCAGATAGCATTCAGCCAATGGAATGCCCCCGTAGCCAATATACCAGGGATACCTGTGAGGTTCTACGGCCCGGGCCCATTGCCGAACCACCGCAAGATCCTTCGCTTCTCCAGTGGAAAGCAAAAATAACATGCCAATGCCGGCCAGCCCCTTCTGTGTGTCCGGCTTGGAGAGATAATCGGCAACCTGGCGCACGATCTTATCTGACTTCGGGCAGTTGAGAGGCCAGGTCCTGCTGTAGGCCCCAAGCACCGGCACCTTTACCTTGACAGGCCCCGACTCGCCCTTGATGGCGAACTTGAGAATTCCATCGCTTGCTTCCGCGGCAGCGAGGATTCGGCCAAGTTGAATGCGGGGGTCAATCTCCTTGAGCACCTGCCCGTTGATCGACTCGATGATTTGCCCCTTCGACAGTTTACCTGTCTCCGCAGCCGGCGAACCTTCCTCGATGCTGCTGATCCGCATGACAAAGGCCGGTTGAAGCAGGTCTATCCCCATGCCCACGGGACCGAAGCGCTTGATGGTCTGTAGGGACTTGGTTTCCCCTGGCCGGGTGGAGAACAGTCCATGTGGCTCCTTGTAGAACGACTGCGCGCCAGCTGTGCCCAATGGGGCAAGGAATATGGCCGCAATACGAATGGCGATAACTCTGATGGATTGACTCATTTCTGGAGTTGTTCTTTCGGGGACAAAGGAAACTTTTTTCTCATTTTCGGACGCAAGCGCAGAATCACCTCAGTCCCCAGTTCCGGTAGCTGGGTCGCGTTGATCTCCCACAACAGGGCCCCGTTTTCCCTGGAGTGCACCCCGGGCAGACAAAGCAGTTCATCCCCGAAGGTCGCGAGCGAGATCAGGTTACCACTCCGGTCGCTCAGGTAGATGCGAGGTCCCTCCCCATTGGCAATGAGCCGTGAACCGGCAAACAAGAAGGCATGCGTGGGCAAGCTCTCCCTCTCCTTGTCTTCTTTGCCTTCAATTCCATCCGAATCGGCACGGACGATGAAATCACTGATGGGACGCTCAACGAGTTCTCCTCCCTCTTTCTTCCAAACTAGGAAAACCTCCACCAGATCGCCCCGGGGGGGAATTTTAAGCCAACTCGTATCTTCGCCTTCCACCGGCTTCATTATCGCTGGATTCCCGGGCTCGGCGCCAAGCAGCAGAAGAGCGGCATGAACGTGCATCGGCCTCGCCTCAATCGCGACAATCGACTCATGCTCCTTGCTATCCTTAATACAAGCCACCAGTTCCAGCGTTCCCTCTCGGAGACACACCGTCGCTTTGACATCCACGCAGCGTGCCTGCACATTGACTTCAATCCCCGGAAGCTTGACCGACTCAGCGACAGCAACTGATCCAGCTACCACTGATAGAATGCAACAAATCGCGCATATCGCAGTATGATCAAGGTTTCTCACAGGAGCTTCAATCGTTATACAATATGTCTCGATGGTTACGACCACCAAATACGATATCCGGACCTCGTCCCCGGAATGCCGCTGGGGAATTCCGCAGCAACCCTGCGGCTTCAGAACTGGTCGTAACGAAAAACTAGAGACAGGAATCCCCCGTACAGCCCCTCGGAAGATCACAGGTCTGAATCTCATTCAAGGCAGGGACTTCTTCCACCCAGCCTTGAGGATAGCCTGGTGCCGGGCGAGAACCCCGGCGTAATTCTCCTCTGCGGCAACATTGCGCATTTCCCTTGGATCCAATTCATGATCGTAGAGTTCGAGAGCCTCTACCTTGCCGGACTTCCAATCCCGCCATTCCACATAACGGTGGGCGGAGGTCCGGATGGCATAGCCCATGATATCCCCATGAGAACGGTGCCGGTTCCCCTGATAGGCACGGGGATACTGGCTGAAGGCTGCCTTTTTCCAGGGACGACCGGGGGTGTCCAGAAGCGCCCGGAAACTTGTTCCCTCAAGGCCCACCGGCACCTTGAACCCGCAGGCATCGACCAACGTCGGGTAGAGATCAACCAGTTCCACGAGGGCCTCACTCTTTTCCCCGGGTTTCTCCTGCCCGGGAACCGAGAGGATCAGGGGGACACGGGTCGAAAGTTCGTAGTTGTTGGCCTTGGCCCAGAGCCCCTGTTCCCCGAGGTGGAATCCATGATCACCCCAGAGGCAGACGACGGTTTCTTCCTGCAGCCCGAGTGCGCCAAGCCGATCGAGTAATCGCCCAATAAGAGCGTCCACATAACTCACACAGGCATAATAGCCATGTCTTAATTCTGCCACCTTTTCCGGGGCAATCCGGCCATCCTTGGGAATATCGGTATAGCCTTCCAGCTCCTTCCAACTCCTAACCGCAACTTCCGGTGCCCCCCGGGGATGATCCACCGACCTCGGGGCCGGGATGTCTTCCCGATCGTAGAGTTCCCAGTATTTCCTTGGAGCACAGAACGGCAGGTGGGGCTTACGAAAGCCAACCGCCAGAAAGAAGGGTTGATTCCTATTTTTCAGTTTCCCGTGAGCCTCCAAGGCTGCCTCGCACACAATACCATCGATATATGTTTCATCCGGCACATCTGCTGCCTCGGCAGCTTCTCTCTTGAGACCGCCGCCCTTCAGGTTCCGGGCGGTGGCATACCGCAACCTGGCCTCCCTCACATTGTGATGCAGCGGATCCTCGGACCAGGAAGGAGCATCCCTCGAGGGCTCTCCTCCTCCATGATAGATCTTCCCGATGGATCGACAATGGTATCCGCGACCCTTGAAATGCTGCGGTAACGTCACTACATCCGGAAGAGACTTCCGGAAATGGGTGTTGAGATCCCACACCCGGATAGTATCGGGGCGACGTCCTGTCATCAGAGAAAGGCGGGAGGGACTGCATACCGCCTGCTGGCAATAGGCCCTCCGGAAAAGAGTCCCGCGCTTACTAAGGCGATCAATATTGGGAGTCCGGGCCACCGGGTCTCCATAACACCCGAGGGCAGGGCGCAGATCATCGATCGCAATGAACAGCACATTGGGGGACCTCTCCTTCCCCGGGGAAGCAGGCGACAGGAATAAAACCGCGCTAAAAAGGAGAAGGACTCTGTTCATGGCTTCGTAAACTCGTCCCTGTTCCTGAAAAAATACTCCGGATAGCTGAGGCTCAGGTGCGCCTTGTTCGGACTGCCATCCTTGTTGGTCATACAGGCCTCGATCTCAGACTTGAGGCGAAGAACGTTCTTCTNATCGAGCAGGGGATCCCCGGTAGATCTACGCCAGCTCATGAGTTGACTTGTTAGCTTCCGGAGAATCTCGGCATACCCCGGATCATCTGCAAGATTCTTGAACTCATAGGGATCTCTCTTGAGGTCATAAAGCTCATACTGGGGAGGGGATCGCATCCGGAGATAGGCGCTCCTGACGGGCTCCCCCGCAGCGGCAATGACCCGGTCCAACCCCTCGAAAAATCGCTTATGGGTAAATTTATATCCCGGATTAACTCTTCCGGCCATAAGGTTGCAGATCAGCTTGAAGCGGTCATCGCGAACCGTTCGTTGAGGGTAGTAATTATGGGCGGAATGAAGATGGAATTCCGTAAAGAGATACTCCCGCCAGCCAGCANGCTCTCCATCAAGCAAGGGCATCAGGGAGCGCCCCGGAAGCTCCTTCGGCTTCGGAATTCCTGCAACTTGAAGAAAGGTCGGCATCAAATCGAGAGTTGATACCAGTTCCGAATGCCGGTGNCCTTCTCCCCATCGGCCAGGCCACGACAAAATGAACGGAATCCGCACTCCTCCCTCGTAGGAAGTCCGCTTACCCCGCAACATATCCGCTCCGTGATCTCCGATATAAACGACAAGGGTATTCGAAAGCTTTCCGGAATTCCGTAAGACCGTGAGAAGCTCTCCGATCTTCGTATCGAGACGACTCATACAATTGTAGTAATCGGCGGTCTGCTGGCGTAATTCCGGGCTATCCAGTCCGAAGTAGGCCAGTGGTTTGACCTCCTCCCCGGTAAGCGGCTTTTTCGGAACACCTCCAACCTCTCTGATGAACGGACGATGGGCGTCCGGATAATTGACACTGAGGAAAAAGGGTCGCTTGGAGGCATTAATGAACTTTCCCGCTTCCCGGGCATANTTCCCGAGCTTGTTCCGGCTGAAGTTCGAAGACTCAATCTCCTTGAAATCGAATGGAAAGGCTGATGCAGGATTAATGTGCAACTTCCCAATGATCCCAGTACGATAACCCGACTGTTTGAGGATACGGATGAGGTTGGGGGTATCCTCGCGGTAGAGTCCGAACTTCCAGGTTGCCAGCCCTATCTGTCCATTCTGATGGGGATAAAGCCCTGTGAGCAATGCAGCTCGTGACTGACTGCACCCAGCTTGCGGAACGTAGGCCCTTTCAAACAAGACCCCGTTTGCAGCGAGCTCATCCAGAATTGGAGTCTTCACGAACGGCTCTCCATAGCACCCCAGCTCTGGTCCATTATCCTCTGAAACAATCAACAGGATATTAGGGCGCCCCAGGAGGATTGAAACCTGCGCAAGGACGAGAGCGCCGAGCAGGAACCCTCGCAAAAAACGCAGGGAAACGAATAATGTTATGGTTTCAGTTAATCTCACAGAACCAGACAGTATCTAAGGGAGCTTGAGAGCCGAATCCCAGCTCAATGTGCGGAGCGTTCTTCTACATAAGCAAGNACCCGCGGCCCAACTACTAATCAGACCACCTCTGCTCTCGTCCGGGAGACCGATTGAGATTGATCTCTGAGGATGATTGCTCTCATTTAAGGTGATTTCCGACCGATGAAAAAAGTTGTCCCCCTACTTCTTATTCTCTCTCTGGCCCTNAACGCCTGGCAATTGACCAAGCGCTCAACCGGTTCTGACAATCCAGCGACCGATCAGGAAGCACGAGGATCCGAAAATTCTTTCGAACAAGGATCTCTCTCTGGCCGCAGGGCTCCAATCAAGGGACTTACCAGCAGAGGATCGGAGCCAACTTCTTACAACTCTCTCGATGAGGTTCTCGCTATCGGAGACCCTCTTAAGCGATATGAGGCCCTGCTTGCATTCGTTAAGAATCTCGATCCGGATGAGATCGAAGGCTATTTGGGAAGGATTCGATCCGGCAAGGGTAAGATGGACTCCGAGACAAATATGCTCCGGCGCCTGCTTTACGCCCGGTGGACTCAGGAAGATCCAGATGGCGCGTTGGCGAACCTGTCCTCTGCAGGTGGAAAACAGGCCTATGAAGACGCAGGGACAGTCATCGGCACTCTCGCCTCCATGGACCCTGCACGAGCTGCCGCCTGGTTGGCTGATCCCGAAAATGCGCTTCTTCGACAACCGTGGATGGGTGCAATCCTGAGCCGGACCGTCGCTGAGCAATGGGCCCGACAGGATCCTGATGCTGCGCTGGCGTGGGCCTCGACGCTCGAAGCGGAGCAGAGGTCGGGAGCATACGCGGGGATTATCAACAATATCATGGCAAGTGATCCACAGCGTGCAGCAGAACTTGCGATGAGCCTCGATGAATACGATCGACCAAAATTGCTTGGGCAGATTGCAGAATCCTGGGCAGCGCGGGATCCTGCGGAAGCAGTGGCATGGGCTAGTTCACTCAGCGAAGGCGAACGCGAAGGATCCCTGCAGGAAGCCCTCGGAAGCTGGGCTGCCTCAGACCCCTCCAAGGCCGCCGCATATGTTGACCAGATGCCTGAGCAGGAGCGGGCTGGAGTCGTAGGTGAGATAGCGCGAAACTGGGCCCAGCAGGAACCTGCTGAAGCGGCAGAATGGCTTGGCAATCAACCAGAGAGCGAGGGTAAGGCCGGCGCGATGGGTCAGGTCATGTGGAACTGGACTACTTCCGACCCGGAAGCCGCAGCCAACTGGTTGGGAGAGCAGCCGGCGGGACCAAGTTATGACAATGGCGTAACCGGCCTTGCCAAGGCAGCCACCCATGCCTATGACGACCCTTCCACGGCGGTAACGTGGGCCTCCACGATCGAAAATCCGGACCTCAGGGATCGTATGACCACCCACACTCTCGGAGTGTGGCGCAGACAGGACGAACAAGCCGCTCAGGCATGGGCCGCTGAGAACGANGTCGAACTCCCTGAAGCGCAACGCCGCGGCAAATAGAANCAGACCCGTAGCGCGCTAACGGCCGNTGGAAAGGTCTGTTATCGTAAAGCCCTTGAACTTCACCCACCCTGCATGACCTTCTGCTCCGTAGGTTTGCAGGCCGATAACCCCCGCANCCACATGCTCAGGCTGAGGATCTGGATCGGTGTAATCGACAATTGCCTTCCCGTTTAACCAGACCTGAATGTGAGCTCCCACTGCTCGGATTCTCAGGTGATTCCACTTCAGCGGTTTTCTGATTTCGTCTCTCTCATCACCCTTGTCGAGCCATTCCTTGTAGTGGAGTCCAACATATTCCTCGGCAGCACCACGACCAATATTTACCTGGTAACCTCGCTGTCGGCCCTCCCCGGGGCCATGGCGAAGATAGACACCACTGTTATATTTTCCGTGCTCGTCAATTTTAAATTCCAGCTCCAGTTCAAAATCCTTGAATGACTTCTTGGTCATAAGGATTCCACTCTTTCTCGAGTCACCATCCTGCCCCCCAACTATAATACCATTCTCGACCCGCCATTTGGCTGACCCCACTGAATGCCACCCCTCCAATGATTTACCATCGAAGAGAGCAATCTTTTCGGCTCCACCGGAGAGGGCAGCCAAAGAGAAAAAGGCAGATGCAAGAATTGTCACTTTCATACCCCACTGTCCCAAAACAGGACCATCGGGCGAGAATTAATTACGTTTCCAGCTTTTGAAAAAAGGATCGAGTCTATTTCTCTGGCAAACGCCTCTGCCACCATGCACTTGGAACATCAGGCCTATCCGGCGATCCGAGAATCGGTCGACGGGGTCACGAGGACCACTCTACTTCCCTAGGACCCCCGTACACGGGGACACGATGAAAGCCAGTTCGGCACCCATTGGCTAAAATCTCCATTCACAAAAGAGGTCGGCAATACCTCCCCTGATATGAGAGACTGTGCCGCCTCTCAAATGAAACGACTCTCGTTTAACCTCCTTGTCGCCCTTTTCTGCCTCAGCTTGGCTGCCTTGGCCCGTCAACCCAACGTCCTCTTTCTAGCCGTCGATGATATGAATGACTGGCTCGGGTGCATGAAGACCAGCCCCAGTGCAATCACTCCGAATCTCGACAAGCTGGCAAATCGAGGCGTGCTTTTTACCAATGCTCATACCGCTGGCGTTTACTGCGCCCCCTCTCGCGCAGCAATATTCTCCGGCCAGTTCGCGTCGACTACGGGCTGCTATCGAACAGCGAATTATTTTGCACACCATCCGGAAATTGATGCTCTCCAGATGTGTTTTGCGGAGGCCGGATATACAACTCTGGGTGCAGGAAAACTGTTCCATCACCCTGCCGGAGCAATTGATCAGCGGGGATGGGACCACTTCTTTCTCAGGAACAAATCTCAGCGCATCAGTGGATGGCCTCTCAACTCGTGGTCCGAGGAAACTCCTCTTCCTCATCCCTTTCCTTCCAGTATCTACAATAAAGGACAGGATATTACCGGCGGAATGTTTCTGGAATGGGCCGCCCTCCCAAATGAGCAGGAGGAGGAAATGGCTGACACGATCCGCATCAACTGGGCTGTTGACCAGCTCCACGAAGAGCACACGGAGCCTTTTTTTCTCGGAGTTGGCATCTATGCACCNCACTACCCGAATTACTGTCCCCAAAAGTATTACGACCTTTACGATGCCGAAAGCATTAGGCTGCCTCCTTTCAGGCAAGATGATCTTGACGACCTCCCGGAAAAAATACGCAANATCAAGACCGCCCGCTCGAAAATTGTCACGAAACTCAATTCNCTGAATGCTTTAGATGACGCCATTCACGGATATCTGGCATGCATCAGCTATGCCGATGCAATGATGGGGCGCGTCCTTGACGCTCTTCAGCAAAGTCCTCACGCTGATAATACCATTGTCGTTGTCTGGAGTGATCACGGCTACCATCATGGACAGAAGGGCGACTGGGGAAAGCATACCCTCTGGGAGCGCACTTCAAATGTCCCCTTTATCTGGGCAGGGCCTGGGATAGCAAGGAGCGCGCGATCTGATGTCACCGTAAGTCTGATTGACATTTTCCCAACCCTTGTCGAAATGTGCAGCCTTCCTGCTCCTCACCAGAAACTGGAGGGAACATCGCTGGCCTCGGTGCTCCGGAATCCTAACAAGGCTGAGGACCGGACTGTTTACCTCCCTCACATGCATCCGGGAGAATATGCGACCATCAATCGGAATTGGCGCTACATTCGCTATGGGGACGACGGGGAAGAACTCTATGACCTTCAGCAGGATCCGCATGAATGGCANAATCTNGCAGATAATCCTGAACATGCCCACCTGAAGGCCACGATGCGCAAGGCAGCTCCTGCTACCTTCGCAGAACCCTGCGAAAAGCTGAANNGTNGGCGCGACCTTCTCATTGAGGGCGAATCTTTTCGCTGGAAGAAAGNGGCAAATCCTCCCACCCGGGGANNAGNAGNNAAAANNGCATCAAANGACCNGCCCGCNAANGGAAAGAAGAAAAACGTCCTTTTCATCGTGTGTGACGATCTGAACACACANGTCTCTCCGTCAGGCTATGAACCTATTCATACNCCTACNCTCAGCTGGCTCGCTTCCGAAGGAATGACTTTCANNCGCACCTTCTGCCAGTATCCNGTCTGCGGTCCGTCTCGAGCCTCCTTCCTCAGTGGCCTCTACCCGGAATCAACGGGTGTTTTGAATAACACCTCAGATATCCGAAAGGAGCGTCCCGGCACGGTATCCTTACCACAATTCTTCAAGGGAAATGGTTACTGGACCGCGAGTGTTGGTAAGGTCTTTCACTCTTCCAGACACGAACATGGCGAAACCGCATGGCATGAAGTCCTGCGCTTCCAAAATGACGAACTCGAGATCGTGCGAANAGCACGCGAAGAATTCGAGGCAAAGCATGGATCCATCGACGATCGCCCCAACCGGAAAAAGTGGAGAGAACTGAAAAAAAAGGCTTCAGGGAAACTCGATGCTCAGACCCCCCCGGGGCGTGGCCGAAGCGGGCTGACCGATGCGCAGCACAAGGACGGCAAGAATGTAAGAAAGGTCGCTCAGTGGCTGCATGACGAAACTCCCGACGGCAAGCCTTTCTTCATTGCCTGCGGAATCCAGAAGCCTCATGTCCCCTTCCTCGCTCCAAATAAATACTTCGATCTTTACCCCCTAGACGGGATCGTCTATCGACTCGACCAACCCAATCTCTGGGAAAATCTTCCGCAGTCCGCGATCTCAAAGCGCTACACCGCCTTCGGATTTGAACTGGGAAAGGAGAACGCTTCTCTGCGCCGGGATTACATGCAGGCCTATCACGCCTGCATCTCCTTTATCGACGCCCAACTGAGAATCGTCTTTGACGCCTTGAAACAGAGTGGCCACTGGGAGGACACCATTATTGTGTTTACTTCCGACCACGGCTATCACCTCGGCGATCACTTCCTGTGGGGGAAAGTGACCCTCTTTGATATTGGGGCAAAGGTTCCTCTCGTTATAAGAGCTCCAGGAATCACAACGGGCGGAACCANGTCTGAAGCCATGGTCGAACTGATCGATCTCTACCCTACTCTGGCAGACCTCACTGGACTCAGGCCACCTGGGCATCTTCAGGGAGCATCCCTTCGTCCGCTTCTCGCCCACCCGGAGCGGCTAGGAAAAAAGAAACACGCCTACAGCGTCGTTTCCCGTGGTAACAAGCTGGGATACTCACTCCGTAACCAGCGCTGGCGCTACGCGAGATGGCCCGATGGCGAGGAGCTCTATAATCTCACCATCGATCCCTCCGAGAAAAAGAACCTCGCTGGTGAGACTCGGCACGAGGATCGGATGAAAGAATTCCGCACCCTTCTGATCGAAAGGCAGCAACAGGCCAAATCTTCCCGGTAAAAAACGGAACCAGGAAGCTATTTCTCCCCGCCCTCCAAGAAGGAAAGGAGGCGATCCTCTCTTATTGCACCCATCGCTCCGTGGCCCTCGCCTTTCACCTTGTAATGCACTACCGCTCCATCGAGATAGGAAAACTTCTCCAAATTTCCCTCAACTTCGCTTGGTTTGGTCAACTTCTCCCCCTCATATCCCATCGCCTTTGCCCAGAGATACGTCGAATGCTCAGCGTGAACAAAGCCTAGCTTTCCTCCCTTGGCGGGGATGGACCGCGAGAGCCCTCCAGCGTAGGGAACGAGATGATCTTCCGTTCCTGAGATATTCATCAACCGCTTCCCTTTCATGGGCACTACCGCCTTGCGATAGGTATTGTTAGGACCCTTCGCCTTGAATGCTTTTCCGTCGTGCTGATACACGTTNAGCGGACTTACGCCGCTCACGTAGTTTCTTATGTTCGGTAAGCGGCACTCGATTGCGAGCTGATTTACGAGAGCGGCCCCATTCGAACTTCCTATGATACTGAAGTTTTCCCGTTGGACGTTATCGTGTTCCGNCACNCTCTTGANNATNTCCTCAATGAANCCNCGNTCATCNGCCTTGGATCGCTCNGAAACGATATTCCAACCCCTNGAATAACCCTCNGGACAGATCACGATNTAATGCCTTGCCATTACTCTGTGACGCCGCATGAACCCCTTGAAGGCTCCCCGNGCGTTCCCNCCTCCCCCATGAAGGAAAATGACCACAGGACGTTTCCCCTTCCTACCCTCAGGAACGGAAACAAGATAAAGACGCTCAAAAGAACGTTCCTGTATCCACGACTGTGAAATCGTATACTCCCCTGACTTGAGGTCCCCGGCGTTCAGCATACCAAAACCTGTCAGGCTGAGGACAAAAAGTATGCGGACTGAAAGATTCATCTTGGAGATCTCTAAAGGATCTCCCCTTCTACGTCTACCGGAGAAAACGAGGATCCTTAATTTCATTTTTGTCCACTGTGCTTCCACGATGACCTCTTTCGAGGGCACCAGAAATCTGATTTGTTCCAGATGGGCTTGCGTGAGCACGACTGGAACATCAGCCGTCCCGTGCGATACTTGCCGTGCACTCAGACCCTTTTTCCTGAGCCCCAAGAGTCTGCAGGGGTGAGGGTTTTGAACCCGTAGATCATGCTTTTTGTGCTAACCGACACCTTTTAAGGCCCGAAAAAAAAGTCATAGAATATCCGGGCTGTCAACTCGACCCCCGCCGAGGAAGGGTGACTCCCATCCCGCGTAAACAGCCGCGCTCCCCGACCTTTGCTCACTTCCCTGGCCCACCCTTCTCCCACTCGAACAATTAGAGCATGCCCTGCGGCCATAGCGGCTTCCTCGTAACCAGTCACCAGCCGCTTTTGCATTTTTTCAAACGTATCATCGGAAAAAATTTTTCTGTTACTCCGATCCCCGTCGCGGCGACCCCAGGTCTGAAAAAATACGGGCACAGCCCCCGCTTTCCTTATTTCGGCGGTCAGGGAACGCACATGGGGAATCATCTCTCTCGTCCGCTGTGCCTTACTGAAAGCAGGACGCTGACTCTGCTCCTGCAGGACAACCACGTCCCATCTACCACCCCGGATCCGGTTCAGGGTGTCCTCCGAGCGCGCATGTTTTTCGAGAGTCCATCCGCCACGGGTGACACCTTCTACAACGAGCCTCAGATCCGAATCCGCCGCGATTCGACCAAGTGCCTTGGGTATCTTGAAACTGTAACTGTTTCCCACAAAAAGGATCCTTGGAGGATCTGTCAGTCTCAGGCGATCCCGCAGCGCTTCAGCTTTATCCTTTGAGTAAACTGCCCCCGATAACGCGAGCGTCAGGACAAATGGTATGATTTTTATCATTCGATGCCTGTCAGAAGTCAGTCCCCGCCTGGACTAATACAGAAAAGATGCCTCTCTCCCCGGATAAAGAGTTCACGACCTGCTGGAGCCGGAGTCGCATCGACTCCCTCTCCTACTGTATTGATCCCAACGACTTCGAACTTTTTGCTGTCTCTCAGAACGACCGTCGTTCCACTGCGACCGGTCACGTAGACATAGCCTCCTGCCGCAATTGGTGATGCATAGGTGCGGGAAACCTCTGGCACCCGCTCTGTAACGTAGTGAGCTTTACCGCTGACCGCATCGAGACATGTCAG
Source organism: Roseibacillus sp. (assembly GCA_002709915.1). GTDB lineage: Bacteria > Verrucomicrobiota > Verrucomicrobiia > Verrucomicrobiales > Akkermansiaceae > Roseibacillus_B. Next base: position 11,988 of record PARF01000048.1, on the reverse strand, counting down.
CATTCCTGATTTGCCACTGTGGTAATAGAGACGCGATCCTGAAATCAACGGGGAAGCAATATCCGGGGTGTGGCGATCCCGGTCCCAGACAACACGCCTCGTGCCTTTCAAATCACCACGCCCATCAAGGTCGAACGCCCCGATAAAGGCTCCTCTAAAGCCACTCCCGACAATAGCGAGGCCGTTGATAGCCACGGCAGAGGCCACCGGCCTCTGAGTTTGCCCTCCACACCGCCAAAGTTCCTTTCCGGTCGCAAAATCATATCCCCTCGCGCAGGTCTGCCCATTCATTATCACCTGTTTACCGTCATCGTGATCAACAACCAGAGGAGTCGCCCAGCAGGTGGGCTCTTCTTTCCTGAGCGTCTGCCAGAGAGTCTTCCCATTCCGACGGTCCAGCGCGTACAGCGATGAAGGCCCATCATGATCCCAAGGAACGAGGATACTGTCACCATGAATGGTAGGCGAACTACCTTCTCCGAACTCATTCCGAGTAGTCATTTTTCCAAAATCCGTACGCCTCCAAACCGGAGTTCCATCCATCCGAAAACAGAACAACCCCCGCGATCCGAAATGAGCATAAACCAATTCGCCATCTGTACAAGGAGAGGCTGAGGCGAATCCATTCGTTGAGTGGGTTCCCTCATGCGGCACAGCCTCTATCGCTGTCCGTTCCCACCTGATCTTTCCTGTCTTGCGATCGAAGCAAAATAGTTTGAACGCCAGCCTTGATAAGCTTCTTCCATCGAAACCGGACTTCCCTGCAGTTGGAACAGCCGACACAACAAAAACACGGTCTTCCCAAACCACGGGAGATCCCGAACCTCTGCCCGGGACTGGGATTTTCCACCTGACGTTCTTCGTCTCTCCCCAATCCGTCGGAGGCTGAGCCTCTGGCGAAGACCCGTTGCCTGTTGGCCCACGCCAATGGCCCCAGTTTGCTGCAGTGAGATTACCCTGTTGCACCAACAAGGCTGCGAAAAAGAAAAGATGACGTACAATCATGGGTTATTTGATCGTTCAGATCATCCCTCCCTTTTGATCTCAGTGCAAACTTGTTTGAAGAACTAGAAGCTGTAGTTCATTCCCATCCAGAAGGATCGGGGTTGGCCGATGGAGCGTAATCCGGCGCTGCTGAGTCCGGTGGCGATCTCCTGATCAAAGAGATTCTCAATCCGGGCATGAATCGTCACACCTCTTTCAAGCTCAAACTCTCCCCCGAGTCGGGTCGTCCACCAGGACCCGAGCGGGCGCTCCCCCATGGGATCATCGAACTGGCTGCTGCCCATTTCCACTTCGGCAAAAACTCTCAGCCCCTCCAGTGGCCTACCCCTGATCGCCGCGATGAAACTATGCTCAGGACTCTGCGGAAAAGCCTGCCCCTCGAGCCCCTCTTGTTCCAGTGACTTTGTGAATTGTGACTGCGAGATCAGGTATTTCAGGATACCAGTCCACTGCGGAGAAACCTTCCAGCGCATTGCAGCTGACATCCCCCGGACTCGGGCATGATCAACATTGCGGCGCTGGGCAACAGATCCCCCCTCGGGAATAAACCCGGCAACCGATGAAGCCTCATCTGGGTTGGTAATTGGAACATTCGCAATAACGTCATCAATCCAATGATGAAACAGGCTGAGCTCCCAAGAAATTGCTGGCGCAGGTCTCCATTCCATTCCGAGATCGACCGTATCAAAGCGCTCTGTTCGGAGACTAGGATTTGCCTCCGTAATGTCATTACGAACTCGAAAAGGGCGGTAGAGTTCATTGATAGTGGGAAGACGGAATGAACTGGCAACGGAAGCACGAATCCCAAGAGGCTCGGCGATTTTATATCGCAATGTCCCACTAACTGACGCTTCAGTTCCATCCCGGTCATCGTAAGAAGAATCGCGGAGCAGGTCACCAGTCACAGGCCTTCGCTCAACACGTACGCCATCCCTGAAGGCCCAGTAATCGATCCGGGCACTCCCCGAGAGGGAGAGACCTGTGGCAATCCCCTCATGAATTCCGCGCAGAAAAACTCCACCTATCAGTTGCTCGCCACCAGCTCTCCGTTGTCGAAGAAAGGCCCCATCGATAAAACCTGCCAGCTCATTCGTCTCGCCCCTCAGCCGCCTCAGATCCGCTCCAAGAACAACCTTCATTCCCTCTGCCGGACGCAGGGCGGCAGTAAAACCGCCCCCAATTCCTTCGCCTGGAACGTCAAACTGATCAAGGGCAGGCACCTCGCTACTCCGGTCCGCAGCGACCTTTGCAAAAAGTGCCTCAAAGTCGCGGCGCTGATAATATGCCATACCCTGCCACGTCATGGATGGTGTGTTTCTGGTGACCCGAATTGATAAATCAAGAGCCTCGGAAGCATTCATGGAGAGAACTGTCCCGTTACCCCTCCGCTCGGAATGCAGGGAAACAAATGGCTCTACGGTCAACTCCTTGTCTGGGCGCCAGACGACCCGGAAATCAGCACTGCGTGTCGCCAACCCCAACCGACGATCCACCGAACCACGCTGGTCTTTTGCTAAGCCGTAGAATCCGCTGGCGGCAAGGGTGTGGACAGCCGCTTGAGTAGTCAGAATGGCATCATTGCCTTCTCTATTACCCAGCAGGGTCAACCCGCGGGTTCCATGGCTTCCCGCGTGGGTCTGGATTCTCGTCAGGTGACCCGACGGGGTGTCTCCAGTGAGATGCACCACTCCTGCGGGACTCTGGTTTCCCCAGACCGCGGCCTGCGCGGATGGAATAATGCGAGCAGAGTTTAGGGCCCCAGGCGCATACCGGGACCAGGAGACCCATCCACCGAAGGGGTCATTCTGGGGGATTCCATCGCGAAGAATAAGAGTCCGTGCCGCTGCACTGGCACCGATCCCTCGGAGACTAACCCCTGCGGAGGTCGGATTCCCAAAAAGGGCTGATTGTCTTCGGTATAATGAAAATGAAGGCTCACCTGAAAGCATCTGGTCGACGGTTCGGGGTGCCTCAAGGGAGATGTCATCCGTAGACCAGAAAGCAGCCGGCTGATCCCCCTCAATGAGCCGTTCCGCGGTGACCCTCGTCTCCGGCAGAAGAAGGATCTCAGGGAAAGGCAGCGCGCCTTGACTCCCCACCAGCATGAGCCCAAGGATTATCAATACACCTCTGTGGAGAAATTGAACAGCCAAAGGCTTCGTTCCACCCCGGGATTTAGTGCACTCGAGGGTCATGACTGCCTCAGTGTAGCGCAACTTCGTAAAAAAGCGATTCCGGGGGCTGAAATTGAGCGCACCTCAAATTATTATCACACTAAATAAATTCTCCTTTTTTCCAAGTTGTCCCTAAACTCGCTCTCCGTGAAAGCCCATCTCACTTTATTCGGGGCGACTGCTCTTTTGGCCATCTGGCCATCAGCGGGTCGCTCTGCCCCCGAATCCCAGGACTGGCCCATCTATCTTGGCGGAAAAGAGCGCAACTTGTTCTCTCCCCTCACTCAAATCAATCGCCAGAATGTCAAATCTCTGAAAGTCGCATGGAGTCATGACACTGGCCACAAGTCGGAATACCAGGCCAACAATTTAATCATCCGGGGAATCCTTTACACTCCGACGGCAACGCGTGAGATTCTCGCTCTCGACGCAGCGACGGGAAAGGTTCTCTGGAAATGGGATCCCGGGCAGGAGAAGACCGGGCGCGGTCGGCAGCGACAGCGAGGTCTGGTATACTGGGAAAATGATCAGGGAGAGGAGCGAAGAATCCTTACCGGCGTGAAAGGACATCTTTTCGCGGTCGATCCTGACACCGGAAAAACCATTCGGAAATTCGGGGAAAATGGATCCATCAATCTTGGATCAGGACTCAATACACCCGGGGTCATTTACCGAGACCTCGTTATCGTCGGAGGCGTGGGTGGTGTAGGCGCCGTTCGCGCCTACGATGTTCGGACCGGAAAACGTCGCTGGATTTTCAACCTCATTCCCCGCCCCGGTGAGGTCGGCTACGAGACCTGGCCACCGGAGGCATGGAAAACTGCTACCGGGACCATGCCCTGGTGTGGTCAGTCTCTCGACGACAAACGCGGCATTGTCTACGTAGCTACCAAGACAGCGGAGCCTGACTTTTACGGAGGAAAACGTCACGGGATGAATCTTTTTGCCAACTGCCTGCTCGCTCTTGACGCAGCAACTGGGAAAAGGATCTGGCACTTTCAGATCGTGCACCACGATCTACTCGATAAGGACCTCGCATGCCCCCCCGTCCTCCTCACAGTCACCCATAACGGGAAAAAAATTGACGCAGTAGCACAGGGGACCAAACACGGACTGCTCTTTGTCTTTGACCGATCCAGCGGAGAACCACTCTGGCCTGTTGAGGAACGTCCTGTTCCCCAATCAGACCTCGTCGGAGAACAGGCATGGCCTACCCAGCCATTCCCCACCAAACCTGCACCTCTCATGCGCCAGCGTTACACCGAGGCTGATGCCTCCAATATTTCTCCGGCTACCCACCAACTTACTCTCGATCGCATCCGGGCATCTCCCAACTTTGGTCCCTTCCCTGCTCCCAGCCTGAAGGAGACCGTTATGTTTCCGGGCTTTGACGGAGGAATGGAGTGGGGCGGCGGAGCTGCAGATCCGGATGGCATCTACTATGTTAACATCAACGAAATGCCATGGATCGTACAGATGATAGAAACGAAGCGAGCGGATGGCACTGGTCTTGTCAGTGGCGAGCGGGACTACCTGATCAACTGCAGCGCGTGCCACGGAGTTGACCGTAAGGGCAACCTCGCCGCCGGATTTCCTCCTCTTCTCGAGATCGGAAAAAGAAAATCTCGGGCGGAAATTGAAAAAATTACCCGGCAGGGAGCGGGAAGAATGCCCTCCTATGCCTCAATGCCTGAAAATAAGCGCAAGGCTATTCTTGATTATGTTCTCAATGTGCCGTCGCGCAGCGAAGAACAATCTGAGAATGACGGCCAACCTTCCTATGCGTTTGGCGGATTCCGCCGTTACCTGGACCCGGAAGGCTACCCCGCTATCAAGCCCCCCTGGGGCACTCTCAACGCGGTCGATCTCAATACGGGGGAAATCAAGTGGAAGGTAATCCTCGGCGAGTATCCAGAGCTCACCAAAAGAGGGATTCCACCCACCGGAACAGAAAACTACGGAGGTCCGGTTGTTACTGCCGGCGGGATAATCTTTATCGGCGCTACCGCCGATGAAACCTTCCGCGCCTTCGATAAGGAAACCGGGGAACTCCTCTGGAAAGCAAAGCTCCCTTTCGGAGGAAACGCCACTCCCAGCACCTATATGGTGAAGGGACGCCAATACGTGGTCATCTCTGCCGGAGGAGGAAAATCTAACCGACCTCGCGGAGGGATGCTGGTAGCCTTCGCCCTGCCCGATTCCGGGAGGAAAGAGCAGAAATAGCGCCCTTTGGCACAGCTCGATTGGATGCGTATTTTTGACGCTATCCGCCCTTCTTCGACGGACCAATCAGTTCAATAAAGTTTCCGTCTGGATCTCTGAATACTGTCAGAAAATTAGCCCCCCCGATGGGCGCCGGAGTTTTCCCAAGGGTTTTCACTCCAGCTTTTTTGAGGCGGATCATGACCGCATCCATATCAGTGACAAACAATGTCAGGTAAGAGACTCCAAGACTACTATGGATAAATTCCTGATCTGGCTTCTTTCCCTGAGCTCTGGGGAACGCCATCATCTTGAGCTTGGACGCAGGTTCACCGGCGGCATTAACGGCAACGAAGACCCGGGCAGTCACATCCTGATTATCGGTAAGGCCAAAATCTCCGGTGACCTTCCCGGGCACCTTGAAACCATTGATTTCCTTGAGCCCTACAACCTCCGTGTAGAACTTGGCTGACTGGTCAAGGTCTCTTACTACGATTCCGAGGTCGATCACTCCGTTAGTATAGAGTTCACTGGCCTCCTCCTCGGCAGAAGCTATGAGCATCATCAGAATTGCAACGAGTGAAAATGAAAGAAACTTAGCGGTCATTGAGTCAACGCTAGGAATCACCCGAAATCGCGCAAGAAGTTTATCCTGATGCTTTAGAGCTCCCCAGATTGGGGCGAATCGGGCGCTCGAGAGCCGATCGAATCCATATTGCAGGCTCCTTGCGACAGAATCGCGGCACCACAGCAGCAATCCACCACCAGCTTACCTAAGCCCTTTTTTTTAACCAAAAAGGTCCATGACCGGCTCGGTAACTCCATCCGGAGTAACATAGAAGGGACGCTGCTCGACCGCATAGTGATGATCATGGGGAATACCAAGCGCACGATAGATGCTGGCATGTAACTGCTGAGTATTAACCGGATTCTTCACAGTTGTACAGGGACGTTCATCCGCAGTCTCTCCGTAGACGAATCCTTTTTTGACACCGCCACCAAAGAGAAGAACGCTTCCCGCTCCTGTGAAATGGCGATGCATTCCGTAGTGCTGGGGTCCATCGATCCTGGGAGGCACGTTGACCTGGTCTTTCACTCTTTTTTCGGGCTTACCCTCCATCATCATGTCTCTGCTGAATTCACTGGCCACCACAATCAAGGTGCGATCCAGGAGCTTTCGCTCCTCGAGATCGAGAACCAGTTGAGCGATTGGAGCATCGATCATCTGCTTGAGCTCCTTCATTCTGGTGTGCCCATTATCGTGAGTGTCCCAGTACTTGAATGGGTAATAGCCGTGCGTTACCTCAATAAAACGGGCCCCAGCCTCGGTAAGGCGCCGGGCCAGCAGGCACCCAAGCCCGAATCGTCCCCCTACCTTGTATGTGTCGTAGCTTTCCTTGGGTTCGAGGCTCAGGTCAAACGCCTTACGAGCCTTCGGACTGGAAAGCAGACGGTGGGCATTGTCGATCGACTTCAACAGGGATTCACGTTGATGCTCCGATCCATGCTGCTGGATCGGACTGTCAGCAAGAAGCTTCTTATACGCCTGATAGCGCTTCGAAAAACGCTCGTCACTCATCCCCGGAGGAGGTTTCACCGCCTCCACGGCCTGATCGGGTTCCACAAGAAAGAAAGGGCCAAACTCACTTCCGAGGAACCCAGCGGTATGAAATGCCTTGAGGGATTCCTTTTCACCGCCATCAAACGTTTGTCCAATATCAATGAATGCCGGGAGATCAGGATTCAATGGACCCAGAGTACGCGAGATCCATGACCCGATATGAGGCGCTGCCACGGTGAGGGGCGGCTCGTAGGCGGTGTGCCAGTGATACTGATGCCGGCTATGAAGAATAAATCCCAAATCTGCTGCCTGATACGTCTTGATCAGGGTTCCCCGATCCATCACGCGACCGATTTTTTCAAGACCCTCCGTAAACTGGAGCCCATCCACAACGGTATCGACGGCCGGGAAGGTGGAAAGCACTCTCTTCGGATCCAAGCCCTTTTCATAGGGAACGTAGCGTTTGGGATCGAAAGTATCCGTGCTCGCCATTCCTCCCCCCATCCACAGCACGATCACCGTATCAGCTGTAGAGTTGAGATTCCCAGACTTTGCCAGAGCACTACTTGAAGGGTAACCAGCTGCCAACGCCCCGAGGGTGGCAGCCGAGGCTGAAGAGAGGAAATCACGGCGGTTTTTTGGGGTAGTCATAACCTTGGCGCTCTACACGGCAACTTACTGAATTAACTGAAATTCTGGATGCATCACCAGCATCCACAACAAATCTTCTATCCCACGTGCGGTTACGGGTCGACCGATAATATCCAAAGCTGATTCCAGCTCCTTTACCGAGGGATCTCGAGCGAACGAACTTACAAAAAGATCCTCCACAAGAACTGTCGGCGCGCGTCCCGAATCGAGCCATTCCTTCCCTCCCTTCGCCACCAGATCGGCCACGGATCTACCATTAGATAATTCGATAAACTGCGCAGTGGTCGCTCTTGATTCGCGACGAGTAACTACGACGTCTCTCTTTGGCCTTCCCAGCGTCCGCATCAACCGATCAAGATTTCGCGAACCAGCACGCTTACGTCCGGTCCCACGCGCTGCCGCCGGCGAATCCTTTGCTGCCAGAATGATTTGATCCAATCCGTCAAGAAACTGCTCAGCGAACATCCGACGGACCACCGGACCCCGGAAGACAAACTCATCCGCCTCCTCATCGAGAGAGACCGCTGGTCGCTGATAAGCCCGGGAATTAAGAAGAACACTCATGGTGTGTTTCAGGTCGTAGCCACTCTCCGCCAGATCAACCGCAAGCCAGTCCAGCAGATCAGCATGCCAGGCCGGGTTGTCCATCTCGTCGACAGGCTCGACTAGCCCACGGCCGAAGAAGATAGCCCACAAACGATTCACTATTGTCCGGGTCATCCGTCCGTTTTCCGGAGAGGTCATGATCTTCGCTAGCTGCGCGACCCGTTGCCCCGGAGAGGCCTGCGGATCGATCGTGCCGAGCTCTGGATACAGAAAGGCGGGTTCGGCTTTTTCTCCGGTAGGCTTATCACAGCGATGAATATCAAGTGGCCCACCAGCGAAAATTGCTGCAAATGAATACGTCTCCTTCAAAGTCCAGTCGTTGATGAAGGAATCATGACAGGAGGCACACTTGATATTCAGCCCCATGAATACCTGCGCCACATTCTGAGCTGCCTGCATTTCAGTTACCTGTGACGCATTTACAGTTCCTCTCCAAGCCACCCCCTTGATAAAACCATCAGAGCCTCCCACTGGATCGATTAGCTCCCTCACAAACTGATCGTAAGGCTTGTTTTCAGACAAGGCGGACTTTAGCCATCCGGTGATCGGCTTTCCCCCTCCCCCGTGATACTGACGGGTATAACTGTTGCGAAGGTTGTCATTCCAGAACGTCACCCAGTGCTCTGCATAGTTCTTCTTGTCCGACAGGAGATTCTCCACCAACTGCTCACGCTTGTCCGTATTGGGGTCCTGCTTGAAGGATTGTAACTCCCCCGCTGTCGGCAGAATCCCGAGGACATCCAGATACACTCGTCTGGCGAAAACCTCATCTCTCACTGGCGGGGCTTCCTCGATCTTATTTGCGGCGTAGTACGGAGAGAGAAACCGATCAACCGGGTTGGCAGAATTCCCTCCGGGCAGAGCCACTTTCCGGGGCGCGATAGGAGCATTACGAAATTTCGCAAAAGTGAACCCCTTTTCCCACTGCATACCCTGGTCGATCCAAGTCCTTATGATCGCAACCTCCTCAAGACTCAGCGGATCCCCTTTGACAGGCATCCTCTCGTCAGGGTCATTGCTGAGAAGCAGCTCGACGAGCAGGCTTTTTCCACTGTCTCCTGAAACGACCGCCGGGCCACTATCACCTCCTCCGACAAAGGAGTGGATATGGTCCATGTTAAATCCGCCTTTGCTTTTCCCGTTCGCATGACAGATCGTGCAGCTTTTGGCCAGAATCGGTTTAACGTCTTCAGCAAAATCAACTTTGCGGGAAAGCGGCGGCGGCATTTCTCGAGGCGCGACTTCCACCCCCGCGAAGGCAACGCCACCCAAAGGGGGCAGAGCTGCTACCAAAGAGCGTATAAAAAATCGAGGCATCGTGGGTTAATGGCCTTTGAGCTCTCTCTTGATACGGCACGAAATCTGAGTTGTCAGTTCAGATTCGCAGAGACTTGTCAGCTGCTCCCGTCATTCGGACCCAGCCATCCATTTTGCCCCGGTAATGGAAGGAAGACCCCATTTGCCATGTCCAGCATGGCACTGAGCCCTACTTTGATCCTCGGGAGCGCATGGACAGGATACTGGTTCCATGGGTAACAATCCCGCACCCGCCGGTGATGATCCGTTTAACCGGTAGACCGCTCTCCGGATCATGTGTCAGAGCATCTTCCGTCATTTTCTGCTGAACTTCAAAACGGCGGGGCTTTTCATCAGCATTTTCTGGAATCGTCTCGTATACATAAGTAGCCATTTGACAGAGAATTTTGTTATTGTTTCCAGCGAAGCCGGTAGGGCCATGCTACAGGATCTAACCGAGAACAAACAAACTGAATCTCGATGAAACTAGGAAAGCACGGCAGAAAATTGAGGAGTGATCGATTCTTCGGATTCATCTTAGTCCTTCTCTTGCTGAGTGTCGGATGGTGGGCCCTCGAATCCGCAGGGTCGAAACCGGGTGTTCGCACAGGACGGGTGCATACCGACAACCTTACGGAAATCTCAGGTATCGCTCTGAGCAGAAAGAATAAAGATGTAATCTGGGCCCATAATGACTCAGGAGACGAAGCCAGAGTATTCGCTCTTGGCACCGATGGTGGTCTCCTTGGGATATTTCGACTCGAAGGAGCCTGGGCCATTGACTGGGAGGACATTGCTATCGGACCGGGACCGTCAAAAGACCGCGATTATCTCTACGTTGCCGATACAGGGAATAATGACTTATCCCGCCGGACTGTCACCGTTTACAGGGTCCTAGAACCGATATTGAACACAATCCCTGTCCAAAAGCAACGGACCTTGGCTGAGGTTGAGGTTCTTCCCATGCGATTCCCCACTGACCCACGAGAGTGCGAAACTTTGTTAGTCGATCCCCTCAACGAGGACATTTACCTCATCACTCGGAAAAGAAGTGAGGGCGCTGCAGAGGTGGCTTCGGTATTCCATGCACCCGGACCACAGAGACCCGGAACTCTCCGCACCCTCAGCGAAGTAAGCAGCTTCGCTCCATCCGCGGGAATACGTGGAGGAGATATTTCAAAGGACGGGCGCATGATCATTCTGCGAAGCCATTCGCGACAGCCCGGAGCGGGGGCTCTCCTCTGGAAAAGACGGAACCCTGACTACCCGCTAAACGAATTATTTAGAGAGGACCCGATTAAGATCCCGGTGCGGTTTGAGCCTCAGGGCGAATCCATCGCGTTTTCTTCTGATAGCGAGTTCTTTTTCACTGTGAGCGAGGGAGTTGGGGCGTCGATTTATCGCTTTGAAGTTCCCTGAGTTGTTACAAAAACGGTCATGGATCCTCCAGGCCACCTGGGCGAAGCCCTTCTCATGTATAGTGTTCTCATGAACACATATAAACGTGGGCGCAGTCATGGGGTTTTGGCGATAGCCATGACCCGTATCAGACCTAAGATAGCTTAAAGGAGCTTAAATTTTATTCTACCGTGCTGACTATCGCCGCCCAAAAAGGAGAAGCATTCTGTGACGGCATGACGCGCCGCGGTTTCCTGAGGATTGGCGCACTCGGACTGGGCGGAGCCTCCCTCCCTCAACTTCTGCGCGCCGAGTCGAAAGCCCAGCTTAAGCCTTTGGATCACAAGGCGGTTATCATGATCTTTCTCGCGGGTGGCCCCCCCCATCAGGATATGTGGGACCTCAAGACTGATGCCCCTTCCGAGATTCGGGGCGAATTCAATCCCATTGGAACCAACGTTCCCGGTATTGAAATCTGCGAGCTGTTCCCGCAAATGGCCAAGATGATGAATAAGTTTTCCATCATCCGCTCCATTGTTGGCGCCGCGGGTGGTCATGATGCCGTTCAGTGCCTCACCGGGAGAAAACCCCAGGGTCCGCAACCTCCCGGAGGCTGGCCCAGCATCGGCTCGGTGCTGTCCAAGCTTTCTGGACAGACTAGGCCCGGAGTGCCTTCCTTCCTCGGCCTATCCCCAAAGTGCAAGCATGACCAGTGGGGCGACCCGGGCCAATCAGGATTCCTTGGTCCTTCTCATGCGGCCTTCTCCCCTTTCCGTGGAGGGGGCAAGAAAGACATGGTCTTGAAGGATATCAGTATTGAGCGGCTCGCAGACCGAAGGGCCCTGCTGAGCTCCTTCGACAATTTCCGCAGGGAGGTGGATCACTCTGGCGCCATGGCAGGACTGGATACCTTTACTGAACAGGCATTCGGGGTCCTGACTTCAAGCCGCCTAGCGAGAGCTCTTGATCTGAGCACGGAAGATCCAAAAGTCATTGAGAGGTATGGAAAAGGAACGGAGAAGCTGACTGCTGATGGGCCATGGAAGCGGCTGGATCAGTTCCTGATGGCACGAAGACTAGTGGAAGCCGGAGCTC
>PARF01000047.1 GCA_002709915.1 Roseibacillus sp. | reverse complement strand
CCTGCGATTAGGCGCCTTGTGTCTTCTGTTGCTTTGCCTGGTCCTCGCCACCTCGACCGGTCTGGTCCTTTCCGCACTATATCTGGATTTACCCGATCGGGCTGAACTGGGGCTTTATGGACTTCTTACCAGCTTTTGTATCTTCCTGCTCTACAGGTTTTTTGCTCACTCGGCGTATTGCCCTCTTTGTCGAGGCCCGGTCCTCCGGGGATCGCGTGCCCAGCGTAACCGGCATGCAGGACGAACTTTCTGGAGCTACCGGCTGCGAATTTCCCGGGATATTCTCCTCACAAACACATTCAACTGTTCCTACTGTGGGGAAAGAACACATTGTGTAGTCAAGCCACGATCCAGGGAAGAGGGCGCTCACCCGAAATCTTAAGACCTCCCTGAGGCCCCTGACGGCGATCGCTTTACCTGCAGGCGGGGGAGGGTTCACCAGTCCACGGCGATCTCCTGCTCCGACCCGGAGCCGTCGTCAAACTTGATATGTCCGTGCTCCCGCCCATACTCGTGAAGGCACTTGGTCACCTTCACATCATAGGCACAGTATTCCGCGATGCGCATCAATGGCTCGTTACTCCCTGTCGTTTTATGCTCGCGCCACCACTTTAATGCATCAACGCCAACCGCAGTCTTGCCGGTTCCCAAAGTAGCCGCGGCAACGTGCCCAAGACCAACGCGCCTACCAATGAGCTCTTTGAGATCAGCCATCAAGTCCAGGTTAACCGTTCGGGAACTCAGATCCAATATGGTGTAGCCTTCGAGCACCCCATAGTCGAAGTGGAGATGATTATAGCCCACCACCAGATCGGCCTTCGTCAGAAGCTGGACCAAGTCCTCTAGTTCATCCTCAGGGTAAAGGCGGTATTCCCGCGATTCTGTACAGAAGGAACACCCTACGGAAACCCCCATCTGGCTGAGGTTGGATGACCCCCCAACGTCGTTGAAGCTACGCTGCGTTTCCAGATCAAAATAGACGGTTCCGGGCATCTGTCTTCGAGTATCCGCCTTATCGTGCAAAGAGTCAACGAACCTCGCCTGATCGCTTCCTCTCCTCTTTTATCACTTCCTCGAGCACAGCATCGAAGCCAGGTCGCAAGACAACAAAGAGAAGCGAAAAGACCGCCAAAAATACAAGAGTAAACCGTACTGCAACACTAACCGAGGGTCTTTGGGCGATAACCTTTGTGTTCGTCATCGTATCCCATGGAGCTTCTTTGCGACGGAGAAGATACCAGAGGCAATACACGTGACAAATTGCAGTCAGAAAAGGGTGTACCATGAGGCCAAGGCCAACGATAAATGCCCGAAGAGATCGAATCAGCGCAGCCTGTAAGGTGAGCTGGTTTTCGTCTGCATTGGTTACCCGAATTCCCAGAAGATATTTGCCCGGGGTTGTTGCCAGCTTGTGGACTATGCCCGCCTCCAGCAGGAGGCAGGGGAGAAAATATAGATACAGGAATGGCCCGGTGTCGACCTGAGCGAAGTCCCTGCCTGCCAGCCGGAACAGAGAGAAAAAGCAGAGAAGGTAGAGCAATATATCAAACCAGCGAGCAAAGAACCTGAGAAAAGGGTAGGGCTCAACCGGGAGCGGTGGTGGGAGGGCGACGGGCACCTCCTGACTCTTGTTTTCGAACGCAGCCCGGAAGACGTCCATCTCCCGCAACTTCACCCAGCCATCCTGATCCTTGTGCCAGGCGAGCTCGTCTCCGGACAGGTCGCCCTCCTCAATCCGCCCCCTTACGAGATATGTCTCAAAGGGTCCACTTTTCCTCTCCCCCTCGGCGATCCAGATTTCCATTACGCAGTAACCTAGTAATTACGCAGGCAGCGCGCAGGATCACGCCGGGAGGTTAAGAACGCAGGGATCAGGGCTGCGATAACGCAGAGAATTGAGGCTCCTATGCCAACGGTAGCGACTTCCTGCATGTTGACATGAGCAGGGAGCCCATCAATTCCATGAAATTCTTGAGGGAAGACATCAAATCCAATCCTCTTGAGCGCCTGATATATCGGATCACGGAAACGCACAACAAGAAGGCCCAGTCCAACTCCAAGCAGCGCCCCGATCAACCCCACGATCGATCCCTGGAAAGTGAACACTCGGATAACCTGAAAGGGCGTCGCTCCCAAGGCCTTCATGACCCCGATCTCCTGCTTCTTCATGATCGTGATTGTGAAAATCACTGCCATGATACAAAACGCGGAAACCAGAACGATGAACGACAGTGCAAAGTACATCATCATGCGCTCGCGAGCTATGAGATCGACCCATGCACGATTCTGGTCCTGCCAGCTGCGCACGGACCATGAAGGCCCCAACTCCTGTTCGAGCAAGGCCTGAACCTCCTCCAGCCGGTATGGATCAGTAACCCGGACCCCTATAGACTCGACTCCTCCCTCCATATTCTTCAGCTCCTGTCCGGTGGCGAGGGGCACAAAGACCGCGGGATGCATCACGTGCTGGCTCGTCCGGAAGATCCCTACAACCTCAAGCTCCCGAGGCAGGGCCACTTCCCTTAAACCACGCAACAATCGCCCGTCTTCCACTTCGCGGTCCATTTGCTCAAGAAGATCCAACTGCTCCAATATTCTCTTCAATGATCCCCCCTCCAACACAAACGTAGAGCTCTCCTCTTTGCGGGTTCCTTCCTGAAGAATGATGAGAATCGTATTCAGGATCTCTTGTTCGCTGGGCCGTATTTTCCCGGCCCGAAGCCCATCAATGGCATCAGCCAAGCCCGCCAGAAATTCCCAATCAAACACCTCATTGCCTTCCTTCGAAACCATCTCCTGAACGAGGTCTCTGCGAGCCTTATCAAACAGATCGGCATGCTCTTTCGCCACCAGCTCCTGGTCGGTAATTTTCCATGAATCCGCCATCTGCTGCAGGTTACGAGCAGAGTGAAGTAAGATCCTGTCCCCCACCGATATGTCGAAATTTTTTGCGGTCGATTCAGCAACCACAGCTCTTTCGTCAAAGCCCACGTCCGCGCTACCCCCATCAAGGATAAGCTCTCCCAAGGCTGCCATTTGTTGCTCATTAGAGGTGTCGATTGCTCGAAACTCTATCGGCGCAAATCGATCCGATTTCTCAAGAATCGTAAAATCCCGGAGTTGCGCATAAGATTCTGTCACTTCCGCTACCTTTTCCACACGCTTCTGCAGATTACCCCACTCCCGGATCAACAGGGGCGTTTTTGCAAGAGAGACGATATCTTCAGTGGGAATGGCTATCGGCGTCTCCATGGCCTCATCGAGACGCAGGGAGATTGCTGAAGGACTCCTTTCTGCCAAGGTTCCCGCAATCATGCCCCCATCCCTCGTCGTGACGACTACTCCTTCCTTCCTCAGCTCGATATGCGGAGAAAAACCCAATAGACGGCTTTTAACCTCTCTCTCAAAACCAGCCATCACAGCCAGCACCACAATGAGCACCATTACCCCTACTGCCACCCCCAGAAGACATACCAGGGTGATAAGCGAGAAATAGGTCCGCTTTGGGTTGAGATAGCGGAGCGCTAGGGTCAGGCTGAAAGACTGCAAACCGATAACGGTTACTACTGCTGGTCCCGCGGCGTAGCAAGAGGCAATCTATTTCAGCGTGAGCTTCTCTCTCATTCAGGTCTGCAAATATGCTCACTATGCAATTCTATCCTTGCCTCCCCGACCCCACTTTCCACTACTTGCTTGATGATCAAGTTTCTTCATACCCGGATTCGGGTCTCTGACCCTGAAGCTTCAATTTCCTTCTATCGGCAACTGGGTTTCGAACTTGGAGAACGGAAAGACTCCCCCCAGGGGAATAAGCTGGCCTTTCTGCACCTCCCCGGGAACGAGCATTTTCTTGAACTCACTTACTCGCCGGGGTTTAAAGTCCAGTTTCCTGAGGATCTGATGCACACCTGTGTGGGGGTTCCGGACATTATTGAGTATTGCGGAGCCCTTGAGGCTGGAGGCATAGATATCTGGCCTGAACAATGGAGAGAAAAATTCGAAGCAGGAGAGCGCAAGATGGCTTTCGTCACTGACCCTGACGGATACGAGGTCGAAATTCTAGAGCGTTAAGAGAAATTTCTTCAGCATTCCTCTGTAATCGCTTCCACCTCTTTTTTCAGACGAGGAGACTCCTCCAGCTCTGGGTCACGTTCCAACACTTCCTCAGCGAGCTGCCTTGCCTCTCTCACCAAACTTCCGTCAGCCAGAAAATCCACGAAGCGCAAATCGCTCATCCCACTCTGGGCTGTCCCCAACACCTCTCCGGGTCCTCTCAGGTTAAGGTCCTCTTCCGCTATCTTGAAACCGTCTGTGGTATTCTCAAGAACCTGTAACTTCCTCTTCCCTTCTTCATTCTTCCCATCCGTGACCAAAATGCAGTAGCTCTGGTAACTTCCACGCCCGATCCGTCCTCGTAACTGATGGAGCTGAGCAAGGCCAAAGCGCTCAGCGTTGTAGATCACCATCACGTTTGCATTGGGAACGTCCACGCCAACCTCAACGACAGTGGTAGCGACGAGGACCTGAATGTCATTGTCTCTAAACCGAGCCATCACTTCTTCCTTTTCCTCCGGCTTCATTTTCCCATGAAGCAGGCCCACCTCATAATCTCGAAGGCGCTTCGCCCACTTATCTATCTCGCCTTTGGCTGAACTCGCCCGTAGTGCGTCACTTTCCTCAACAAGCGGATAGATAATGTATCCCTGCCGGCCGGAACTCAGCTGCTCCCGCAGAAATTTCGTCACATCGCTCACTTTGGGCTTTTCCCGCATCCCGGTAATAATTTTTCCCCGGCCAGCAGGAAGCTCATCCAGAACCGAGACGTCCAAGTCTCCATACATCGTCAGGGTCAGCGTCCGGGGGATCGGGGTTGCCGTCATAACGAGGACATCCGGGATGGTTCCCTGCTGAATAAGCCTGCTTCGCTGGCTGACCCCGAATTTGTGCTGCTCATCGATAACAACCAGCCCCAGATCCTTGAAATCCACATTATCGTAGAGAAGCGCATGAGTCCCAATTACGATCTGTGGAGCTCCCTCAAAACCGAAATGATCGCTCTCTTTCCTCGAACCGGTTACAAGGGCAACTCGAACCTCCAGCGAAGAAAGCCATTTACGAAACGTCAGGTAGTGCTGCTCTGCGAGAATCTGGGTAGGAGCCATGAGAGCAGCCTGACTCCCTGACTCCACCACAAGCATCATCGCACACATGGCTACGAAGGTCTTTCCCGACCCCACATCGCCCTGCAAGAGCCGGTTCATCGGGCGCTCACTACGAAGATCAGCCGCGATCTCATTAACGCTCCGCTTCTGAGCGTCCGTCAAATCAAACGGCAGGCTTTCATGAAAGGCGCGAAGAAGTTTGGTTTTACGACCTTGGATTCTCCCTGGCTGCGAACGAAACCGTTGCCGCCGCCAGAGCACCCTCAACTGAAGCAAAAAGAATTCCTCAAGCGCAAATTTTCGTCTGGCTGACTGAGCTTTCTCCACCTCTCCGGGGAAGTGAACATCTCGCAACATTTCTCCCCGGGAACAATCGCTAAAGACGGGACCGGGTTCTCCCCATTCAACGTCCAGACCACTCAGAGCCTCATGGAGTAGCTCCCGAAGTCGACGAGCTGGAATCCCCGATATATTCCGGTAAATCGGAACAATCCTTTCAAGATGAATCGAAGATCCCCCCTCATTCTGAACCACCTCGAATTCCGGATGATCGATCAGCATGCGTGATCCTTGTTCCTTGGGTTTGCCGTAAATGACAACCTCATGGCCAACCGCCACCATTCGGTGAAGATAAGGCATGTTAAACCAGCGGCATGTAATCCTGCTGTTGGAAAGCAGGCTGTCGCCAGATCCCTCCACGACGATCTCATAGAATTGACGGCGTCCCCCAAATCTTTTTCTCGCTGAGTCCACTACCATTCCCCGCAGACACACGGCATCTCCTGCGACATGCACCGGAAAGGCGTCAAAACAACGCCGATCTTCATATCGTCGAGGGAACCAGTTCAAAAGGTCTTCCACCGCATGGATATCTGCTTTTGCGAGGGCCTCGACCTCCTTGGGTTCGATGAATCCGCAGGAGGACAGTGCGAGGTCTGGAGTCAACTCGTTCATCTGCTCTCCAAGCCTTTCTTTGTCCGAGCTAAAGGCACAGGCACTCTTGGAAAGTAACGCGTTTTCATCTGGCCCGGCGGATATCTTTCACGCTCATCTGCAGAGAGAGTCGCCCCCGGAAAAAATTGCGATCTATTGTAAATGCAACATCCCACGGCGGATCGGGCAGCTCCCTCCCACCAGCTCCAAAAAACATCGCATCGCGCTCCGCGATCCCCTGCCGAAGAGCAAGTCGAAGATGCTTATTCTTCAAGTGGCGAGGTGAATCCGTAAGCCACACGTTACGAGACATGAAAACCGGCTGGGGGTTGCCTGAGCCAAATGGCTGCAAGAGCTCATAACTGGCAAGAAAATCCAGCGACAGCTCTTCAAGCGGAACCTCTGCATCGATATGCAGACGCGGTCTCCGACTCTCTGCGGTGGTATTCTCCAGCACGTATTTCCCGAACGCCTGCCGGAATTCGTCCAGCCTGTCCTCGCGTAGACTGATTCCCGCAGCCATATGGTGCCCGCCTCCCGCCTCAAGAAGCAATCTGCAGGAATCGATGGCATCCACAAGCGAGACCCCTTCAATACTACGGCCACTTCCCTTGCCAAACCCATCCTCGCCGAAAGCAATGACAAACGAAGGCTTATGGTATGTCCGCATCAGCTTGGAGGCGACAATCCCTACTACCCCGGGATGCCACTGCCTGGAGCCCACTACAATCACCGGGGCCTCATCAACCGCTGACTCCTCGTCAAGCAGCCTGAGAGCTTCTTCGTGCATCTGCTGCTCATGCTTCTGACGCCTCCGATTGTGCTGGTCCAGTTGTTCGGCCATCGAAACCGCAACCTCTCTGCAGTCAGTCATCAAGGCTTTCAGGGCATCCTCGGGAGCATCCATCCGGCCCGCCGCATTAATTCGAGGACCGATTCGGAATCCGACATCACTGCTGCTGGCGTAACCGCTGATACCACTGACCTCCATCAACGCATTCAGCCCAGGGTTGACAGTCTGCGGGAGCCGCCGCAGACCATGACGAACCAGCATACGATTTTCATCAATCAACGGCACGATATCTGCCACTGTCGCCACCGCGACAAGATCCAGAACGTCTTTCAGATCTACTCCCTCGATCCGTCGCCTCTTGAGGAGTGCATGCGCAAGCTTGAAAACAACTCCCGCAGAGCAGAGGTACCCATAGTCATCCCCCAGCTTGGGATTGACCACTGCCACCGCTGGAGGTCGCCCCCCGGGCCCGGTTTCATGATGGTCCACTACAATCACATCGATGCCTTCCGCTGCCAACCTTTCTATCTGCTCCCCGGAGGCAGTTCCACAATCCACCGTGATCAGAAGCGACGGCCTTGGCTTAGATTCAAGGCAGCGTTCCACTGCAGCATCACTGAGCCCGTATCCTTCCTCCCCCCGAATGGGGATAAATGGCTGAACCTCCAGCCCGTAATCTGAAAGAAGGCCTGAAAGAATTGTCACAGACGTGATCCCATCTACATCGTAGTCTCCAAAAACGCACACAGGCTCGCCACTGTCCACAGCCTGTAGAGTCCTCGTTACAGCAAGATTCATATCGGGCAGCTCAAAGGGGTCGCGCAAGTCGCGAAGCCGGGGACGCAGAAATGGCTCCAGTCGCGCGGCATCCGTAAAACCCCGTTGGGCAAGCAGAACACGCAGGATGAACGGGAGGTTGTGGCTCCCCGCCGCATCAGGGCTGACCCCTTCAGGCACTTCTGCTACGATCCATTCCGTTTCCTGCATGTTCCGGCCTCAGCTTTGTTCTTCAGGGAACTTAGAGTTCGCTGGTGATCAGCTCAAGAACCTATGGGATCCAGCAAAAGCCTCTCCTCCGCCCACTCCACCGCAGGCTTCTCTCTTGGCTCGACGAGGTGCCCTATGAAACGATCCCAGACATCCTGTCCATCGATAATTTCCACCTCAATCCGCAGGAAATAAATCTCCACGTCTAACTCGCTTGGCTCGAGAAAGCGCACTGCGTCCTTCTCAGTGGTGATAATCATCTCGATGTCCCGTTCAACACAGCGTGTCATGAATCGGTCAATTTCANTTTGCCTAAACTGGTGGTGATCCGCAAAGATCCGNTGGAACTCCACTCTCGCCCCCAGCGTTTCCAGCAAATTCTCAAAGCTTTCCGGCACTGCGATTCCGCTGACTGCTGCAACATACTTGCCCTCGAGCTCCTCCAACGGAAGCCGCTTATCTCCAAAAACCTGCTCAAGGTATTTCGGCGCATGTGTCGTCTGCATTATCTCCGCAACTGAATTATGTTTTTTCAGCGAAGAAAGAAGACCCTCCTCTGTCAGCCCATGGCACTTGGTGATCATGATATGGCTAGCACGGCAGAGGTTTCGGGGAGGCTCTCTTAACGTCCCCCGCGGAAGAAGGGCGCGGGCTGAGGTCCCAAAAGGTGCATTCTGATCAATAAGCACTAGATCAAACTCGTGGTCGAGGGCCAGATACTGCAACCCGTCATCCAGCACGAGAATATCTGCGCCCAGTTCCTTCACCGCAAAGCGCCCTGCCTTAACCCGGTTCTTGTCTACTACGACTTGANCCCCCTCCAGGTTCTTTGCCAGCATGTAAGGTTCATCTCCTGCATAAACTGCATCCAGTAGCAACTCTTCACCATCGCTGACAATCTTTGGCAGTGCCTTGCATTCTGCGGAGTCAAGGTCACCCCACTGCTGGGGTTCATCCAGCTTACGACTTTTATATCCCCTGCTTAAAATGGCGACTTTACGACCTCGCTCCCTGAGCGATCGCGCCAGAAGCTCAACCACCGGGGTTTTTCCGGTTCCCCCGACTGTAAGATTTCCCACGCTTACAACCCGGGTGCCTAAGTTCTCCTGCTGCTTCCAACGCCTCCGGTGGATGGCCAGCCGAAACTNAACCATTATTCCAAAGACATAAGAGAGGCCCCTGAAAAGCACTCGCGTGATCGCAGCGCCCAATCCTCGAACTCGTCCGAAAATGACATCGGACGCCCACTTTTCCATGTCTTCCCCAAATTGGCCCACGCTCATACCNTAACGAACCATTGACCAAATGTGAAAGTGGGAAAGACGGAATATTGATATCTTGCCCGTTTCGCCCCTTGCGGCCTCCACGCCCGTGACTACCCTCAGTGCATGCCTCGTCCTGACGGTCGTGCTCCCGATCAACTCCGCCCTGTTTCCTTCGTTCCCAATGTCGCGCCGCATGCCTCAGGCTCGGTACTTGTCAATTTTGGAAACACTCGTGTCATCTGTGCTGCCACTATTCAAGAGGATGTCCCGCGCTGGATGAAGGCACAGGCTGTTCCCGGAGGGTGGCTTACAGCGGAATACAGCATGCTTCCCTATTCAACTCATGAACGCAAATCCCGCGACATCAGCCGTGGAAAACTTGATGGTCGCTCCTCGGAGATCCAACGCCTGATCGGCCGCGCCCTCCGGGCCGTAACGGACCTGAAAAAACTCGGGACCAGAACGGTATGGGTGGATTGTGACGTCCTTCAGGCAGACGGGGGCACTCGAACGGCATCCATAACCGGGGGTTGTGTCGCTGTCGCCATAGCTTTAAATCGCCTTATTGGAAGCGGGGGTCTGACCGAGTTCCCACTGAATCAGCTGGTAGCGGCGGTCAGCGCAGGAGTCTGTGACGACCTCCCGGTGCTCGATTTGAACTATNCTGAGGACAGAGATGCTTCGGTGGACTTTAATGTTGTGATGACGGAAGACGGAAATTTTGTGGAGCTTCAGGGGAGCGGCGAGGAAAACGTCTTTACCTCCGGCGAAATGCAGGAGATGTTGAGACTTTCGCAGAAAGGTATCGAAGATCTGNTGGGTTTGCAGCGCGAGGCGATCCTCGCCGCAGGGCAGGNGCACGGTGGATCTCTACCCGATTTAGGTAGCGCCTGAGCTTTTCCCCTTGTGACGGACCGGCAGAAAGTTAGTATCTGGTTCCTTGCTCGAAGTCTTCTCCTTCAAGTAAGACCGGTCAGCGTAACCGCGCAAAGCCTACAAAAAAATACTAAACCCGGATTACACATGAACATTGCAACAAGCAGCAGACGAAAGGGCTTCACCTTGGTGGAGCTTCTNGTCGTTATCGCGATTATCGTAGCACTCGCCGCACTCGCCACACCGCAGATTTTCAGGGCTCTGAAACGCGCGGCNATGGCAGAGGCCGTCAGCAACGCTAAGCAGGTGAAACTGGCACTCGATGGGTTCGCAATGGATTTTGATGGTCAATTTCCCAACGAGGATACCGCTGAGGATGTAGTAGAAGGAGGAACCGGAACGACTTACTCAAATGATTTCTTCAGACAACTGTTTCTCTCCGGGGTTACTGAATCCGAGATTATATTCTGGGTAAAAAATTCACCGGCGGCGGGCTCGAACAGCGCCCCAGACGATAAGGTCAAGGAGGGGGGCCGGATGCAGCCGCAGGAGATTCTCCAAGACGGTGACGTGCACTGGGCCTACATCAGTGAACAGACTAACCTCGACACTACTAGCCGACCGCTCCTTATCGATGGCTACCAGAAAAATACTTCTGAATGGGATCCAGATTTATGGGAGAACAAGGTGATTGTAGTCCGAATTGATGGATCCACCAAGGCGATGCGCATGCGTCTCAGCGACGGCAAGGTTCTGGATGGGTCCAAGAACGATATCCTCTCCTCCCAGGCCGATGCTTGGGACGGTGATAGCCCCTCCGATCTTCTTAAGCAGCCGCAGCCCGGCAGTTAACACGAGGGGAAATTACCAGTTTCAGCAAGGCCGGCGTTTTCACTCCGGCCTTGTTTTTTTGTAGAGAGCGCGGTTCACAGGCCGCTCTCGAGAACGTCGAAAAAAACTTCAATATGAGGTTTTTCCCGCTCTCGAAGTCCCTTTCGGTATTCCCTCAGTCCGTCTCTCCGTTTTACTGCCTCGAGAGCGGCGAGAACTTCCTTACGCGCTTCCGCGAATGTTCGCTCCTTCGGCCCCCTCTTCTCGAGCACCTCTACGAGGTGCCAGCCCATTGCCGTCTGGACGAGCACCGGTTTGCCAGGATCCAGCGTAAAAAGAACTTTCTGAAGACCCTCTGGAACCCGGGCAGGTTGTAGCCAGCCAAGATCACCCCCGTNCATCCTTGTTTTTTTATCGTCGCTNAGTTGNCGGGCTAACTCACCAAATTCAGCACCTCCCGATAGNTCNGTCTGCGCCNCCTNNAGAAGTTTCAANNCTTCCTCAGGCTTTCCNTCCGTCNGNCCNGACGTTGAGCGGAAAATATGCCNCGCGCGNACTCGTTCAGGGTGAGCAAGTNGTNTCTTATTTTCTTCAAACCAGATCTTTGCCTCCTGCTCTCCGACCGTGACGTCTATCATACTGAAAAGGTATTTTTCCTGCTGAATCCGTGCCGCAATCCGATAGCGTAGCTCCATTTCGCTCCACCCCATTTCCCTCAGGGAGGTAAGGTATGCCTGCTCACTGGGAAAACGCGAAGTAAACAAGGCGAGTTCAGATGCTATCTCGTCGTCCGTTACCGGCACATCGGACTGACTGAACCGAACCTTGAGTCGGAGAAGATGCAGATCAATCAGGTCGTTCAAGGCCGCACGCCTGAGAAGAATTCTCTCATCTCGCGGGAGACCTTCCACTTTTCGTCCTGACCGCCACAGGTTCTCCTCGACTCGACGATCCACCTGAGTGAGCAGAATCGGCTGATAGTGAATCCGAGCAACCACTCCTGCATCCTTGGCAGCCTCCACGACCTCTGCGCTATCAGGAGCTCTGCGTGCTAGCGAACGCCGCAACGGCCCTCCAATTACAAAGANATCCGTCACAAGATACAGAACCACGACCACATACAGCACGGCCCGGACGAGGGCACCCTTGTCCACCATCGGGCGTTCGGGGGCAGTTACAGGGCCAGACATAGCGCGTAGTATGATGTGAGCCCCGCTGCGTTCCGAGCGTAAATCCGAAGACCCTCTCTCAACGGACAATGACCTTGGCTCCAGGCCGAATCAGGGTCGGGAAACGCACTGCGTCCCAGTTGGCAAGCCGAATACACCCCGCGCTAAGGGATCTACCTATGGTCCGAGGACTTGCCGTGCCGTGGATACCAATTCCGGATTTTGAAAGCCCCGACCATAATATACCAACAGGCAGGTTCGGGCCGGGAGAAATCCGTAGCACCTTGCTGCGATCCCTGCTGCGAACACCGGTATCGAGNAGCTGCTTGTCGTAATACCAGCTTGGTAGCTCGAGGCAATTCACTATCGTCCACTCCCCATGGTGAGTCTGCTCCAGCTTGCCCGGAGTGATGGGGAACATCGCGATTAATTTCTGCGGCTCAAAATTTTCATTCTTTTCTGCAACCACTACTGCAGCACCAGGCGCGCTCGGGGCGGACCCTCTNTCGTAAATAAAGAGATTCCGCCCAATGGTATCAATCACCACTGTNCGGGCACTGAGAGTCGGGTCCTTTCCATGAGACCGCCCTTCCTTCANATCCTCGATCAGGAAGGGAGAAACGTTCGGCACCAGCAGGGCCTTCCGAGGAGCCACCTCGTTGGCAACCGCTGCTCCATTTAACTGGGTAAGAAAGCTTTCGGAGGTGTGATACCGCTCGGCCATGAACTCAAGATAACTACGATATGACATTCGATCTTCCTCTGCTTGATCGGCATATTCCAGCGGGAGATTGGGATTGACCCACTCCGTGGCGAAATCAGGAACAATCGCAACCGCGTATGTCTCGCCCAGCATTCGATTTGCCTCTTCGCGAAGAGCCTCCCAGGCATCCGGGTCACGCCCCATACTTCTATTGTAGGAGTGCACCGCCTTGGTTGTAAACTTACCGGGTTTGCCATCGATAAAACCCGGCCCGAATCGTTTCTCATCGAGATAGATCTGAAGTCGCACGTTGGGCGCAACGGCATTGGCCTTTTCAACACGGGCTCTCGCAGCAGCCAGATCTTTTTCATCAACTGCTTCCGCCTCTACGACAATCACGGCTTTGCCCGCGACCTTCCCTTCCACACGAGGAAGGGGCCCTGCCGGATCCGGACTTTGCCGGTCTGATTGCAGAGCCGGTCGATTTGCGGGAAGATTCTGCTCATCCGCTTGAAGCGGTAGAGACAAGGCTCCCAGAAAGAGCGAAGGCACCCAAAGAGCCTGCCAGCAAGGGATGAGGCTTTGCGTCATTTTCATCAAGATATTCTGAATGTCGCTATGGCCATAGTAATTGAGTGAGCCAGTTTTGCCAAGTCCACTGAACGGTAAGCGCTGTTGGCAAGTTCTAGGCCATCCGAGCACATCGAGTCCCGTTTCCGGGTCNGGATCCTTCGCCCCTCCCTTGCATTGCTACGGGAAAGAAGGAAATTTATCCTCATCGACAGTTAGGCCGGGACAATCTCACGGTCGCCTTCGAGGCGTCCTTCCAATTCCCTGCTGAGGAGGACCTCAAGAAACACGTTATTCCCCTCATATGACGTGTCCAAGACCTTCGCCTCAGCATGGAGGAGAGACACCAGGTCGCCGCGGTGTTGCGGAATTCGGTAGCGCCGGCGGGATACTGCCCGGGACAGATACTCGACAAACTTGTGATGCAGGGCGTCCATGCCCTCACCGCTCCGGGCTGAAATTGAGACCGCTTCAGGAAACTGGGACTNTAATGCCCGGAGCCGTTGGGGATCCTGCACCAAGTCGATCTTATTAAGAACGGTAAGAACCGGTTTGTCTGCGGCACCAAGTTCCGTCATCACCTCCAAGGTTGTATCGCAAAGACGCTCCAGCTCGGGCTCGCTGGCATCGAGAACATGCACGAGGAAATCGGCAAGAACCGCTTCCTCCAAAGTGGCCTTGAAAGACTCAACCAGACGATGCGGCAAATTCCTGACGAATCCCACAGTATCGGTCACCAGCAGGTCGCGGCCATCCGGAAGTTCCACTCTTCTGGTCGTAGGGTCCAGAGTCGCAAAAAGCATGTCTGCTTCAAGCACCTCCGACCCGGAGAGAACATTGAGCAGGGTGGATTTCCCCGCATTGGTATAACCGACGATGGCGGCATGAGGCGCCTCTGCCTTCTGCCGCTCCTTGCGCTGCGTGGCCCGTTGCTTTCTGACCACAGCAAGATCCGCCTTNATCCGGTCAATCCGCTTTCGCGCCATGCGGCGGTCGACCTCAATCTGCTGCTCNCCCATCCCACGGGCAGCGGCGGATCCTCCTGAACCGCCACCTCCCTCACGATCGAGGTGACCCCACATCCGGGCCATGCGNGGCAGGGCGTATTCCATTCTGGCCAACTCAACCTGTAAGCGGGCCTCTCTTGTCTGAGCCCTGCGCGCAAAGATATCGAGGATGATTTCCTCCCGATCAATAACGGTCATATCAGCCGCTTCTTCCCACTCCCGCTGCTGATTGGGTGCCAGTTGATTATCAAACACAATGCAATCACAGCCGAGNTCACGGGCTTGGGAAGCAACTTCTTCCGCCTTCCCCTTGCCGCAGAGAAANTTCTTCTGGGTTTGGCGGGCCCTGACGAGTTGGNCGNCCACAACCCCGATTCCGAGCGTAGCGACCAGCTCGGCCAGTTCCTCTAACAGGCTCCGTGATTCCTCCTCTTCGCGCTTATCGAAGCAAATGCGAACGAGGAGAGCCTTCTCGACCATTTGCGGTCTATCGCGCACCTCAAACACAGTCCTACNAGCATACGCCCTCGAGCGATCTTATCACGCCAAAAGACGCCAGCAGACGTCAGACTAGCTTCGTTTACCCTTCCCTCAGGAAAGAGGCCTTCCTTCCCTGTGGCGGCAAGGATCTTGCCTCCGCAAGGCCATATGCGGCCCAAAAGCCCCGTTCCGGGGNCNTCCTGACACATTCAGGGGCTACTTGTGACTTGCCCGGANGCATATTTCAGAGCAGGTTCCCCGTCCCTGCCACAGGCGGGACCAAATGGGAAAGACCCTCTACCAAAAAGTCTGGGACGCTCACACCGTGAGCACCCTGGGAGATGGCCGCACACAGCTGTTCATCGGCACGCACCTGATTCATGAGGTGACCAGNCCGCAGGCTTTCGGCATGATCCGGGATCTGGGACTCAAGGTGAAATACCCCCATCGCACCTTCGCGACCATCGATCATATCGTTCCCACCGTCAATCAGGACGCCCCGGCCGACCCCCTGGCGGCGGACATGATGACTGCCCTCCGGGAGAACGCTGACGAATTTGGCGTCACTTACTTTGACCTCGCCTCAGGCAAACAGGGCATCGTCCACGTGGTCGGCCCCGAGCAGGGCATCACCCAGCCCGGATCCACTATCGCCTGCGGCGATTCCCACACCGCCACCCATGGAGCNTTCGGAGCCATCGCTTTCGGTATCGGAACCACTCAGGTCCGCGACGTTCTCGCCACCCAGACGATGGCTATGGAACCNCTCAAGGTGCGCCGTATCGAGGTAAACGGGAAGCTCCGGCCTGGCGTCTACGCAAAGGATGTCACCCTCCACATTATTCGTCTCCTTGGCGCCAAGGGTGGTATTGGATACGCCTACGAGTATGCCGGCGAGCTCTTTGACGAAATGACCATGGAAGAGCGCATGACTGTGTGCAACATGGCTATCGAGGGNGGTGCCCGCTGCGGTTACGTCAATCCNGATGAGAAGACCTTCNAGTTCCTCAAGGGCCGTCCCTACACCCCAACCGGAGACGAGTGGGACGCCGCAGTCGAGAACTGGAAGTCGTTCGCATCCGATCCAGACGCGGAATACGACCACGTGGTTGAGATCGACGCCGCCGACATCGAGCCCACAGTCACGTGGGGCATCTCCCCGGATCAGGGTATCAGCATCGACGAAGCCATCCCGGATCCCGCCCAAGCCCGGGATGAGGTAGAGGCAAAATCATTTCAGGAGGCCCTCGAATACATGCAGATCCCCGGGGGAACTCCGATCAAAGGCGTCAAGGTTGACGTTGCCTTCATCGGGTCATGCACAAACGGTCGGATCTCCGACTTCCGGGAGGCTGCCAAGTTTCTTAAGGGTCACCGAGTTGCTGAGAGTGTGCAGGCCATTGCGGTTCCCGGCTCACAACTGACCGCTATCCAGTGTGAGAAAGAAGGTATCGACAAGGTCTTTGAAGAGGCCGGCTTCGAGTGGCGGGCTGCAGGCTGTTCGATGTGCCTNGCCATGAACCCCGACAAGCTGGTTGGCGACCAGCTTTGCGCCTCGTCCTCTAACCGCAATTTCAAGGGACGCCAAGGCTCCCCGACCGGGCGAACAGTTCTCATGTCTCCTGTCATGGTGGCAGCAGCCGCGGTCACGGGATCCATCGCTGACGCCCGCGAGGTTTTTGACTTTGACCCTGCCACTGCAGCCGCCTGAGCCCTCCTATCTGACTCCTTTCTGGCATGGCCCTCGAAAAAATAACCGCCGTCTCCGGAACCGCCGTCTTCGTTCCGGGTGCGGATATCGACACCGATCGCATCATCCCGGCCCGCTTCATGAAGTGCGTCACCTTTGACGGCCTCGGCGAGTTTGCTTTCTACGATGTGCGATTTGACCCCACCTCCGGGGAGCGAACCGACCACCCCCTTAACGAGGAACGCTTCAACGGTGCCAGCGTCCTCCTCGCCGGCGTCAACTTTGGCTGCGGCTCCTCCCGCGAGCACGCTCCACAGTCGCTGAACAAGTATGGCTTCAAGACCATCATCGCAGAATCCTTCGCCGAGATCTTCTTTGGCAACTCAACCACCCTCGGCATGCCCTGCGTTACGCTTGCTGCCGACCAGATTAACCAACTCCGCGAGGCCGTTGACGCCGACCCGGCCACTGAAATTACCGTCGACGTTGAAAACCTAGAGGTGCGTTCGTCCGCCGGCCACACATTCAGTTGTGCTATTCCCGACTCCGCCCGTGATGCNCTTGTCAAGGGACGTTGGGACCCCATTCAGGAACTCCTCGACAACGAGGAAAAAATCTCAAGCGTAGGAGAGGCTTTGCCCTACGTCTAGCGCACTGGCCTTCCTTCAAGGGGCCCCTGAATCTGAGGGCCTCCTGCCCGTCGCATCCTGTGGTATTCCCTGCTCGATTTCCTTGTCGCTCAGACCCTCGGGAGAAGCAAGGAGCTCCCCTTCGGTATTCGGTTCATCAGGTATGCTCGCAGCCTCANGAGAGGCTNCCGTCCAATGCGCAAGCTCGAGTGTTAAACGGGCCACAGATTGCCGTGCTCTCTCCCCCTCGGAGCGCTCCATTGCGATCTGCTTCTTGAGGGTTTCGACCTCACGGAAAACCTTATCGAGATCATGCTGAATCAGCATCCGGGACTCTGCCATTGCAGACTTTTCGGCATGCAAGGCCTCAATGCCCTTCCGGACTTGTCGCAGTTCCACAAGCGCCCTTTCCTCTCTTTCTCCTGCTCGCACGAGATCNTTCTTCAGTAATTCCACGTCTACGAGCGCCTTCATGTGCCCGGCCTTTGAAAGTCGCAAATCGTCTCTGAGCTGGTCTGAACCGCCTGCACCTGAGCTCAGTGCCATGACCTTGGCTGTCATTTTCCTCTGTTGGCGAGCGGCGGCCCTTCTCTCTTCCTCCCTGCTCTCGAGAACTGTCGTGATCTCCTTTTCCAACCGTTTCCCATGCTCCCGTGCGGCCACCAACTGCTTCCGAAGATTCGCCCGTTCAATCGGGTCTTTAAGCTCCTCGCGCACCCGGATCAAATCTGCCCTCAAGGCATGAACTTCCGCCTTGAGTCCGGCCATTTCAACGCCTGCTTTTCCGGTCTCGGAAGCTGGTTTCATTTTTTCCTCCGCACGCGCTTTCCAGACCTCTCCCTCCTGCAACGCTTGCTCCTTCTCTTTTTGCAGCTTCCTAATCTCCATCAGCATCCTGTGATTCGCCATGGTCAGGTCGCTAACTTCTCGACGGGCTTCATCTCGCTCCTCTGCAGCAGTCTCCATGGCCCGTCGNGCCTCCTGTAATCTTGCTCCCGCCCCCCGAAGATCTTGCCTGAGATTCTGCACCTCGGATTCTGACTCCTGCGCCTTGGAGCTCGGATCGAACCCTACAAGCATAAGCGGCGCATCCTCCACGCTAGAAATTTTAATTAGGGAGTTAAGGGTCTCGTCGCCCTCGAGTCCTTCTGCGAAGACCGTGTGGGCAAGGATGATCAGTACGGATGCAACAGGGAGGCTCTTCATGGCAGAGGGGATGGTGACCAGAAAGTCGACGGACCGTTTACCGTTCGTGGGCAAATCTGAAAAGAACTTAATAAGGATGTCTTAAATAAATTCCCTTCCTAGTCCCTCACTCCGTCGTTCTCTCTTTCTTTANACGAGCTGAGCCTATTCACGAAAATGATCCCATCCGCCCGACAGCCCTTCCGTGCCATCAGGGGACAGCGCGCCAACGGGAGTAAGCTTGAGGCCTGGAAATCTCTCCGGCCACTTAGCCCGCAACCTCTGCGAGCTCCGTTCCGAAATCGCGAAGAGCAGTTCGTAGTCTTCTCCATCCCGCAGGGCCTCCTCCGCCGTTACTCCGCGAGATCGGGGGAGAGCCTCTTCNTTCAGACGGAAGCCACACCTGCTTGCCGAAGCGAGGCGGGGAAGGTCCATGGCCAAACCGTCCGAAAGATCCATCATCGCGTGGATCCTGAAGTTTCGTGACAACCAATCTGCCTCCTCGAGCCGCGGCATGAAGGTCAGATGCCGCCCCCCCTGTGATCCCCCAAGCTTTCCCGTCACAAAGAGAAGATCGCCTGGGCGACCCCCACTGCGCAGGACAACCTGTGAACGCCTCGCAACTCCAGTACCTGCCACCGAGATCATCACTGGAGCTCCTTTCGGAAGAGAGGAAGTTTCTCCACCCACAATCGAGCAATCAAAGGTTCGCGNACATTTGTTCATCCCGCGGTAGACTTCCTCGACCCAGCGCATCCGGCAATCGGAAGGTAGCGCCAGAGTCACCATCAGGTGCCGGGGCCATCCCCCCATCGCCGCAAAGTCGCTCAGAGTACGCGCCACGGCCTTCCATCCTATTTTCCGGGGAGGAGCATCCGGAAGAAAGTGCACTCCACAAATCACGCAATCCGTCTTCAGGAGCTCCACCTGCCCCCTTCCAGAACTCTCCACGACAGCACAATCGTCTCCTGGGCCTGTAAGGGTTTCCGGACCAGCCTCCAGAAGAGCGGTCAACCGGGAAACCACGGCATCTTCACCATAATGGGATAAATCCGGCATTTTTTTCGAGCTCCTCGATCCACTCGGGATTGAATTTTAAGAGGGTCTGGACCGCGACAGTCAGCGCATTAAAGCAAAAGTGAATGGCGATTGGAGCCCAGAGAGAACCTGTGTATTCATAAGACAGCGCGAGGATAATGCCAAGAACGGTCAGAGGTAGAAGGGCAACGAGGTTCATGTGAACCGCGCCAAAGAGCAGCCCCGATAAAATCACGGCCAACGGTAATCCGGCCATTCGTTTCACCATCGTGTAGATGTAGCCCCGGAAAACCACCTCCTCAGCGAGAGGCGCCCCAATACAAGCCACCACCCCCATGAGGATGAAGACCGTTGGGTCCGTTGTTTCCTGCAAGAGCTTAACACTCTCCTGTATTCCATCTCCCTCAACGAACTGGCTCAGCCAAGCATTGTATCCTGCGCGGTCGAGCACGGCCATGAAGGCCCACATCACTAACACCACCGCCGGCGCATAAATCACTTTCCACCAGGTAGCCCGCCAACGCAGCCCGAACGCCTCAACCAGATTCACCCTGCGGACGAGCATCATGAGGACAAAAACGATCTGAAGAACCTGAATCAGAATACTAACGATAAGACCAACGACAAGGCCATCCGCTCCAGCCGGTTCCGGGTCCGCCGCCTCCAACCTCGAAAGTTGAAAGAGACCGGTGTAAAAACCAAACAACAAGGAAACTCCAACAATATCAGGTAACCCGAATCCACTAACGGGCACCCGCCCTCTGGAAGGAGGCGGCACCTTCCCCGGCCCAAGATACTTCACCGCATAATACGGAACCACACCCAGAAAGAGGATCCCGGCACAAATGGCATACGCCATGCCAATGACTTTAAACTCAAGGTCCATCCAAGTTCTTCCCCAGAAACTAGATACTCCAGAGCCCCTTGGCGAGCCGAGGTATATCTAAAGTTGCCTTCAGGACTTCCCAAAGGTGCCCGCGCAGGGCCCAGAATTTGATAGATCCCCCGGAGAATCCGCATAGATTGATTCGTCTCATGAACTTTTCTCCTCTCCTGCTGGCGGCGATGGTTGTTCTGCTATCACCTTGTATCGAGGCTCGCCCCTTTACCAACGCCGAGGGAAAAACCCTCGAGGCCGAAATTGTCCGCGCGTCTGATACCGAGGTTACCCTCAGAATGGTGAATCAGCGGACCGCAACGGTAAAAATTTCAAGCCTCAGTGAAATCGATCAGGCATATGTCCGCAAATGGGTAATCTCTCAAATTCCTTCTCTCCGGGTGACCCCCAATATGGTGCGCAAGACGACCAAGGAATCTCGCAAAAGCTTTTTTTCGACAAGCACCAAGTATTATCGCCAGAGTTATGAACTCGAGGTCGATTTCCAGAATAATGACACCAGCAAGAGCCTCGAGACCACGTCGCTGAAATATATGCTCATTGGCCAATCGGTGAACGACCCTGAAAAGCACAGGGTTCTCAGTGTGCAGACCGAGGACATGGAAGTAGCACGAGGGGGAAAGCACACCGTCATCTTCGATAAAGAGCAGAACACATATTCGGAAACGAGTTCCTACGGCAGCTACAAATGCATCGGCTTCGTCCTCTACGGAGTTCGAAAAAAAGACGACCGAGAAGTTTACAGGTTTGCATCTACGCCTGAGCTTGAGGAAGCCCTCTACTCGATCATCCAGCTCAGTGAGCGTGATATTGCGGATAAGAACTTTCAACCTACCGGAGAAAGAGGCCGTGGCTTCCGGAGAGAGAATTGGAAACCGGAAGATCTCCCGGAAATTCTCGATCCCAGGCGCCGGGAAACTGCCCCCGAAGACCCCAAGCGACCTTCGCCACCGATCATCATCAAGTAACCGCCTCGCGCGGAGCTTGGAGCTTCAGGAGGAGCCTTGGTTGCGCATGAAGTCTGCCACCTGAGTGAAAAAGGCCTCCAACTCGGAACGCACCTCCACGGAAATATCACACTCTGACATGGCGGCTCTCATGAGCTCGACCCATCGATCCCGCTCTGCCTCCCCGATCCGGAACGCCATGTGTCTCATGCGCAGCCGCGGATGACCCCGCTGCTCGGCGTATCGAAGGTCCCCACCGAATCGGAAGCAAAGGAACAGGTAGAGTCGCTCCTCTGCCCCGTCCATATCGTGCTTCGGATACATCGGTCCCAGCAGATCGTCCTCAAGAATTTGACGATAAAATGCCGCCACTAGCTCCCGGAAACCTTTCTCCCCGATTTCCTGCCATATTAATGCTTCATCCATACCGCAGAAGGGAGTTACTGATGGCTTTTCTTTTCCATAATTCGGGCGCATCTTTCCCATGAGAAGGGTTTTGCCCAGCGCTTTCTCCACAACCCGAATTCCCATGTCCACACCTCCGCAGTTCAAGGCCCCGACTACCGAGGAGCTTCAACAACTTCTTCCGGCCTATGATGTCCTCTCTTTCATAGCGAAAGGTGGCATGGGTGCAGTCTATAAGGCCCACCAGAAATCTCTTGAGAGGAATGTCGCGATCAAAATCCTGCCTCGCGAATTCGGGGAGGACGAGGACTTCCGCCGGCGATTCGAGGACGAGGCCAAGGCTATGGCCAAACTGAACCATCCCAACCTTATCGGCGTCTACGACTTTGGGGAGGTCGACCACATGCTCTACATCGTGATGGAATTCGTCGACGGAAAGTCCTTCCATGAATCCTTCCATGGCAGGGCCATTGATGAAAAGGAGGTCGTTCACCTTGTTTCCGGAATTTGCGAAGGGCTCGCCCACGCCCATGAGGCGGGTATCCTTCACCGCGATATAAAACCTGCCAATATCCTCCTCGATTCGAAGAACCGCCCAAAAATTGGAGACTTCGGTCTCGCTCGATTGACGGAAGAGACGGAAGGTGAAAGCACCATCTATGGAACTCCCGATTACATCGCTCCAGAGGTCATCAAGAACCCCGGGGCGGTGGATACAAGGTCCGACGTGTTTTCTACTGGAGTGATTCTCTACGAGCTCCTGACGGGAAAGCTCCCCGAGAAGCGCTACATTCCTGCGTCACAGGTCGAAGATGTTGACCCGCGTTTTGATAAAATCGTCCGGAGAGCAACTCACCCCTCCCCCATGCTGCGCTTCGCGGATGGAGAAGCGATGGCCTCGGATCTGAGAACTCTGCAGGACGCTCTCGACAATCAACTCACAGGTATCGTAACAGCGCCACCGCCGGGAACGGCCACTCCGGTAACCGGGGCCACACAACCTTCGGCTCCTGCAGCAAGCCCGGAGGGCCAAGCCCCAATCTCCGAGGGTTCCCCTCCAGAAGCCGCTCCTGCAGCTGCACCTGACGTCCAGCTCAACGTAGGCTCTAACTGGTCGCTTCTCCGTAACCTCGTAATCATCGTGCTTCTCCTGGCCGCGATCTTCGGAATGTATCGAGCTTACCAATGGCAGAAGGCAGAAAACGCCAGTCAGCAGGCCAGGCAGCAACGCCTTGCCGATCAGGCAGAAGCTGATGAGAGGCAAAGAGTCCTCGAGGAGAAACGAAACCGAGAAAGACTCGAGGCCCTGAGGGCTTCTCAGCCAAAGCCGGTTCCAGTAGCGCCTGAGCCAGAACCAGAAACTCCCCTAGAAGCGCTTGAGCGACTGAAACCTTCCTTTGTAACCGGAGAAGCCCGGACTGAATACCCACCCACCACGCTGGTCCGTGGAAACAGCCGCTTTTTTCTAATCGAGCAGGCGCTTAGCTGGCAGCAGGCCTCCTCCTACGCTGAGGAATACGGCGGGCACCTCGCGGTTTGCCTGAACGAAGGCGAGCAAAAGTGGCTCTCTTCAAAGATTCCGGCCAACACCACAATCTGGATCGGGGGCGGAGCCACTGGACGAACGGCATGGGGGTGGGTTGATGGCTCTCCGTGGACTGTCCGTAGCCCCTCTCTGTCAACAGGGAATACAGCGACTTTGAGCGATCTTGGCTCCATCAGGTCGCAGCCAAGCGGGGAAAAGTTTCCATTTTTCATCCAATGGCGTCATGACGGCAGTAATCCGGGGACTCTCCAGTCCCAGATCGCTCGACTGAAAGATTCCCTCGATAGCCCTGAGCCCATCTACCCACCAAGCGTCGTGTCTTTTGAAAATCGACGCTATCTCGTGATTGAAACCGCAGGAACCTGGAGTGAATCCAACGCCTTGGCGAAGTCCGCCCATGGACATCTTGCGGTCCCCAGTGAGCAATCCGAAGACATCTACCTCCGGAACCTGATGAGCCGCAGCCTCGGCGACGGTAGAGGCGCCTGGATCGGAGGCAGACACAATGGGCGCGCATGGACTTGGATTACCGGAGAAACCTGGGCGTTTTCATCATGGGCTCCCGATGCTCCTGATGGGGACCCCGCGGTGGAAAGCGCGGTAAAGCTTCTGGCCGGTGAAAACGGGGGATGGGACGATCAAAACCCAGAAGATAATGTAGAAGCCTTCGTCATCGAATGGAGTAAGGACGGTGGCACCCCAGCCCCGGCATCTCCGGGCTCTGGAGCAGGCGATTGGGCGAGCCAACGAGCCGCCTACCAGAAAAAGGTCCTGACTCTGGAGGGCAAGTTCAGCTCCGCGCTTCTTGAAAACGGCAAGGGCCTCAAGTCAGATCTTAACTTCTGGCTCCGTGGACTGCGACGCGCCGACGGGCAGGCCTACCAACCTACGATCGACCAGATGAAGGCCAAAGTAAGCGTCGAAGGCGTTATTCCACTGAGCGTCCGCGACGCCATCAAACTCCCACTTTCTCCACGGGGAATCGACCTTTTGAGAAAAAGGATAGAGGCGCAACAGGCGCTGAAAGAGGCTCTGCAAGCTCAGGCAAACCAGATCCGGCAGGCCTACATTGGGACCCTGAAGCTGAAGCAGGAAGCCGCCACCAAGAGCGGAAACGAAAGCCAGGCCCGTGCGATCTTGAACGAGATCAACGCCTGTGGCGCGACGGGACGCGCTTTTCTAGAGCACCTCGGCTCCGGGGTCCTCGATACCGCAGAAAGGCGATAAGCCCCTGCGGAAAGGCCTGGATCTCCCGCCGGCAGGGCCCTGGCCCTGAAGGTTAGCGACATTTCTGGCGCTTGCCTAAAGCTGCAACGAAGGGCACTATACGGTGTTGTTACCCTATGTCACCTGATCTCGATTTTCAGGCTCCAAGTTTAGAGGAGCTACAGCCGCACTTCCCGGCTTACGAGATTACTGCGTTCATCGCGCAGGGAGGGATGGGTGCGGTCTACGCCGCCCGTCAGGTTTCCCTCGACCGTCCGGTCGCAATCAAAATCCTTCCGCGTCAATTTGGGGCGGATCCACAATTCCGATCGAGCTTTGAATCCGAGGCCAAATCCATGGCCCGCCTTAATCATCCCAACCTGATCGCAGTGTATGATTTTGGTGACGCTGACGGAATGCTCTACATCATCATGGAGTTGGTCGAGGGCAAGTCCCTCCACCATTCTGCCTACGGCAGAGCAATCGACCAGGGAGAAGCGGTCCGCCTGGTAGCAGGCATTTCCCACGGGTTAGCCCACGCCCACCAGCACGGCATCCTGCATCGCGACATCAAGCCCGGAAATATTCTCCTCGGCCCGGAAGCGGTTCCCAAGATCGGAGACTTCGGGTTGGCACGACCGGTCGGGGAGGGCCACAATCCAGACGAAATCGTATGGGGCACCCCAGGCTACAGTGCGCCTGAGGTAGTCAACAATCCAGGCGAAGTAGACCAGCGAGTAGATATTTTCGCTGTTGGAGTTCTTCTCTATGAATTACTGACTGCCAAAGTTCCTTCAGAACCCTGGCAGCCGCCTTCAGCGGTAAGCCAGTGCAACCCGGAGTTTGACAGGATCATAAGGAGAGCCACTCATCCTTCCCCGGAACTGCGCTACGCCAAGGCAGAAGATCTCGCTAAAGAGCTGGACGAACTCGGAGACAAGTTGAAAAAACCGGTTCTGCGCCGCTCTAAAACAGCTACCCCTGCTGTAGCCGGCCGCAGCCAGCCCCCTTTGGGAATGCGCGCCGCGACTCCTGCCATCGCAGTCCCCCAACCAAAGTCTCAATCAATCCCTGTCATCGGAATTCTTGCTACCATCATGGTTCTGGGAGTCCTTGGATTTATCCTGATTGGCTCTGGAAAGAAGGGGAACGACAAAACCGCGGCAACGGCCCCGGAGCAGGAATCTCCCGCGGTAAAGCCAAAGCCTAAATCGAAACCCAAGCAGAAGCCTGCCCCTGTAGCCAAAACCCCTGAGAAAGAGGAAACGCCTGCCCCTGAGCCGGCCAAGCCTAAACCAGTTGAGAGCACTACACAGGCTCTGGTGAGGCTCAAAGCCAAACTTAAATCCGGTAATCTATCCGAACTTCCCGAGGGAGCAGTGAAGCGCGGAACGTCTCATTACCTGCTGATCACCAGCGCTCGCTCGTGGATGGCTGCCTCTCATTATGCGGAGGCACATGGGGCCCAGCTGGCCTCTTTGGGGAGCAAGGAGGATCTGGAGTGGGCCGTTTCTGAGCTTAAGCTGACCAGCCCGTGTTGGCTGGGCCTCTCCGATTCGGGAATGGAAGGGAAATGGTACTGGGTGGATGGCAGCGCTCCTTCTGACGACCTTTGGGCGGCGGGGCAGCCCGATGAAACTACCTCAGACGACGGGGGCGAGGACTTTGCCGCCCTTCTCCCGGACAAGTCCCTCGATGACATGCCCGCATCACGGAATCTACCGTTTATCCTTCAATGGACGGAAGGAGGCAACGCAGGATCTATAGCGAGTCAACTTGAAAGGGTTTCAGCCTCGCTCAAAGCCAAGCGCCCAACTTTCCCAGCAGGCACTCAGAACATCAACGGTTCCCGCTTTCTTGCCGTTCCTGAATCCATGCCGTGGGAACAGGCCAATACCCTTGCACAAGCCGCCGGGGGGCATCTTGCGGTTCCATCTAGCGAGGACGAAGCAGCTTGGATCGGCACATCCATGCGGGAGTTGCTCGATGAGGGAGGAGGATGCTGGATAGGAGGAAAGCAAAAGGGCACCGCCACACGAGTATGGACCTTTGTGACTGGTGAACGGTTTGACTTTGTCACTTGGGCGCCTGGGCAGCCAGACCGAGGAGATGGCCCAAAGAAATATCTGAAATTCGGAAAAGGAGAAGAGCCGGGGTTCGGCTACCTCAACGCATCTGGGGATCCCTCTGAAGCGCGCTTTTTCCTCGTGGAATGGTCAGCTCCTTCACGTCGCAATATGCCGAGTGCCGGAGAAACAAATCGCCCAGCTGGAGCCGAGGACTGGCTCGTGAAATACCGGCAGATCTTCCGTGACGGCGAAAAGGCGTCCCATGAGCGCTGGAAAAGACGCCACGACAAGAACATAAAGGATTTCGTTGCCGACATGGAAAGCGAAACCAGTACGGCTCGTCGTTTCAGCCGCGAAGCGGAAAAATTGATCGATGGAATTACAGACAACATTGAGGAAAAGGGGGAAATCCCAGCCTCTTTGAACCTGCCCGACTGGGCAAGGTGGGCAGGACGTGCGGTGGAGAAAGAGCACGAAAGAGCCCTTGCCAAGCAGCAAGGCATCTGGGAAGACTACGAAACCGACTTCGAAGACGCCAAGAGCCACTACCGCGCTCAGATCAACAGGGAAATTCGGCGTCGTCAGGCCCAAGGAGATCGTGAAGGGGCAGGCTACCTTGAACGGGAGGAGGCAGCGGCAGCGGACAAGCCGTATTTTCTCGCTATCCTCGATGGGGAATTCCCCGAAGTTCCTGACGGCCTTGAGGACGACGGAGACGAGTAAGATCAGTGAGTTGACCGGTCTAAAACCGGGGCTAGGGTCTCTCTTGTCTGGCAAAGATCGGCATTGACGATTTGGTTGATGCCCCGCCTTACTTCTCCAAGCCCTCAAAATACGGCCCGTGCCCCCCGCCAAGAAAAGCACCTCCGCTTCTCCGGCCCGCCGCAGGACCGGAAGCTCCAAGCAGAAGCTGCATGACGCCATCGTCGTTCGTGGGGCCCGCCAGAACAATCTCAAGGGTCTCGATTTCGAGATTCCGCTTGGTCAGTTGACCGTAATCACCGGACCTTCAGGCTCTGGAAAGTCTTCTCTCGCATTCCAAACGCTCTACGCAGAGGGCCAGCGGCGCTACGTTGAGACCTTCTCTCCCTACGTCAGGCAGTTTTTCGACCGAATGGATAAACCCGTGGTCGATCGGATTGATGGGATCCCTCCTGCTATTGCCATCGAGCAAAAAAATAATGTCCGCTCAACACGTTCGACAGTCGGCACCATCACCGAGATCAACGATTACCTGAAGTTGCTCTACGCCCGCTGCGCACATGCGGTGGATCCCACCTCGGGTGATATTATTCGGCCAGATACCAGCGATTCTATTACCGCCTGGTGCCTTGAAAACTTTTGCGACCAGCAAGCTCTTATCCTCTTTCCTGTCGACGTTCCAAAAAATACGGAACTTGAAACATTCTTCGCGTTTCTGCAGCAGCAAGGTTACCTGAGAATTTTCCTCAATGGACAAGTCGTCCGGACCGACACCCCTGAAGAGGCTGGGTTTGCTCTACTTCCTCCGCAGCTCTACGTCATTCAGGATCGAATCCTGATCAAAAAATCCAGCAAACATCGGATTCTGGAGGCCCTCGAACAGGCTCTCGACCTCGGCAAAGGCACCTGCGCCATCAGCGATGGAACAGAATCAGATACGCCGAGAGCCTTCACTACGAATTGGACCAACCCGCTTACAGGGTTCACTGCTCGACCACCAACTCCCGCTCTCTTCAGCTTTAACAACCCGATGGGAGCATGCCCGAACTGCCGTGGCTTCGGACGAGTAATCGG
Source organism: Roseibacillus sp. (assembly GCA_002709915.1). Classification (GTDB taxonomy): domain Bacteria; phylum Verrucomicrobiota; class Verrucomicrobiia; order Verrucomicrobiales; family Akkermansiaceae; genus Roseibacillus_B. The sequence continues at coordinate 44,869 of PARF01000047.1, read as the reverse complement.
TATTGATCTAAAGAAGGCGATTCCAGACCATTCTCGCTCCATTCACGAGGGCTGCGTAAAGCCCTTTCAGGGTGAACGAGGAGAGGAGTGCCAGCGAGATCTCGAACTCCTCGGAGCCCGCAGAGGCTTGGACCTCGACTGCGCGTTTTCTGACCTGAGCAGTGAAGAGCAAAGTTGGGTCCTCTATGGAGAGCGAAGCAGTTCCGAGGACGCGTGGGAGAATGGCGAATGGTATGGGGTAAAGGGGTTTTTTGAATGGCTCGAAGGGCGTGCCTATAAAATGCATATCCGTGTTTTTCTGAGCCGCTACCGGTCTTACACGACCTGCGGCCACTGTAGGGGAGCCCGCCTCCAACCCGAGGCCCTCTGTTTTCAGGTCGACGGACATACTCTTCCCGAAGTCTGGAGCAGCCCCGTTTCCGAGCTCCACCAATGGATCACGCAATTTACCGAGAAGCTTCAGAACGAAGACGGCGAGATCGATAAGACCACCAAGCTGGTCTTATCCGAAATTTCCAACCGATTACGCTACCTCTGCGAGGTCGGCCTAGGATACCTCACTCTTTCCCGGGCGACTCGAACCCTCTCGGGTGGCGAGATTGAACGAGTCAACCTGACCAGCTGTCTAGGCGCTTCGCTGACCAACACGCTCTTTGTTCTCGACGAGCCAACCGTTGGGCTCCATCCCAGAGATGTCGGAGCTCTCATTTCCGTGATGCATGGCCTGCGCGACAAGGGAAACACACTTCTCGTCGTGGAGCACGAGGAAGCCGTGATGCGCGCTGCTGACTACCTTGTGGACATTGGGCCTGGCGCCGGGGAGCAGGGAGGTGAGATTGTCGCCGCATTGCCGGGGCCCCGTGCGTTCCAGACTGGCTCCCTGCAATCCTGTCCTCAAAGTTCCACCCTGCCTTATCTCCTTGGTAAACACTCGATTCCTATTCCTCAAGACCGCAGAAAGCCCGAGGGCTATATTGGCATTCGTGGTGCCTGCTGCCACAACCTGAAAAGGCTCGACGTCGATATCCCACTTGGCGTTTTGGCCTGTGTGACAGGAGTGTCTGGTTCGGGAAAATCCACGTTAGTACACGATATTCTTTACCAGAACTTGGCGGTAGCACTTCAGATAAATACCGATTCGGAACCTGCTCCTGTGCGACAGCTTAGCGGTGCTGAACAAGTGACGAGTGTAAAGCTTGTAGACCAGAGTCCCCTTTCGCGCACGCCACGGTCAACGCCCGTTGTATACCTCGGCGCCTTTGATCTCATCCGCCAGCTTTTCGCGGAGAGCCCTGACGGAAAGCTTGGCGGAACAACCCCGGGATTTTTCTCCTTTAACTCCGGATCAGGGCGCTGCGAACGTTGTTCTGGTAACGGCTTCGAGAAGGTCGAGATGCAGTTTCTCTCGGATCTGTATCTCACGTGTCCGGAATGCCAAGGCTCGCGGTATAATCAATCCGCTCTCGAGGTTCAGTTTGATGGGAAATCCATTGCAGAGGTCCTCGCTCTCACGGTTACCGAGGCCATGGTCTTCTTTGCGAGGGGCGCCGCAGATACCCCGCGTAGAGCCACTACCAAGGAAGCCGCCACTAAGGCTCGCATTCTTCTTCTTCTACGGCCTCTGGAAGATCTCGGCCTCGGCTATCTCCGATTGGGGCAGCCCCTGAACACGCTCTCTGGAGGTGAATCGCAACGTCTCAAGCTTTGTTCCATTCTGGTGGAAGCCCTTTCCAGCCGCAAGGCTTCCCCCGAACTGCTGGTGCTCGATGAGCCAACTACTGGCCTGCATTTCGGCGACATCCAAAAACTTCTTGTCGTTTTCAACCGGCTGGTAGATGTCGGGCATTCTCTGGTGGTCATCGAGCATAATCTCGATGTCATCAAGTCCGCAGACTATCTGATCGATTTGGGCCCGGGAGCTGGGGCCGAAGGCGGCAGGATTGTGGCAACAGGAACGCCCGAGGAGGTTATGAAAACCTCAACCCAGACCGCTCTCTATCTCGCACCCCTTCTCAGCAAAGAGCAAATCGGGGCCAAGAAAAGCCGGCCCAAGAAACCTCCAAGAAATCGATCTCAAAACAGCATTCAGATAGCTGGAGCCCGGGAACATAATCTGAAGAACATCGACATCACTATTCCGAGAGAAGCGTTCGTAGTGGTGACCGGACTCAGCGGAAGTGGAAAATCCACTCTTGCCTTCGACATTATCTTCGCGGAAGGCCAGAGACGATTCCTCGATTCCATGTCTCCCTATGCTCGTCAATTCGCCGAGCAAATGGAAAAGCCAGATATCGATCGCATCTCCGGACTGCCTCCCACAGTCGCGATAGAACAACGTATTTCACAAGGGGGAGGAAAGTCCACCGTTGCTACCGTCACGGAGGTCTATCACTTCCTGCGCCTCCTTTACGCAAAACTGGGGACTCAGCATTGCCCTGAGTCCGGAGAGCCCGTCATCCCTCAGACCGAGGACGCTATTGTAAAGGCGATCCGTTCGCATTTGAAACGCGGACCCGTCGACATCCTTGCTCCGGTAGTTCGAGGAAGAAAAGGATTCCATAGTGATGTTGCTGCCTGGGCCGAGCGGCAGGGATATACACGCCTTCTTGTGGATAACCAATGGAAGGAGGTTGAGGCCTTTGAGCGCCTCGAGCGCTTCAAAGAGCACGATATCGACATTCTCATCCTCCAAGTCTCAGACGCCAGCACCCGTATTTCGGACCTTCGAGAAGCGGTTGCAACCGCACTGCGGTTGGGAAAGGGAACTCTGCGAATCCTCGATTCTGCTAATTTTCTTCGCCCTTTCTCGAAGGCACGCGTAAGCCCGGTCACGGGGCGCTCCTTCGAGGCTCCCGATCCCGCTCACTTCTCCTTCAACTCCCCGCGCGGATGGTGCAAAACCTGCAGGGGTCACGGAGAAGTCATGCCCTGCCAAAAGCGGTCCCGAAAATCGAGGCGAGATTCCTTCAATTCGACAACGGAAGCTGAAATTGACTTTGACCGGAAACTGGATCGGGCGGACAAGGAAGAACTCGTCATTTGCCCACACTGTCAAGGAAGCCGCCTGAACGAAATCTCCCGTGCCATCCGGATCCAGGATCGTGCAATTCATGACCTTACAACGCTTCCAGTCTCGGAGGCGGCCGCGGCGGTGAAGGAGTTTCACTTTACCGGCAGAGCCCGTACGATTGCTCGCGATATCATTCCTGAAATAACCCAGCGCTTGCGTTTCCTCGAAAAGGTCGGTCTGGGTTATCTCCAGCTTAATAGATCTGCTCGTACTCTTTCGGGCGGCGAGGCTCAACGTATTCGCCTCGCCGCCCAGTTGGGCTCTAACCTGCGGGGTGTCCTCTACGTTCTTGATGAGCCGACGATCGGCCTTCATCCCCGTGACAACCAGAAACTCCTCGATACGCTCGAGACCTTGAGATCCAAGGGCAACTCCCTCCTCGTAGTTGAACACGATGACGAGACCATGGAACGGGCGGGGCACATTATCGATCTTGGTCCAGGGGCTGGACGCCATGGCGGAGAAATCGTTGCATCCGGTAATCTGGGTAAGCTTCGCAAGCTTAAGCAGTCGATTACGGGCCAAGCCCTCGCCAACCCCCTTTCCCATCCTGTTCTGGGGCAGCGGCGACCTTTGCCAAAGGCCTCGGCAAGAACAGGATGGCTCAGGCTCAGGGGGTGTTCCGTCAATAATCTCAAGAGCATCGAGGTCAGGATTCCCCTTGAGCGCCTGACTGTGATCACCGGCATTTCTGGCTGCGGCAAGTCTTCCCTTATGAGGGGCACACTTGCCGAGCTCTTCAAGCGGAACCCAGACAAAACATGGACTTCCGCTTCCGGTGTAAAATTAATCCGCCATTGCTACGAGGTAGATCAGTCTCCCATCGGTAAGACCTCTCGATCTTGCCCCGCAACTTACGTGAAGATCTTTGATGACATTCGCAAACTCTTTGCCCAGCTGCCAGAGGCGCGCATGAAGGGTTTTGATGCCTCCCGGTTTTCATTCAACAACGCGACCGGTCAGTGCCCTGAGTGCAAGGGGAACGGACGAATTAAACTGGAAATGGACTTCCTCCCGTCCACATGGACTCATTGCGAGAGCTGCAATGGCAAACGCTATAATCCTGCCACTCTCGAAATACGATACAACGGCAGGTCCATCGGCGATGTCCTTGCCATGACCATCGACGAGGCTGCTGACTTTTTTGCCACCCACGGGAAGTTGCACAGGACCTTGTCCCTTCTCAAGGAAACTGGGCTCGGGTATCTCCAAATCGGGCAGCCAAGCCCTACCCTCTCCGGTGGAGAGGCCCAGCGGGTGAAACTTGTAACCGAACTGACCCGTGGCCGGATCAGCAAAACCGCGATGAAGTCGCGAAAACCGCAGGCCAACCTCTACCTTATCGAAGAACCCTCAATCGGGCTCCACCTTGAGGACGTTAAAAGACTGATCGACGTTCTTCATCGCTTGGTCGAGGAAGGCCACACCGTGGTAGTGGTCGAGCACCACACCGGAATCATGGCAGAGGCCGATAATATTATCGATATGGGCCCTGAAGCCGGAGAGTCCGGAGGGCGAATTGTTGCCCAGGGCCCCCCGGAAAAAGTCGCCAGTTCGAAATCTTCCCGAACCGCACCTTTCCTCAGGGCGGCCCTGAAAGGTTAAGGGCTTGAGGCAGTTATGCCGAAAAACTCACCGCCTGACAGGAGGAGATTCCCGAAACGGGCTGGAGTTTGCAAGAAGATCGGAATTTTCTCCGTAAATAAACTATCTTAGCGCCTCGTTGTTCTCTCCTGCTCTTATCTAAAAGATTTGCTTGCTCCTTGAGCAACACGGCCCATCTTCCCGCCATTATGAAAAACATCCCCCTCATCCTTACAGCAGTGGTTTTCATGTTCCCGGTTTCCCGAGCAGAAGAAAAAGCGGATGCTCCAAAGGCCGACGTCGAGGTCACCATCACTGGTAATGACCAGATGAAATACGACAAAGCCGAGATCGAGGTAAAGGCTGGTCATACTGTTGCCCTTACATTCAAGAATATCGGAGCTCTTCCTAAGGCCGCCATGGGGCATAATGTGGTGATCCTGAAGCCTGGCTCTGACATCCCAAAGTTTGCCATCGGTGGCGTGGCCAACGCAGCCGGCGACTATCTTCCACTCGATCCTGCCCTCGCTGCTCAAATCGTTGCGAAAACCAAGATCCTCGGACCTAAGGAGGAAGAGACCATTGTCTTCAAGGTGCCGGCGGCAGGAGACTATCCCTTCCTGTGCACTTTCCCGGGACACTTCGGTGTCATGAAGGGGGTGCTTAAGGCGAAATAACAGGAACCTTCCTCTCTGAAAGAACTAAGCCACGCTTCGGCGTGGCTTTTTTAGTTTTTTTCTGGCGGCTGACTCAACGCATCTTTTTGCGATAAGAATCTTCAGGGAGTCGTTTCCCCATTGGCAGCTGCGGCGTTCTCCGAGTCATTATCGCCTGCATTGCCCTTTCCGACCGGAAGGCATTGATCATTGAGTCAGGTGGGAATTCCCGCTGAGGGCAGAATCCATAGCTGGAGGGCAAGGTAGAGAGCCACGGTGGCTGCTGCGAGCAGGAAACCTCCGAGAAACCCTTTCGGTTTTCTGTGATCTCTGTCTCTCGATGCCTTCATGGGGTATTTCTACTGCAGCAAGTCGTTTCCTCGCTACTAGAAAAGCTTTTCTCTTCCCGGGGATTCAAAACCGCCCCCTGCCCGGTAATCCTCCTTGATCCTTTATCGCAAGGTCGCACCGCGCTCTGAAAAAGTGGAAGTCCCTTATACCATGAGATCCCTGGGGCTTCCTGCATTGCGATTGGACCGGGATCTGCATACGGTGCCTTATGATCAAGATCCTTCGCCTCCTCATCGCAGCCGCAGTGATGACAGCTCCGACGGTATTCGCGCAACACCAGCACTTTAAGAATTTGGAGTGGCGCGAGCGCCAGACCGATCATTTCGCCCTGCGAGCAAAGGGAACGAACCACGATCCAGCCCGTCGCTATGCGGAAAAGGTCTGGGACGAGTGCGTCCGGGTTATGCCCGGGCTCGAAGAGGACTTCGGGAAGAACGCATTCCGGACACCAGGAGGTGCTCCCGGCTCTGAAACTGCTCCTTACCGCTTTACTGTCTACCTTGTTGGTTCGGGCCACGACTACACGGCTATTCTTGAGCAGGAGCAGCAACGTAGCGGATGGGATGCAAACCAGCTCCAATCCTGCAGGATTACTCGAAATTACGGCGACCCTCAGAACCGCTACCGGGTGCTCTGTAAAGCTGACCCCGAACGGTCAGCCGGAGGAGAGACCGATTTGACTCCCGCATTCGTCCATGGCACTGCAGCGACAATCCTTAAAGGCCGAGGCCTGTCAGGGTCCATGCCCTTCTGGATGACTGCGGGATGGGGCTACTATGTGGAGCACCGAATCTTTCGACTGTGCCGAGTTCACTACATTGATTTCAAGACCTACTACGCTAACGAAAAGGCGGATTTCAAACGAGGAGCTATCCTTGAGCCTGACGAATCATGGCCCAGCCCATTGAAAAAAATGTGCCGAAAGGAAATCCGGGAAACTCTCGAATCGGTATGTAATGCCCAAATCCTTTCCCTTACCCCTAACCAGTCGGGCTATATTTTCGCCCTGACCTACTTCCTAGTAAGCTCTGATGAGAAAATCACAAAGTATCAGAAGCTGGTTGAGCGATCCCGCCAAGGTGAAAAGATTACCAAGTCCGTTCTTCTAGACGTCTACGGCTATGACAATGATGTAGCTTTGGAAAAGGACTGGTATGAATTCATGGAGGGCCGGAATTTCCGTTAGGCCCCGATAAACTCCCCATCTTGCCAGCCCCGATCCGCTAGTAGTATTCCTGAAGCGGTTTCACCTTGAATTCCCGTTGCTGCAATGAGCAAATCGCCTTCACGCTGGCATCTGCTGCGGCAAGATTCGTGCAGAGGCTGACCTTGTTAGCGACTGCTGTGCTCCGGATGATGACTTCATCTTCCCTTGATTCGTGACTACTTGGGGTATTCACCACAAACTGGATCTTTCCATTCTTCATCATATCCAGAACATTCGGGCGCTTCCGTTCGGCGAGCTTGTAGAGTCGCTGGGCTTGAACTCCAGCCTCTTCGAGGCGACGGTGAGTACCTCCGGTGGCAAAGAGCGTAAACCCAGCTTCGACGAATTGTGAGGCGATGGAGATTGCTTGCTCCTTGTCGCGATCACTGACCGAGATAAAGACATTGCCCTCCAGGGGTAGTGGGTTAAATCCACTGATCTGGCTCTTGGCGTATGCCATTCCAAGATCCTCATCAATGCCCATTACCTCCCCTGTCGACTTCATTTCCGGCCCAAGAACAATGTCGATGCCAGGGAATCGAGGCCACGGAAAAACCGCCTCCTTGACGTTATAGTGAGCGGGCACAATACGCTCGGTGAGCCCCAGGTCAGGAAGTTTCTCTCCCACCATGATCTTGGCCGCGATCTTAGCCAGTGGAACCCCGATCGCCTTCGAAACAAAGGGAACGGTGCGGGAAGCCCTCGGATTCACCTCGATGACGTAGAGCTCGCCATCCTTGACCGCAAACTGAATATTCATAAGGCCCTTGACCTTCAGTTCTCTCGCAAGGTTGATCGCTGCCTCCTCAATCTCTCTCTCAATTTCCTCACCAAGGCTGAACGAAGGAATCACACAGGCCGAGTCTCCCGAATGAACGCCAGCATGCTCAATGTGCTGCATGATTGCTCCCACGACCGTATTTTCTCCATCGGAAATACAATCCACATCCACCTCGGTAGCCCCATCGAGGAAGCGATCTACCAGCACTGGCCGCTCGGGAGAGGCGTCAACCGCCTCTCGCATGTAGCGACGCAGCTCATCATCATCATAGACGATCATCATGGCCCGTCCACCCAGGACGAAGGACGGGCGTACCAGTACAGGGTATCCAATTCTACCCGCGACCTCTACGGCTTCCTCCTCGGAGACAGCCGTTCCCGCTTCAGCCTGCTGCAAGCCCAGACCGTCAAGCAGGGCTGAGAAATGCTTTCGGTCTTCGGCAAGCTCGATGGATGCTGGTGATGTCCCCACGATAGGGACTCCATGTCGCTCAAGATCAGCGGCAAGATTGAGAGGAGTCTGCCCTCCAAACTGAACAATGACTCCATCAGGGTTTTCCTGATCGCAGATGTTCAGAACATCCTCCAGGGTAAGAGGCTCAAAAAACAACTTGTCACTGGTATCGTAATCCGTGGAGACCGTTTCCGGATTCGAGTTAACTATGATCGTTTCATAGCCCAGTTCCCTCAGTGCAAACGAGGCGTGCACACAGCAGTAGTCAAATTCAATTCCCTGCCCGATCCTGTTGGGTCCTCCCCCGAGGATGATTATCTTCTTTGTATCAGAGTCCCGGGCTTCGTTTTCATCACCGTAGGTCGAATAATAGTAAGGCGTGTAAGCCTCGAACTCTGCGGCACAGGTATCAACAAGGCGGTAAGTTGGAAGAATACCCACCCCTTTCCTCTTTTCTCTGACAGAGTCCTCGGACTCCCCTCGAGCAAGGGCGATCTGCTTGTCGGAGAACCCAAGCTTCTTCGCACGGCGTAAGTCAAGATCTGCCAGATTCACACCCTCATCTGCGATCTCCTTCAGATGCACAAGGAACCAGCGGTCGATCTGAGTGGCCTCGAAAAGATCTTCGACGCTCCAGCCATGCTCATAAGCTACCTTGATCCAGTATATCCGTTCGCAGTTGGGCACATGCAGCTTACGCTCAATGTCCTCGCGGGACGGATTCGCCGGATCTCTGCCGTCCGAACCGAAACCATGGCGGCCTGTTTCGAGTGACCGGAGGGCTTTCTGCATGCTTTCCTTGAAGGTCCGGCCAATGCTCATGGCCTCGCCGACGGACTTCATCTGGGTGGTAAGGACGGGGTCGGCGGCAGGGAATTTCTCGAAGGTAAAACGTGGGACCTTGGTCACCACATAATCGATGGTAGGTTCAAAGCTTGCCGGTGTCTCCCTCGTAATATCGTTAGGGAGCTCGTCCAGAGTGTAGCCAACCGCAAGTTTAGCCGCAATTTTCGCAATTGGGAAGCCCGTGGCTTTCGATGCGAGCGCCGAGGACCGGGACACTCGCGGGTTCATTTCGATAACTACCACCCGCCCACTTTCAGGATCCACCGCAAACTGAATATTTGACCCACCAGTCTCCACCCCGATTTCACGAATCACCGCAAAGGACTGATCCCTCATGATCTGGTATTCACGGTCACTCAAAGTCTGGGCAGGAGCGACCGTGATGGAATCGCCGGTATGCACCCCCATCGGATCGAGGTTCTCGATCGAGCAAATAACTACGCAGTTGTCCGCGCGGTCGCGCATAACCTCCATCTCAAACTCTTTCCATCCCAGAAGGCTCTCCTCAACGAGGACTTCGGTAACAGGAGAGAGATCTAGCCCTCTCGCCACGATCGTTTCAAATTCCTCCTTATTGTAGGCAATCCCTCCTCCGCTACCACCAAGGGTGTAGGCGGGCCGTATAATCAGGGGAAACGTTCCAATATCCGCTGCAACGGTTCGTGCATCCTCCATGGTATGGACCACACCAGACTGCGGAAGGTCCAGGCCAATCTTCAACATCGCCTCCTTGAAGAGTAAGCGATCCTCCCCCTTGGCGATAGCATCAGCGTTAGCACCGATCATGCGCACGTTGAGCTCTTGGAGAGCCCCACTGTGCCACAAGTCCATGGAAGCATTAAGGGCGGTCTGACCCCCGAGGGTTGGTAGAAGCGCATCCGGCTTCTCCTTCTCGATGATCTTCCGAATAACCTCAGGGGTGATCGGTTCGATATAGGTCCGATCCGCAAACTCCGGGTCGGTCATAATGGTCGCCGGATTGGAGTTCACGAGGACAACCTCGAAGCCCTCTTCCCGCAACGCCTTACACGCTTGCGTCCCGGAGTAGTCAAATTCACACCCCTGACCGATCACGATCGGTCCCGACCCAATTAACAGGATTTTTTGCAGGCTCTTGTCCTTTGGCATTCAGCTTATCTGGCCTAAACTTTCGTTTTACTGCCAAGCACCCGGCTCGGGGTCAAGACCAGCCCGAAAAAAAGACACTCTGAAGTCACAAACCCTGCCTTTTCTGCCCAAATTGTGAACAACCTCCTTGTCTGCCGCGTGACCTAAGCCCCGCTACACGCGCCGGCGTTTCCGCTTCAAATTCAACTGGGCCATCGACTTTGAGATCGATGCCTGAATGGCGGCCACCTCCTCGGCATTATCTGAACTATCTATACTGGCGAGGGACTCCTCCGCGCGCCTCATCGCTTCCTCGACTTTTTTCTCGTCGATTTCGCTATCGGTCACCGCAAGGTCGGCGAGAATCGTAATTTTTTCCTGAGTAACCTCGGCAAAGCCAGAACCTACGGCGAGCTCCTCTAATTTCCCATCCACTGTGTAGCGCAATTCTCCCGGGCTCACACCGGTCACTAACGGAGCATGCCCAGGCAGGGCTCCCAGCTCTCCTTCCGTTCCCGGAAGATACACGTTTTCCACCTCCCCGGAGAAAACCTTCCGTTCGGGAGTAACAATTTCGAGGAGTTCTGGCATTTGATGATCGGTGTCTGGTTTCCTTGGTGAAAGGTCGCAAAGGACCTATTCCTTCTCGACCGTATCGATCGCGCCTTTCATGTAGAAATTACTTTCAGGCACGTCATCATGCTTACCGTCGAGAATCTCCGCGAAGCCCTTGACGGTGTCATCGACCGATACGTAGACGCCCGGAGTTCCGGTGAAGACCTCTGCTACGCTGAAGGGCTGGGAGAGGAAGCGCTGAATCTTTCGAGCTCGGAAAACTGTAAGCTTATCCTCGTCAGAAAGTTCATCCATACCCAGAATCGCAATGATATCCTGCAAATCCTTGTAGCGCTGCAACACACCTTGAACGCCCCGGGCCACCCGATAGTGTTCCTCGCCTACCACGTCAGGCGCAAGGGCGGTGGAAACAGAGGCCAGAGGATCCACCGCAGGGTAAATCCCGAGCTCCGCAAGAGAGCGCTCGAGGACGACCGTGGAATCAAGGTGGGCAAAGGTGTTTGCGGGTGCCGGGTCCGTCAAGTCATCTGCCGGCACGTAAACCGCTTGGAAAGAGGTAATCGAGCCCTTGTTAGTGGAGGTGATTCGCTCCTGAAGACCAGCCATTTCCTCTGCAAGAGTTGGCTGATAACCCACCGCGGATGGTGTCCGTCCCAGCAGGGCCGAAACCTCCGAACCCGCCTGGGAAAAGCGGAACACGTTGTCGACGAAGAGGAGGACGTCCTGATTCTCTTCGTCCCTGAAATACTCTGCCATTGCGAGAGCGGAGAGAGCGACCCTGAGACGCGCTCCCGGAGGCTCATTCATCTGCCCGTAGGTAAGCGCAACCTTTGAGCCCTCACTGATCACCGTAGGCATGCCGTTCTCATGAGCTTGAGCTCCCCGCTGGAGTCCTTCTCCGCGTTAATGACGCCTGCCTCGATCATCTCCATCCAGAGGTCGTTTCCTTCCCGGGTTCGCTCACCCACTCCGGCAAACACGGAGTAACCTCCGTGGTTCTTCGCGATGTTNTTGATGAGCTCCATGATCACCACGGTCTTGCCCACACCNGCACCNCCGAAGGCACCNACCTTGCCNCCCTTGGTNAAGGGGCAGATCAGGTCGATCACCTTGATCCCGGTTTCCAAGATTTCTGCAGAGGTAGACTGGTCAGTCANGGGAGGAGCTGCTGCATGGATNGGGTAGCGCTTCTCGTGAGGCACTGGGCCAAATCCGTCCACTTCGTTNCCNGTCACATTAAAGATCCGTCCTAGCACTCCACTGCCTACTGGCACGGTGATNGGNTCGCCGGTATCAGAGACGGACATNCCTCGCTTNAGNCCGTCCGTAGTNGTCATCGCCACCGCNCGGACCCAGCCATCACCAAGGTGCTGCTGAACCTCAAGNACAAGGGTCGTTTCGGNGCCATAAAGNTCGTAGGTGACCTCGAGGGCGTTGTAGATGGCAGGAAGTTTNTCTGCNTTGGAGAANTCGGCGTCCACCACGGCGCCAATGATCTGCACGATAGTTCCGGTATTGCTCATAATTGTGGGCGGGTTGGTCTCGGAAGAGTTTGTTGTATAGGAAAATCTGGGNCTGATACTCTACTCCATCGCCTTCATGGCGGTGGTGATCTCNAGAAGTTCTGACGTAATCGCGGCCTGACGAACCTTGTTATACTCAAGAGTGAGGTCCTTAATCATCTGCTCAGCGTTGTCNGTGGCGGCCTTCATGGCCACCATCCGCGCTGAGTGCTCGGACGCGCGGGCTTCGAGGATCATCTGATAGACTTGGTAGTTAAGATAAAGAGGCAGCAGGCGATCGAGTACTCCCTCNGTATCCGGCTCGAAGATGTAATCCCGGGATTTATCAGTTTCCCCGACCTCGGCTCCTTCTCCCATTCCCTCGTAGGACCGCTTCTCGGCCAGCTTGGACTCCTCAACCGGAAGCAGCTGCTGGATCCAGGGAGTCTGGGTAAGGGTCGATTCGAAATTGGTAAAGGCGACCTTCACGGAGCTGTATTCTCCAGTGAGAAACTGATCGGTGAGATAGCCTCCAAGAGGCTTGGCATCCGAAAAAGGAGTAGGATCTGCCACTTCCCAGTCAGAGACGATGTTCTGCCCAAGCTTGCCCAGCGATAACCGCAGTTTACGCCCTACCGTGACGACTTCGGTGTCATCGCCTAACTCAGCCCTGACCTTCTTCAAGAGATTGGTGTTGAGACCGCCACAAAGCCCCTTGTCGGTAGAAATAACCAGCAGAAGTTCTTTTTTCCCCGCAGGCTGCTTAAGCAAGACGTGCTCCTCCTCGCTGAGGTTCTCCTTCAGGTCTACCAGCACCCGATTCAGCCGGTCCGCATAATCGCGACCTGATAGCGCCTGATCCTGCGCTTTTTTCATCTTCGCGGCGGCCACCAGCTGCATCGCTTTGGTGATCTGCGAGGTATTCTTGACCGACTTGATTCGTCGGCGGATGTCGCGAAGGTTGGCCATTCTTCAGGTAACCGTGATCTTTTTCTGTATCTTTTTGCTATTGCTTGAGCAGGCGGAAGGGCGCATCGGGCAACCTTAGCTCCAGGTAGCCTTGAAATCCTTGAGAGCNGTCTCTAGTCCGCTGACGACGGGATCCGTAAGAGCCTTTTCATCGAGAATGAGCTGCAGGAGATCCTGCTTGCGGGTGGCGAGAAACTCTTCGAGAGCCTCCTGGCATTCCTTGATTCTCTTAACCTCAACGTCATCGAAATATCCATTCTGCATCGCCCAGAGAATGGCGNCCTCCTGGTCGAGCCCCAGAGGGCTGTATTGATTCTGCTTGAAGAGCTCCACGATTCGCTCCCCCCGCTCGATCTTGGCCTTGGTGGCATCATCGAGGTCCGACCCGAACTGGGCAAAGGCCTGAAGCTCCCGGAATTGAGCCAGGTCGAGCTTGGTTGTTCCCGATACCTTCTTGATCGCCTTGGTCTGAGCTGCAGATCCGACCCTCGAAACCGAGAGGCCAACCGAAATTGCAGGCCGGATACCTTGGTAGAACAGGTCAGTCTCGAGGAAGATCTGGCCATCCGTGATCGAGATCACATTGGTTGGAATGTAGGCCGAGACGTCCCCTGCTTGGGTCTCAATGATGGGAAGTGCCGTGATGGAACCTCCTCCCTCTGCATCAGAGAGGCGGGCAGAGCGCTCGAGCAGACGGCTGTGCAGGTAAAACACGTCCCCGGGGTAGGCCTCCCGGCCGGATGGCCGGCGAAGCACGAGAGACACCTGACGGTAGGCCACAGCCTGCTTGGAAAGATCATCATAGACGATCAGGACGTCTTCTCCCTGATCCATGAGGTATTCCGCCATTGCGCAGCCCGCGTAGGGCGCAAGAAACTGATTGGTGGCGGAATCAGAAGCCGCGGCAGCCACCACAATCGTATTTTCTAACGCCCCAGCCTTTTCGAGCGTGGAAATCGTCCGGGCAATATTGGACTGTTTCTGTCCGATGGCCACGTAAACGCAATAGAGAGGCTTGTGGTTCTTCAGNGTCCCTTCCTTCGCAGCCTTATTCTGCTGCGCTTGGGCAATGATCGTGTCCACCGCAATGGTGGTCTTGCCGGTAGAGCGGTCTCCAATAATGAGCTCTCGCTGTCCCCGCCCAATCGGAATCATGGCATCAATTGCAGCAATCCCCGTCTGCACCGGCACGCTCACTGACTTTCTCTTGATGATCCCGGGAGCAATTTTCTCCACCGGGTAACTATCGTCGGCCTGAATCTCTCCCTTGCCATCTACCGGCCTACCAAGAGCGTCAACCACCCTGCCNAGCAGCCCTTTACCAACCGGGACAGAGAGAAGCTTGCCGGTGGTGTGGCACTCATCCCCTTCGGAGATATGCCTTGATTCTCCCAGCATCACGACTCCCACTTCGCCTTCCTCAAGGTTAAGGGCCAAGCCAAAGAGGTTTCCCGGAAACTCGATCATCTCGTTCAGNTGCACCTCGCTGAGGCCCTCGACCTTGGCGACGCCATCACCGATTTCCCGGACAGTCCCCACGTTGGTCTTGGCGACCCCGGCGGAGACGTTTGCGATTTCCTGTTCCAGTTCCTGAAGAATATTACTCATGACAGTGAGAATTGAATTTGAGAGAGAACGTAAGTTAGAGAGTGGTTAAAAAGAATTGGAAAGGCGCTCGAGGCGGGNTTTGACGCTGCCATCCCAGACATCATTGCCGACTCGCACCCGCATTCCGCCGAGAAGTTCCGGGGTCACCTTGAACTCGAAGGTGAGGTCATCCCCATATTGGCGGGAGAGGCTGGCCTTGACCCTGTTTTGGGACGGGTCGTCCAGAGTGCTGGCACTCTCGACGAGGACCTGCCGCCGCTCCATCTCAAGCCTGATCAGTCTTTTGAGCTCATGCAGGATCGCCTGCCAGCCGCGCGGCTTGGATTCCGCGACTTTCTTGAACACCCGGCGCAGCTTCTCATCGACCACGCGGTCTCCTTCAACGCACATGCGGAAGGCTCTTCGGGCGGTAGTTGCTGCTTCGCGGGAAATTTTCATCCTGGTAAAAAGAGTCTGCTAGCTTTCAACTTCGGCCATGGCCTCTTCGTTGATTCGCTGCTGGTCGTCATCATTGAGAACTTTGCCCGTCACCTGAGCGGTGGTGTTCGCAACCAAGCGACCAAACTCTCGCTTGAGGTCCGCGTGCATCTTGTCCTTCTCACCACGGGCCGCCTCTTCGGCCTTGGCGATGATTCCTTTCGCTTCCGCAGAAGCTTCCTGAGTCTTTTTCTCACTCAGTATGGCCGCACTTTCCTTGGCCTCCTCAATCAGGCGCTTGGCACGCTCGTTGGCCTCCTGAACCGCCTCCTGAGTCCGCTGCTCACTCTCCGCNATCTGCTTCTCAATCTCTGCNAGCTTGGCTTCGCCATCCGCGATTCTCTTTTTCCGAGCATCCAGCATTTCCCTCACCGGGCCATANGCAAACTTCTTCAACACCGCGCAGACGATGAGGAAGTTGACCAATTGGCATATAAAGGTAACCGGGTAGATCTTAAAGGTGTCAAAGATCTGGGTGGCAACGTTGCCACCTTCGGCTTCAGTCGCAGCCGCTGCTGCGAGGACCAGAATGTTATCGAGGGGCATGAGCAAAGAGGGGGAATGGAAACGAAACTCAGACTGGGAGGGAGGGCACTCCGGCGAGCGCCCTCCCTAAATTCCTGTTATCCGAGGAAGATGGAGATGAAGATGAGTCCCTCTGCCAGCGCGGCGAAGATAATCCCAATCGTCAAGATTCCAGCCTGAGCGCCAGGGTTGCGGCCTACGGCCTCAGCGGCCTTAGCGCCAACCAGGCCCACTCCAACACCAGCTCCAACGGCAGCAAGTCCAACGTGGATTTTGCCCTCTATGTTGTTGGCCAGAAGCTCAAAAAGGGCNGGAACGTTGGCAAGAAATTGCATGAGGATGTCCATTGTTTCTATTATTGTTGTTTATTTCGTTCGTTTTACCGGCTTCCACGTGCTCCATGGTCCAACCGGTAAGAGTGTCTCTAGGATTTAGCTGCAGAAGCGTTGGCCGCTGGCTCGGNTTCGGGTTCAGTGTGGCCACTCTCCTCATGGTCTTCGTCGTGATGCTCACACATGAGCTTGGTAAACACGGCACACAACAGGACGAAAACGAGGGCTTGGATCAGACCCACCAGAAGTTCCAAAAAGTAGAAGGGCAGAGCCGGTAGCCACTTGAGGTAGTCAGGCACCTTGTCCATGATCATGAGACTCTCCAGCATGTTCTCCCCGGCAAACACATTGCCGTATAGCCTGAACATCAAGGCCACGGGACGCACTGCGATGGAGATCACCTCGATGACCCCGACAAAAAGAAACAGAGGCACCATCAGGACCAACATAAGTCCTTTGAACTTCCCCTTCGGCGCAAAAATGTGCGCGCCGAAATTCTTGGGCCCGATCTCAGTCAACGCCCAGTAAAACCATAGCCCAAAGAAGGTCAACGACATGGCCATGGTCAAATTGAGGTCCGCGTTCGCTCCTCGGAAAAACGGACGAAACTGGTCGCCAGCCGGCGCATTTTCGGCCGTCAGTCCAATTGTTCCTACCCCGGGAATCAATCCAGCCCAGTTGCAGCAAAGAATCAGGATAAAGGAGGTAGCGAAAAACCAGAACGATCTCCTCGCGAGATGTTCCCCCATGATCCCGGCAAAGAAATTGAAGAGGCTTTCCACCATCCACTCCACGAGATTCTGGAGGCCGTTGGGAACCAGTTGCATCTTTTTGGTCGCCAAGCGACACAGAACAATGATTCCNAGTGCAACCACCCAGACCATGATCATAGAGTTGGTGATCGGAATTCCAAAAGGCTTGGCCACCTCCTCCGCATTCTGCGGCAGATGGTCATGACCGGCGGCGGCAAACGCCTCGCCCAGCCCCAAAAAGAGAAAGGGGACCAATGCAACCAGTCGGGAAAACTGGAGGGCCACGAAGCGGGATCTCGACGGCATTTGAGAAAGGAGCTTGGCGCTGCATAGATGCCCCTTCTGAAACGGGCAAGATGAATTTGTGAAATCATTCACAAAGTCTGCCTGGGCGAACTGCTGCCGGCTGTCGCCCCAGCAGTGATGGCCTCCATTTTGCNCCAGAAGGAACACCAACACCCTGTCCCCGGAGTTGGCTACGCTTCTTGAATTTCAGCCCCCGCTAACCTTTATGCAACCCTCGCGGGTCGGCTGGGCCGAGCAGTGGGGGCCGCCACAGGCCTGATCCCCTACCAGCCGCCTCCCCCTCCCCCTCCGCCGCCACCTCCGGATCCTCCACCACCACCTCCTCCTCCGCCTCCTCCACCGAAGCCGCCCCCCCCGGAGGAAGGTGCGCTGGCAGAGGAGCTCAAGGACCCCGTGAAGCTTCCAGAAAGATCGCTTACAAAGCCACTCATCCCCGCGCCACTCGTAAAGCCTGAATCGCTTCGGTAAAATCCCGGGCTGTAAGAACCTGAGGACGAGTCCACCCCCGACGCCTTCAGGACCTCCTCAAATTGCTCCCCCCACTGCTGCTCACAGCCGAGTGCCACCGCGTAGGGCAGGAACTCCTCAAAGAGCTCAAGGGTCTTCTCCGGAGTTTCCGGTGGAGCGTAGAGTCGAAGACGCTCTTCTTCAGCGACACTCAGGTAGCGCCGGAACCCCTCTATCTCATCCAGCAATTTTCTCCCGAGACGCGTTGGCGCCTTNATGAGGTAGTAAAAGACATGAAACAGNAAGCAGGCAAAAAGAGTGCCCACCCCANCGATCCATGAAGNAGTATCAATCTCCAAATNGTCAGGGTGGATCATCTGCACAAACAAAATAGAGAANCCGNCAAAAATGTAGAAGGGCNACATCAAGCTCATGATCCCGTGTNATGGTCGAGTGCCGNTAANTAATCCAAAGAAGGCAATAAGCCCCCCNCCAAGAATCACCGGAAACATAGCTATCGTCAAATACACCCATCCAAGCGGGAGAACGGCGGCCCCAGCGACCGAGAGGACCACCCCTGGAACAAGCCACGGCAGGTTCCTCTTGAAGGTGACCCCATCTGCTCGTGCCTCGATCGCCTTGCGGTGCTGCTTGCGCGCCTCACCGATCCGTTGGTAATGCTCATCGTCGAGCTCGAGGTCTCTGCTCTTTGCAAAGAGAAAAGCCCAAAGTCGGCCCTCATCCGGGGTCAGCGCTGCCCCCCTGGGACCCGGCTTGAGGTGACCGCTCCGTTTCTTGAGAGTGTAAACTTCTTCCTTCTTTTCGATAACAAGCGCCTTCTTATTTCCCAACCCGAGGACACCCGCACTGAAGCATGTATCGTCATATTGCATCTCGTTAAGGTAGCGAATGGCACTCGCCGAAAGCCCTGCTGGCGGACCATACAGTGGCACGATGGTGCCCTTTTCCGGATCAATTCCCACTCCTGCCCAGGCGCAACAATAGTAGATTAAGGCAACGAAAAGCAGACAAGCTCCCCAGAAGAGACCGGGCGCGTCACGAAGCAGCACGAATCTGGCTTCTTCGTAGACCCTTGCTTCGAGCAGCCCCGGAGGCCACTCGAGCACCAAGGACAGGTTTTCCTTGGGATCAAACGGACGGGTAGAAGCAATAGTCGCCCCGGTCTCGGTCAGCTTGGCTTGGTAATCTTCGCCCTTCTCGTTCAGCTTCCCGGTGTAGCCCCAGATCTCGGTTCCCTTGATCCCCGCCGGCAAGGTCACCGTAGCAGTCACCTCATCGGTCGGAAACGGCCACTCCGTGCCATTGACATTCCAGTAAAGCGCATCCCGGCCTTCCTCATGGTAGAGCTGCCGCTCTGTCCGATAGGTGATTTCATACGTGTAAATACCCGGCTTCAAAATGACCGACCTGCGGCCAATTCGGATTCGAATTCCGCCTCTCCCGATATTCTCGGTTTGGTAGTGCTCTGTTTTTCCGTCGCGCGTTACGGCGAGCACCTGAAGCGGATTGCGGGTCTTCCCGAATCTGGTCGTGCGCAGGCGGGGAATATCCCGGTAAATTCCACGCTTCACCTCTCGGCCCAGGGCTCTGACCCGGATCGTTTCCGTCACCTGCAAAGCGCCATTTCGTTCCACCCTGATATCACTGTGAAAGGACAGAATTCGTTCACCTCTGAGACCCCGCGCTCCGGGCCGGCGAGAGGGAGAGGGCTTCGCGTCCCCGGTGACACGCTCTCTCGCCTTTCGAGCCATCGCACCCTCCTTCGTATTACCCTGGGATTCCGCCGGGACCGGACGTCTTATCTCCAATCGCAACGTTTCCCCGGGGCTCAGGGGCCGGGTTGCCTCGATCGTGGTCGCTCCTCTTTTCTGGATCAGCCTGTAGTCCTCCTTCCATTCATTCGATCCCTGCTCGACGCCTCCGGAGATGATGGCGTCCTGTCCCCCGCTTCCCTCCGGCAACTCCACGTCCGCGCTCACCCGGTCAAAACGCAATCCCCATTCCGTTCCGTTAATAGGCCATGAAAGAACGTCTTGAAGAGCCTGCCCGTCTGCGAGACCCCTCGATGAACCAACCTTCCCGGCCTGAACGCGATAGACAATTTCAAAGGTGTGAACGCGCAAACCATGAGCGTCCCAACCCTTGCCGATCCACACTCGGCTCAGCTCTCCTCCCTTGGATCCTCCTGATATCTGCCAATCCTCCTTGCTCCCGTTCCTTTGCACCCGGAGCATCTTTCCCCGCGGGAACGACGGAATATCACGGAACATCCCTTTTAATGACTTTTCCTTTCCCAGCCTGATCCGAAAGGTCTCCGCCACGAGAAAATCCCCGGTGGGCTCTACCGTAATATTGCTGTGGAAAGAGAGGACCCGCTCGTCTGCAAGGGCGCCCGGAAAGGCTGTCCCCACAAGGGCGAGGACGATCGCCAGCCATCGGGGCGTCACTCTGCTATTCACTTTAAACATCTGCCTTTCCGTATTTTACCATCCACCGCCGCCGCCGCCGCCACCACCGCCGCCGCTCCCTCCTCCTCCTCCGCCGCCGCCGCCGCTCCCTCCAGACGAGGGCGCAGTGGCAGAGGAGGAAAGAGAGCCCGTGAAACCCCCGCTCAAGTCACTCATCGTGCCGCTCAGGCTGTCCGAGGACCCCGAGTAATAGCTTGGACTGTAACTGCTGTCTCCCGGGGCAATTCCCGCCGCCTGCAGAACCGAATCGAACTTTACCGCCCATTGCTGCTCACACCCCAGCGCAAGGGCATACGGCAGAAAGCGCTCAAAGAGTTCCGGGGTCTCTTCCGGCGGATTTTCAAGATTCAACCGGTCCTCCTCTGCCACGCTGAGATAAAGCCGAAATCCTTCGATCTCGTCCCGCACCCGCTGGCCCAGCTTGGTTGGAGCCTTAATCAGCTGATAGAACACCTGATTCAGGACCACGGCATAGAGCGCTGCTCCGCCCACCCAGAGACTGGAATGGGCGGTCGTGAAAAAAAACAAGACTCCCCAGATCCCACATCCAAGCAACATCCCCAGCATACCCAAAACCCCGAGGTCCTTCCCCCGCTGCACAACGCAGAGCGCCACCGCGGCTGTCAGGATAACCGTCACAATGCTTAGGAAGCCCAGCGCGATTAAGGCCTCCCCAGAGGGGCCGGTAGCAAAAACAAAAACCAGTCCACCAAGCAGGGAGAGGAGGAGGCCCGGAACCCACCAGGCAATATTCCTCACGAAGTGAACCTTTTCCACCTGCGTGGCGAGGAGTTTCTTATGAGCTTCGTTCGCTCGCCCGATCCGAACATGGTTGGACTGCTTAAGCTTGAGCGAACCCCGTCCGAACAACTTTTTGTGAAGACCGTTCTCATCGGCAGTCAGGGGCTCCGCCAGATCCCCGGGGGAGAAATGAGACAACGCCACATGTGTGAGCATCTTTGCCAGGGTCCCTTTCCCAATACCCTTGACCCGCAGGATGTCCTCAACCTTGCCGTAGGGGCGACCCTTCTGGATGCCTGCCGCTCGGAAGGCGGTGATTGCCTTGAGGTCCATGAGATCCTTGATCTCCCCTTCGTTGAGAAGCCCGAGCAGTTCTTCCTCCTGCGCGGGCGTTAGCGAGCTATTGGGGTGCAAAGTATATACGCTTCCGCCCTCCTCCTTCTCAATGACGGCCTGTTTCTTGGCCGCCAACCCAACTACTCCAGCACTGAAGCACTTCTTGTCATGGCCCATCTGGTCAAGATAGCGCACTGCCGCGGCAGAAAGGCCCTGCGGGGGATTATAGCGGGGAATGATGGTCCCCCTCTCAGGATCCTTCCCCACCTTGATCCACGCCCAGAGGTAATACAGGAAGGCTCCCGCGAGCAGAATCAGCCCGAAGGCCACCAGCGGGTGGTCCCGGAACAGCGAATCCCGCGCCTGACTGTAAGCTTGATCGTCCAGTAACCCGGGGGGCCACTCGAGCACCAAGGACAGGTTCTCTCTGGAACGAAGTGGCCGGGTGGCGGCAATGGTAGCCCCAGTCGGTGTCAGGACCGCGCTGTAGGACCCTCCCTTCTTCCCGCGCGTCCCGGTGTAACCCCAGACTTTTTTTCCTCTGACTCCTTCAGGTAAGAGAACCGTGGCACTCACACTGCTGGCGGGAAAGGGCCACTCCGTACCGTTCACATTCCAGTAGAGCACATCCCGTTCCTCCTCAAAGTAAAGCTGCCGCCCGGTTCGATAGTGGATTTCGTAGGTATAATAGGCCCCAGGTTTGAGGAAAACGTCCGCCCGCCCGATACGAATCCGGATCCCTCCCTGGCCAATACTTTCGGTCTGATAGTTTTCCTTTTTCCCGTCGCGCATTACGGAAAGCACCTCAAAGGGCTTCTTCGCTTTGAGCCCGAATTTGGTCGTCCGAAGGCGCGGGATATCCCGGAGAATGCCCCGCTTGATAATTCTCCCCTCGGCACGAACCTGGATGGTCTCGGTCACCAGGAGGTCCCCACTCCGTTCCACCACGATTCGGCTATGAAACGACGTAATCCGCTCGTCTGCAAGGACGTCCGGAAGGGCCGCCCCCGCGAGAAATAGAACCGCTCCCAATAATCTAACCATCACCCCTTACCAAAATCTGCTATTCTCTGAATTACAATCTTTTACCACCCAGACCCGCCGCCGCCGCCGCCCCCACCACCGGAGAAACCACCGGAGAAGCCACCCCCTGAAGACGATGGCGCTGAGGAGGAGGCCGCCAGCGAAGAACTCAGCGAGCTCCCAATTGAGGACGCGAACGAGGATCCCAGTCCCGAGACCGAGCCGGTGTAGTAACTGGGGCTCCAGTCTGAGCGCCCCGGGGACTGACCGGCGACGCGCAGAACGGAATCAAACTTTTGCGACCACTGCTGCTCGCACCCGAGGGCCAGCGCATAGGGCAGGAACTGCTCAAAGAGCTCTGGAGTCTTCTCAGGCGGGTTCTCCAAATTGAGTCGTTCCTCTTCCGCAACGCTCAAGTAATGCCGGAACCCTTCCACGTGATCCAGGATCTTGCGTCCAAGGGGGGTAGGCGCCTTGATCAGATGATAGAAAATCAGGTTCAGGAGTGCCGCGTATACAACCCCCGTTCCCGCCCACGGTCCGGAACCAAAGACGATAAATGCGACGAAAGCAGCCCAGATAAAGAACAATGGAAGACTGATGGCCCCGTGAAAAATTACCGCCCAAACCCGGCGGGCCCGCCAACTAGTCACCAGCTTTGAGAATGAAAGAGAGGCCCACCATGTTGATACCAGAAAAAGAGGACCCACGATCAGGGCCGTCCGCCAGGCTCCTGCAGAGAAGCAGAGGACAAGAAACCCGAATACCGTGATGATCGCACCCGGAAACCACCAGCCCATGTTTCGCAAAAAGTGAGTCTTCTTAAGCTTGCGTGAAATACTGCCTTCATGACTCCGGCGAGCGTGCCTGATTTCCTTCCAGTTCTCATCCTCCAAGGCGAGTTCACCGTGCCCGACCAGAGCATCTTTAAGAATTCGCTCCTCAGGGGTAAGCGTGGGCGGCAGAGGGGGAGGGCCTCCCGAGGGCAGCGGGGGGGCCTGCGACCTCGCTCGAACCGTGTAGGAGCCTCCACTCTCCTTGATCGTGACCACGCCCTTCGCGGCCAGGCCGAGCACCCCAGCCGCCATGCAGGTCTCGTCGTATTTCATGCGGTCGAGATACCGCACCGCTCCAGGGGAGTAACCTACGGGAGGAGCAAATTGGGGAATGATCACTCCCTTTTTCGGGTCTCTCCCCACCGCCACCCATGCTATCAGGTAATAGGTCAGGGCCCCGACAAGAATCACAATGCCGAATACCATCCAAGGGTGAGCCTTGAGGAAGGAATCCTCTTTGTAAGCAGCCGCGTCCAGCAGCCCTGGCGGCCAACGCACCTCGAAGGTCGGAGACGAAGAGTCGAGCACGGATACCTCG
Source organism: Roseibacillus sp. (assembly GCA_002709915.1). Lineage (GTDB taxonomy): Bacteria > Verrucomicrobiota > Verrucomicrobiia > Verrucomicrobiales > Akkermansiaceae > Roseibacillus_B. The sequence goes on along the minus strand of PARF01000047.1, from coordinate 21,357 downwards.
GCCCCCTCCGAGGTCATCTCCGCCCGCGTCCCAGCGGGAACTGGACCCAACGTTCCCTCGATGTTCTCCGGTAGCGACACCGTCGCGCTTAACTCATCCACCGGAAGGCTCCCTGCCCAGACGGGTCCTCTCCACCGATAGTCACGGGTCAGTTTCCAGCGGAGGACATCCCGGCCCTCCCGAGGCCCGAGTGACCGTCCCATCCGGTAGTGAATCTCATAGGTATGCACACCCCACTTCACGGCCCGTTCGGCCTTCAGCACATTCCCCCGGATTTCATGAGGAACCTTCTCCCCGTTGAGTGTCAGCCCGAGAACCTCGAGCGACCTTTTCCTCTTGAGGCCCCACCGTGTGTCATAGCGACGGGGAAGCGCTCGCATCAAACCTCCCTCGAGGCGGACCTCGATACGTTCGGTGACCAGCACGCCTCCGCTGTTCTCCACCTTGATCGCACTGTGAGCGGAGAGAACTCGTTCTTCCTCATAGGCCTGCGGCCCCAGCAATCCCGGAGGCCACTCGAGAACCAGCGAAAGATTTTCTCTCGCATTAAACTTCCGTGTTGCCTCGATACTGGCCCCGGCTGCCATCAGCTCCCCGCGATAGTCTTCGCCCTGCTCTCCGAGTTTTCCGGTATACCCCCAGATCTTGGTCCCCTCGATTCCCTCTGGCAGTCGGATCGTGGCACTCACCTTGTCGGCGGGGAAATCCCACTCGGTGCCGTTGACGTTCCAGTAGAGCACCTCCCGCTCCTTCTCGAGATAAAGCGGTTCGCGGACGATATAGGTGATCTCGTAGGTATGAATCGCCTGCTTTCCGAGCAGCTTGCCCTCTTTGCCAATCTTGAGACGAAGCTCTCCCTCAGAGGGCTCCCTCACGTAGTGCTCGGGCTTTCCTCCCCTCTTCACCGAAAGCACATTGAGGTCGACCGTTTCCCACCCCCCGGACGGGGTCTCACGCCGGAGGGGGATGTCGCGGAGAATCCCCCTCTTGATTTTATCCCCTCCCTCCACCCAGACCTCGATCGTCTCGGTCACCATGAGGTCGCCGCTTCGCTGCACCGCAAGATCACTGTGAAAAGACCGGATTCGATCTTCCGCACGAAGCTGCGGGAGGACCATTCCCGAAATCAAAAGAGCACTCCACAACCGAAACATCACCTTCTATAACGCTGTCCTATCTCTTAATTTTCAACAATTTACCACCCGCCGCCCGGAAGGAGGGTAAAGCCCGAGACGTTCCTCTTCCGTCACACTCAGGTAACGCCGGAAGCCTTCGATTCCGTCAGCGACCTTCCGCCCCAACCGGGTCCGGGCCATCAGCAGATAGAGGAAGCCATGGTTCAATCCGATAGCCACAAGGACAGAGAGAATACCTTGATGATCTCGGTCACGAGGAGGTCCCCGTTTTTTTCAACTATAATCTCACTGTGAAAGGACAGGATACGTTCTTCCGCGAGGGTCACAGGAACGGCCCATAGCAAAAGAATAAAGACCACATGAAGGCGCTCCATCCTTCTCCTAATACGCTGTCTAAGTGGGAGATTCTCAACCTTTTAACGATACAAGCTGACGGATAGTCATTCAATCGCAACTCAAGGCGAGAGAGCTTTCCCATCTCTGTATATCAGCATGCTATCTACTTCGCCGTCATCCCCAAACGCGGGATTTAATCCAGTCTTTTTCCCTTGATGGTAGGTTGCGATGCTGGCGACCGGCCCATCAACCTTCCAAGACCAGTAACGCCCATGTCTTTCCCCATGTCTGTAGTGTATCAGTTCTTTTATGGGCCCTGAATCATGATGGAACTTCACCCATCCCGAATAGGGCTCCGTGGGCTCGCTCAGAACTATGGTTTTTCCGTCAACATCAGTTCCTGTTTGTTTCCCTTCTACGGCGATTTCAATTGTACGTTCTAACCATTCCATGGTTACAGGCGTCAGGGTCTTTTGACTTTCGTCTACAAGATCCTCCATTCCCTGTTCCTTGAGGCTTTGGAGCTGCTTTGCAATAAAGTAGGCCAGCTCATTTCGGTCGTAACGATAGGGATTCCTGACAGAATCCTTTGCCCGGAGAAAATTCGTGCAAGATCTGTAGCTGTCTTCCAGCGAGTCATGAATTTTACCTAATAGAAAGTATGAGTTGTAAAAAAGTATCTCAGATCTTCCCGTGTCTCTCTCAAATCCATTCTCTTTTCCGAGAGCTAGACAACTTCTAATAAGTCGACGTGATGCCACAAGTTCGCCACGTGCGAAAAGATACTCTGCTTTTGTGATATTTTTCGACCAATCGACAAAGAGACTTACTTTTGTATCTACTTTTTCAGGAGTCCTTGATGCTTCCTGCTTCGCAAGATGATTTCCAGAAACCCAGAACGCCAGAGCCATAATGATCACAATGGAAACAACGATGACTATTGCCCCAAGCAGATTGGACTTAGACTTTTCCGGGAAACTTTCTGCCTCCCGTATTCCCTCAGCAGCAGGCCTCTGGCTTACAGAGCTGCTCACCAAATTTGCCTCTGTTGCTTGTAACGCCTGATGGAACGCTCCGTTCACTGCTAAGACAGAGCCGATCTCAGGCGTCATAAGGGCACCCCTGAATCCGGAATAGGGCGCTTCGTCCTGTTGCCGCTCCGCAAGCACTTCCTCGAACTGCTGAGACCACTGCGAGGAGCATCCGAGAGCGACCGCATATGGAAGGAGTTGATCATGATGCTCCGCGTTTCTTGCCGGGCCATAGGCTTGATCGGAGGCTCGCATCGCCTCTCCACTCATGTAGCTCTGGAGACCTTCAATGTAATCCTGCACCATGCGACCTTCACGGGAGTAGCGCTTCAGGTGTTTTGCACTGCGAACATTCAGTATGTAGCCGAACACCATCCACGCAGCAATCCGCAGAGATCCTGGATAGCCGTAGAGCTGGAGCGTCAGCTGCACGAGGATGACCCCTAAGAGCACCCCAAGCGTCCCTAGCCCGAGACCGGGCCCCATATCTCGCCTCCGCAGCAGGGTAATGCTTCCATGAAGGAGGAACGTCACCAGCGCAAAGAAAAGAGCAATCGGGGCCCCAAATGCTCCCCTGCCCAGCACGGAGCCTCCTGTCATCTCAGCCACGTTCGTGGCAACAGAACCCTCGAGTAGTGAAGGATCCATGCAAACGAGCCCGGCTCCGAAGAGGGACCCTAAAACCCCGATAAAAACCCACCATCCATTCTTCTTCCGGAAGGCCTTCCCCCGCTTGAACCGTGTATGCAGATTTTGCTCCAAGCCGTCACTCGCTCTCGCAAAAGCTTCCCCGTAGAGCTTTTGACCACTAAGCCCTGAAGTCTGGGTTCTACGTGGGGTAGTAGCACCTGCGCCCCGGTTGTGAAAAAGCGCATGATACACAATCTCCTCATCTGCCTGTAGCTCCAGTCCGTCCAGTCCGTTGTCATGAAGCTGAAAGGTGCTTCCGTTCTTTTCGATGGTCACAGCCCCCTTCGCCGCCAGTCCCACTACTGATGCCGTAAACGCTCCATCGTCATACCCAACCGGGTAATCCTCAATGCTCCAGAGATAACGCAGGGCTGCGGGGGAATATCTAGCCGGGGGTTCCTGTTTCGGGCGGCCACCAGCCTTGTGACGATCCCACCCTACCAGTATCCAGGATATAACGTAGTAGATCACCACGCCGAGCAGAACCACTTCACCTAGAAGCAGGGGAGAATCCTGCCAGAGAAAATCGAGACCCCCCGCAAGGGACGCGGGCATGCCCGACAACGTTGAGCCTATCGACAACCAAGACATCATTTCTGCCGGACGGTGATTATTCGCTCTTAAGCGCAGAGGCCAGATCGGGAGGGAGTCGCTCGCGAATTGAATCCACCTCAAAAAACTTCGCGACCTTAAAGCCAAACCCACCAGCCACGAGATTCGCGGGAAAGGACTCAACAACATTATTCAAATCGCGCACCGAGCCATTATAATACCGCCGTGCATACTGGAGGTGGTCCTCGATTTCCACGAGATCCTCCATGAGTCCAAGAAAGGCCTCATCCGCCTTGAGTTCCGGGTATTGCTCCGCCAACGCCACAATCCGGACCAGATCTCTTCCAAGAGCCCTCTCCGCTCTTCCAGCTTCTCCTGCACCGGATGCCGCCTGAGCCAACCCCCGATCCCGCACCACCTCCTCCAGCAATTGCCGCTCGTGACGCTGGTAGCCCTTGACACATTCTACGAGCGCGGGGATTAGATCATGCCTTCTCTTGAGCTGCACCTCGATCCCACTCCAGCCCTCCTTCAGCTGATTACGGGCCTTCACCAGCCGATTGTAGAGGACGATCAACCAGAAAAGGACCATCCCTCCGACGAGTGCCGAGGCGATAAAAACGATTTCCATGGGAATGGGGCAAAGAGTCTTCGCAGCAAATTTGGCATTTCGAAATGCTAAAATAGGTTCTAAACCTCGGTGTGGTCTATTTCCGTCTACTTGGCCGTCTCGTCCTGAGGCTGTTCCTGTATCTTGGGGAATTGGCCAGTCTCGTCGGCCAGATCTGCGAATCCCTCTTGCAGGGCCGAAAGCGTTGGCGCCAGTTCTTCGAGCAAATCGTCGAAATTGGATATCGGTCTCAGGCCGTGGTGGTGATTACCGGGGCCTTCACCGGAGCAGTGCTCGCTACCCAGGCTCTTTTTCAGTTTGCACTCGTGGACATGGAAACCATGGGAGGTGTCATCGTGAGCGTCGGGATGATGCGAGAGCTTGGTCCCACCATCACCGGCCTCATGCTCGCGGGAAGGGTTGGCTCCTCCATGGCGGCAGAGATCGGCACCATGAAAGTCACCGAGCAAGTTGATGCGCTCCGGTCCATGGGTGTCCACCCGATTGATTTCCTCGTCACGCCTCGCCTGCTGGCAATGTGCGTTTCCATTCCTTTGCTCATCGCCCAATCGATCGCCTTCGGGATAGTCGCATCCTATGTTGTCGGTGTGCACCTCTTCAAGGTTCCCGGTCCTTACTGGAACTTCAACGTGGAACGCTTTACCGACGGCAACGATATCGCTATCGCGATGATGAAAGGATTCGTCTTCGGCCTTCTGATCGTTATCATCTCCTGCCATCAGGGCCTGCGGGCGAGAAATGGAGCTGTGGGAGTCGGTCGGGGAACCACTGACGCCATGGTCTTTTCCTCTCTCGCCATCCTGATTTTCAACCTTTTTCTTACCCTGCTCGTGCAGCTTATTTTTCCGGTAGGACTGGGAATGACCTGAGACCGTTGTTCCGCTACCATCGGGGGCCAGCATGGTTTTGACAGGACCTGCACCAGAAGGTAGGATTTTGAACATGACCCGAGTCTCCCAGCTCTTCATTTCATCTCTCATTGCCGGAGCCGCCCTCCTCCAGCTTTCCTGCGGTGACGCCACTGCCGACAACAAGGAGCAGGCCTCCCCGGACGAGGGCTCAAAGTCTGAGGCCAAAGCAAACACAACCGCACAACCCACCAAGCCCGTGATCAAATCCGAAGAAGAGTGGAAAAAATCCCTGACCCCTGAGCAGTTTGAGATTCTCCGCAAACATGGCACGGAACGCGCGTGGGGGAAGGCTTACGACGAGTGGAAGAAGCAGGGCGCTGGAACCTATTACTGTGTCGGCTGTAACGCTGAGCTGTTCTCATCCAAGGAGAAATTCGATGCTCGATGCGGATGGCCCGCCTTCTTTGATTCCTCGAAACACGAGAACATCAAGACCCTCCGCGATACTTCCTTTGGGACTGTCCGGATCGAGGTGCGCTGTAATGTCTGTGACGGCCACCTCGGACACGTCTTCAGCGGAGAGGGATTTGATACTCCCACCGACCAGCGCTACTGCATCAACGGCAAGGTCCTGAAGTTTGTTCCCTTTGCGGAGGCTGGAAAGACGGATTCCAAGAAAAAAGCCGAGTAGCGTAGGGCGCCGAGAAGGCGCTATGGATGTGAGAAGAGCCTTTCTGCTATTTGGTATCTATCTCGTGGCAGCGAGTGTCCTTGCTGCGGCTGACGTGCAGATCCTCTCCTGGGACAGCAAGATCGTGGTGGAAAAGACGGTGAAGAGCTGGGAGGCTGGTCACGAAGGGTCGATTTATGGCTGGCGTTGGCCTTTTCCGCTCTGGTCTATGCAGGCAACCTTGGAGCCCACTTCCTGTTGAAGGGCCCCACGTGCATCGGCCGCCAGATGCTCGATCAGCTTGGGGGTTTCCCCCTTTATCTCGCCGACGAGATCCGGGCGGAAGATCCCAGGCTCCATCTGCGTTATCGCGAATCTCAGGCCTCAACCTTCGAGCGCCCAGAACATACCCTCGATCTTTTCGCAAAATTTCTGCCTTATGCGGTGGCCCTTAACTGTGCGGAGCAGTGGGCTTCTCCATTTAAAAACCCTGAGAATGTACTACCTAGCTAATCTTTGGGGTGATTTCAGGACCGTGTTCACAGCGGTTCTTGCAGCGGCGGCGGTTAGCCCCGAAAGTTCAGGTGGTTCCGGCGGTGGCGGCTGGTAATTCCTTCCCTGAAAATGGTGAGCGGCCTTATCCAGCCCCCGGTTTTTCGACAACTTCAGTGACCGCTTATTGGTTGCGGATTCCAGCCGGAAGATCCCGGCCCACGAGAGTCCCCCGACTGCTAACCCAAAATGATTACCCCACCCCGGGGAGAGCTTGTGCCAAACTACCACTCATTGCCCTGATTTAAAGGACCCTACGCCCTTTTTGCCCTAGTAAAGGGCCAGCAAGAATACTTGCGGACTCGCGCCTCACGAACAAAAGTTTCAGCGTCTACCATTATCCTCTTTCGAATGAGGTCGCTACCACTATGCCGTCTATTGAGACTGCTCCCTCAAGCCCTCTAAGCCCTCTCCCCTGCCATGATCAAACGAGCTGCCTTCGCGCTGGTTCTTGGCCTCTCCCAATCGGGAGCGGTCCCGGTCATTAGCGAGGTCATGTTCCATCCCCCCCATCGCGATCCACGCACCGGGGGAGAAAGTCCCTCAGAGGAGTGGATTGAGATACACAACCGCGGCTTCGGCTCTGCTAATCTGACCGGATGGACTCTTGAAGGAGTTGGGTTCACCTTCCCGAATGTCAGTATTCCCGAAGGTGGGTTCCTTGTTGTCGCCGCTGATGAGGCTGCATTTCGTGCCCAATACCCAAGCGTGTTAAATATGATCGGGGGGTGGAATGGTCGCCTCTCGAACAGCGGGGAATCACTCCGGCTTCTCAATCATACGGGAGCAGAAGTCGATCATGTCGACTATGCTGATAGTGGCGACTGGGCCCGGAGAAGGCCTGGTTTCGAAGACCGCGGCCATACTGGCTGGGTCTGGGACAACCCTGCGGACGGAGGAGGAAGAACTCTGGAGGTTCGTAATCTTCACGCCCGGAACGATCTGGGCCAGAATTGGGCCTTCAGTATGGTTGAGGGCGGAACACCCGGGGCTCCGAACTCAGTGCGGCAAGTCAATGTTGCCCCATTTATCGAGGACGTCTCCCATCACCCGTCAGTCCCGGGACCACGAGATCTGGTTCTCGTCCGCGCCCGCTTAAGTGACGACCTCTCTGCCCAGTTGAGAGGGGCAGTTCATCACCGGGTCTCCTCACTGGTGCCAACCGCTTTCACCGTTACCGACATGCGAGACGACGGGACAGGCGGAGACGAGGTTGCCAACGACAATATTTTTACCGCGGTTCTTCCAGCACAGCCCGAAGGAACTACCGTTGAGTTCTATATCGAGGCTTTCGACCGGATCCAGAGCCGGACATGGCCAGCAGCAGCGCACGAGAACGGTCTTCAGGAGGCAAACCTTCTTTATCAGGTAGACAGTGAGCAACCCACCAGCGAGGACCCGTTTTATCGGTTTATTCTTTCTGTAAGTGAACTGGAGGACTTTCTCAAGATCCCGTTCGATTCGCCTGAGCGAAACACAAATGCCCGCTTCAATGCGACGTTCATCGCGAATGTGGATGGTAAAACTATTACCCGTTACCAATGTGCACTTCGCCTGCGTGGGTCGGGAACCCGTTCGCGCTACCCTAGAAATCTCAAGATCGAACTTCCCTCTTCCACCCCATGGAAGGGAAGGAACGAGCTGAATCTTAACGTTCAGTTTTCCTACAATCAGTTACTCGGCAGCATGTTCTACCGAGCAGCTGGACTTCCCGCTTACGAATCCCGAGCGGTCGCCGTTCGGCTGAATGGCGTCAACCATGCTTCTCCTGAGAACGCCAGCGTCTCAAGGCCCTTCAACCACCACTTTGGCTTCTACGTTCAGAATGAACCCATCAACAACCGGTATGTTCGTGAGCACTATCCACTGGAGACGGGTGGCAATCTCTATCGTATGACGGGCAATGGAACGGGATGGGATTACTTCCCGGGGAGTAATGACCTCGAGGCCGATTACCGGGGTAGTGGATGGGACAAGGAAAACAACGATTCCATCAACGACTGGTCGGACCTCCACCGATTTGTCGGGGTCATGTCCACGGCCTCTGGTGAGAACTATCTCAAGCAGATCCGCCGCGTCATGGATGTGGAGTCGTGGCTCCGCAATTTGGCAGTCAGCACGATTCTGACCAATGGGGAGAACAGCATATTTACAGGACGCGATGATGATTACGCCATGTATTGTGGTATTGATGGTAGATTTAAACTGATCCCTCATGACCTTGATACGATCCTCGGCGCAGGAGATGGTTCCCGGATAGGAATTGCCAATCTTCCTCATACCATCCTCGACTTCGTGGAAAGAGGGGAATCCTTCCTCCAGCTCGAGAAGCTTTTTCAGGAGCCCGAGGTCCTGCAGCGCTACTACCAGATCCTGAGGGAACTCCTTGCGGGGCCTTTTGAGCAGAACAGTGCCAACCGCCTCATCGACGACGCCCTGACCTGGACTCCGCGAGGAATCGCGGAAGCCGCGAAAGAGTTCCTCTCGGCACGCCGCGCGGATATTCTGAGCGTGATTGAGAGACCCCTCGGCATTTCCTCAAATCTGAACATGACCAGAGGCCTGCCGACCTCTTTCACCGTGAACGCTGCGCTCCAAGGGACCTTCAATGCGGCCAGAGCCACTCACGTCCTAATCAACGGCGAACGAGCCACCCTTGAGAGCGCCCCTGGAACCTGGACCTACGACCTCAAGGGCCTCGCCCCCGGCATCAATCGTATCACGGTTGAGGAACAGGACACGGACGGCAACATCGTCGCCAGTGCCTACATGGATATTCTTTACGATGATGGCGACGTCTCCGAGCTCCGCGGAGATCTCACCATCGATACCGTTCTTGACGCAGCGGGAGGGCCTTGGCTCATCTCCGAAACCCTGAATGTGCTCCCCGATGTCACCCTGACAGTAGAGCCCGGGACCTCTGTGTTCTTCCAGCCCGACGCCGGGATCACGGTTCACCCCGGAGCGACCTTGAAATGCGAAGGCACCCGCTACCGGCGTATCCGTCTCAGTCGCGAGCCGGGATCCAATGAGGTATGGCAGGGGATCCGGATCGAGGCTCCATCGGGGCANGAGTCTCTCGCCGAAAACGTGATTTCTTTTACCGATATGGAGCATGGTGACGGACAGGGAGAGTCTATCGAACTGCGCCGCTCCCGCCTCCTCCTTGATCATGTCTCCTGGAATCACTGTTACGACACAATTCTTGAGGTTTACAGTCCGCAACTTGAGGTTCGCAATTGTGAATTCCCACCAGTATTCGCATCTGAAGCATTGAAGGGGTCCACCTTGAGGGGCAATGACTTCCTCGTTCTGCACGGCAACGTGTTTAACCCGTCCCCCAACTACAACGACATTATTCTATTTTCAGGAGCTCAGCGCCCGGGACCCATCCTCGCAGCCTACGACAATATCTTCAATGGATCTACCGACGAGTGCTTCGACTTGAACAATTGCGACGCCCATCTGGAAGGAAACGTTTTCATGAACGTCCACCTCTCCACTCCTCGGAATTCCACTGCTAATGCCGTTGCTATCAACAATGAGTCCAGAGCAACACTCACGCGCAACCTTTTTTACGATGTCGACCACGCCGTTCTGGCAAAAAATGGAGCCTCCTGTCACTTCGAAAACAACACGGTCGTCAACGCAACCATCGCCGCAATCAACCTCAATGAGCCACTGCGGCCTGACACTGTTCCCGCTGACTCATTAGAGCTCGAATCAAATATCTTTTTGGAGTGTAATGCCATCTTCGCCCATCCTGAGGAAGTCGAGGTCACAGGCCTCCGCAATATACTTCCCTTAACTGATCACTGGATCGGCGAGGNCAATCTCGCGCTCGACCCCTTCCTGCATGACTTTTCCGGCGGCCCCCTTCCGAGGGAGAATTGGAGGCCGCTCCCTGATTCTCCCGCNATCGGCTCGGGAAAAGCCGGGCGCGACCGCGGAGCACTGGTCCCATCTGGCGCCACCGTGTCAGGTCTTCCCAGCCCCCTGACTCACCTTGACAGCATCACCCTTTCCGTCAATGGAGCAGGAGTAACCGACTACCGGTTCCGGCTGGTTACCGAAGGAAATGCCGGAGGTTGGAGTCCCATTCTCAATGTCGACGCCCCGATCCACCTTCAAGGCCTGAGGCCCGGGACCTATCGGGTCGATCTGATGGCCCGTGATTCCGCCGGCTACTGGCAAGATGAGCTCCATCCCACATCTTCAAGAGAGTGGCGGGTGGTAGCCAGTGTCCAGAGTAATGCACTCCTGAACGAGGTGGAAGCTGTCGCAAGACCTGCCCCAGACAGGGTGGAGTTATTCAATCCGAGGGACCAATCGCTGTCTCTGGAGGGCTGGTTTCTCTCCGACGACCCCAGTAATCCTACAAAAATCCCGCTTTCTGGTATCCTTGCCCCGGGAGCTTACCAAAGCCTATCCGGCGACGAGGTTCCAAACCTCAGCCCGTCTGGGGATGAACTTCTTCTCTATTATAACGGGAACCTCGTCGATTCCATTCGCTGGGGCACGCAGGCACCGGGGAACTCGATCGGCCGGCACGGCCCGCAGCGCGCATGGACCCTTTGTGCGCCTACTCCCGGCATCGAAAATCAGTCCACCGGGCTGACCCCCTCGAGGTTGCTTCGAATTAACGAGTGGCTTACAGATCCCGCCGTGCGCTACACGGGAGAGTTTGTTGAGCTCTTCAACCCTGGAGACTCCCCAATGCATGTTGGCGGCATCTGGCTCTCCAACCGGCCCGACTATCCAAGAAGACACCAGATTACTCCTCACTCGTATATCCCGCCGGGGGGCTTCCTCGTCCTGCACTCAACAGAGGACCGGCACCCACGGGCAGATGAGTTCCCTTTCCGGCTCAACGGTTTCCGTCAATGGCTGATGCTCACCAGTGAAGAAGGTTTCCTCATCGATCAGGTTTCTCTCCGTGCGCAGGCCCCGGATCAGGTGGAAGGGAGAAATCCTGATGGCTCCTCCGAAGTGGAATCTCTCCCGTTCGGAACTCCCGGGCGCTCCAACAATCGGGCTGCCAGAGTTGAACGAGTCTCCACCCTGCTCCCTTTCCAACACTCAGAATGGCGTTTCCTTGACGACCGGGACCCGGGGAACGAATGGACCACCTCCGACTTTGCTGACAGCGAGTGGGAAACCGGCCCTGCACCTCTTGGCCGTGAGACGAGCGCCCTGACCGTTCCCCTGGCTACGAATGAGGAGAGCGATCCAGCCTTCGATTACCGGCGGGGCAGAAAAAACTACTATTTCCGCACGGCCTTTGAGTTTGAGGGAGACCCCTCACGCACCCAGCTTTCCCTCGCAACCTATGTAGATGATGGAGCAGTCTTTTATCTCAACGGCCTTGAAATTCTCAGGCATAATGTTCCAGAGGGGGAACTGAGCGAAAACACATGGGCGAGGGAGACGATCACAAATGCTTCCCTTGAAGGTCCTTTTCCTGTTCCAAGCTCCTCTCTCCGCGTTGGCACGAACATTCTCGCGGTCGTCACCTACCAAGCCAGCGCGACCAGTTCAGACATTGTCTTCGATTGTGAACTGACGGCCTCTGTTTCAACCCCCGTGCCACCTGATCCTTCAGAATCTGCACTGCAAGTGCTGCTGGACCACCTTCGAATCACAGAGGTGATGTACAACCCACCAGATGGAAGTGCAGGAGAATTTATTGAGGTGCAGAATACCAGCTACGACCTCAGTCTGAATCTTGAAGGAGTGCGTTTCACCGCAGGAATTGAATTTACCTTTCCCTCCCTGATCTTGCAACCTCGCGCTCATGCGGTAGTCGTCAAAGACCCGGAATTCTTTGAACTGATCCATGGGCCGGATATCAGCATCGCAGGGGCCTTCGAAGACGGCAAACTTCACAATGACGGAGAAGCGATCGCCCTGACCCTCCCGGAACCGGTGGATGTTCACATCCAAAAATTCACCTATGATCACGCTTGGCATCCTGCCACAGATTCCACAGGGTTTTCGCTGGAGCTGAGGGACCCTGACCGCAGGCTAGAAACATGGAATCAGCGATCTGCGTGGATGCCTTCTTTTGCGCGTCACGGCTCTCCAGGATTTCCTAATGGCGCCTCTTCGTATCAGAGCTGGGCCCGTGCCCTCGGTGTTCATACTGGGGATAGTGATGGAGACCTCCTCGACAATGCCTTTGAATATGCCTTTGGATTCGATCCCTCCACCAAGCAATCCATTCCCCTCCTTCTGGAGCAGCTGATTCCTTCCTCAGGCGGCTTGACGACAACCTACCACGCCCCCGCTGTTGCCCCAGAAGACGTGATTTTGAGTATCGAGTCCTCCTATGACCTTAAGAACTGGACAACGGAAGCCATCAGAATCGCTAATGGCTCGTGGACTGGAGCAGGCTCCCTTGAAGCCACCAGCCCAGCAGAGGGATTGAGTATTATCCGTCTGCACCTGCCGCCCGGGCAAACACGATTCACCCGGATGAAAGTGGAGATCCTCGACCCGGAAGCTCCGTAATTTATTAAAGAGGGGCGCACCTCTTAGAAGTCTCAAAAATGCCTTAGACCGGGAGATTGAGGGCCCACGCAATACCGGTGAAGACGATTCTCGCATGAATCAACTTTTCCCGTCACTCTTTCGCCACACGCCCAACCATGGATTGAACATGAGAACCTTTCTCCTCCCCGCTCTTCTTCTTGCTCTGGCAACTCTGCCGTCACTGTCCGCCGCAGATAGTCGCCCTAACATCATCCTCATCATGTCGGACGACATGGGTTATTCAGACATCGGCTGTTACGGTGGAGAAATTCATACCCCGGTACTCGATGATCTTGCCTCCAATGGAGTGCGATTCACCCAGTTCTACAATACAGCACGCTGTTGTCCCACCCGAGCTACGCTTCTCTCCGGACTCTATGCGCACCAAGCCGGCGTAGGTCACATGATGGGCGACTACGGGATTCCTCAGTATCAGGGAAATCTCAACCGGAACTGCGTCACAATTGCGGAAGTACTCAAGCCGGCGGGATATCGAACCTACATGTCAGGGAAGTGGCACGTGACACCCTACAAGGCCAATGAAGTCGCTAATCCTGACACCTCAAACTGGCCTCTCCAACGAGGGTTCGATCGTTTTTATGGCACGATTCATGGAGCTGGTTCCTTTTTCGATCCCAACTCTCTGACCCGTGGTAACCGCTACATTACCCCGGACAACGATCCAGATTACCAGCCGGACACTTACTACTACACGGATGCAATCTCCGACAATGCGGTCCGCTACATCAAGGACCACAAGCGCGAGGCGGACGGACAACCCTTCTTCATGTATGTCTCCTACACCGCAGCCCACTGGCCCATGCATGCCCTTCCCCATGATATTGCTAAATATGAAGGGAAATATGATGGAGGATACACCCCAACTCGTAAATCACGGATCAAGAAGCTCAAGTCTCTAGGACTGCTACCCGACCACTGGGACGTCGTCCCACAGGTGGGCAACTGGAAAGACGTCAAGTTGAAGGAGTGGGAATCCGCCTGCATGGAAGTTTATGCGGCAATGGTCGACAATATGGACCAAGGAATCGGCCGAATCGTTGAAGCCCTCAAGTGGGCTGACCAGCTTGATAATACTCTCATCCTCTACTTTCAGGACAATGGAGGGTGTGCCGAAGGGTTTGGACGTGGTAAAGTGACTGGCCCACTTCTACGTCCCGACAAACCCACCCTTCCTCCGATGGCCAAGGATGAGCTTCAGACACAGATGATCCCCCCTAAAAGCCGCGACGGTTATCCGCTGCGACGCGGTGACGGAATCATGCCGGGGCCTCCCGAAACCGAAGTCGGCTACGGACGCAACTGGGCGAATGTCTCCAACACGCCCTTTCGTGAGTATAAGCACTGGGTCCACGAAGGTGGGATTTCGACACCCCTGATCGCTCACTGGCCCGAGGGAATCAAGGGCAGGAACCGCTGGTTCAAAACCCCGGCCCATCTCATTGACCTGATGGCTACCTGCGTCGACCTGGGAAAGGCTAAATACCCCACCATGAAGAATAAGAAAAAGATCTTTCCCATGGAGGGGATCTCCCTTCGCCCGGCTTTCGAGAATACTGCGCTGAAACGAAGCCGGCCGATCTATTTCGAGCACGAAGGCAATCGGGCTGTCCGGGATGGAAAGTGGAAGCTGGTAGCCAAAGGCGTGCGAGGCGCCTGGGAGCTCTACGACATGGAGCAGGACCGCACCGAAATGCACAACCTTGCCAAGAAGGAGCCCGGAATCACCTCCCGGATGGCTGCTCAGTATGAGAAGTGGGCCAAGGAGCGCGGCGTGGTGCCCTTCGGCTCGTGGCGGAAAGCGCGGCAGAAAAAGTAATTCCTACTCCCTCAAGCCAACGACCCTCAGGTAAAGTTGTTCCTGCTCGTCGACGGGCAGGGCAAAAGTAGCAGTGCCGTTTACCCGGTTAAGAACCGCTCCTGCGGCAGGACTCCAGCCCTGAAGATCAGACGAGGTTTCCAGCTCATAGCTATAACCATCCTGCGAAGGAAACCCGACGGACAGCTCCCCGTTTGCTACCGCGACATCCAGCGGCCCGATCGTCAGGGCCCCGGACAGCGAATTGGGATCGGTGGGATCACTCCCGCCAAGAAACTCCTCCAGATTGGTCTGACCGTCCTCGTCAAAGTCCTCGTCGTCGTACCAGAATATATCCCCAAGGTTATCTACTTCCCATTGGTCGGCCATTCCATCCCTGTCCACATCCGTATCCGAAGAGGAAAAATAATTATCAAAGGTCGCATCGGTTGTTCCCGAATCGCTGGTAGTTCTCGTGAAGACCCCGCAAGTTCCTGAAGAGTAGGTGTAATCGGAACCGAATACTACCGCAAGAGGCGTCTCCAGATCATCAAGGGCAAAGACCTCTCCCAAGAGTTGCCCGTAAAAATCTTCCGGCGCGAAAAAGCCCTGAAACACCAGGCGATATCCCCGTCCCGGGATAAGCGTAACCGTCTCTGATCCAAGAGTGCTGGCGTTCTCGCCACTTACGGATGAAATGTAGAGTCCTTCTCCACCGGTATCGTAGCTGAAAGCATAGCCATTAGTTGTTGCGAGCCCAACGGACCCCAAGGACCCCAGCAACCCGAAATCCTGCCCGATATCGTTGTCCCAGTCCACCAGATCGGCCTCTACCCGGAAGGCTTCATAGACAACATTCGGGCGATGAGATCCCCCTCGAGAGGGGCCAAGTGCCCCGGGGTTCGGAGAGGCTGGAGCCTGGATCCGGTAACTACTCCCTTCCGGAAAGGAGAATTCAACAGGCGCTCCGAAAGATGCGAGCGGGGAATACCGTTCCCACCCATTGTCGTTTCCGTCATTAAAGTCATCCTCGATGATCTGGGCCGAGAGCCCGGGACACAGCGAGGTAAGAATAAGAACGGGGAAGTATCGTTTTATCGAGGTCATGAGGTAGTTTACTGATTAAATGGGAGAAGTTACCTGAGCTCCTCGCCCAAGTTGCGTTTTGCAAATGCGAGATAAAATGCCCAGTCCTCCGGAGTAACATCATGCTTGCCGTCACGGAGATGATAGCCAGTCAGAGTCCCTACACTCTGCCCGGGATCAGGCATTCGTGTAACGCCTAGGGAAGCCTTGCGATACAGGTCGTAGACCGGCTGGGCATGCAAAACGCTTAGAAACTCCCCCCTGGGGTCGGCCCACTGATCCTTGGTCGCACTGGCCACGTAGACCGCTCGTGGGGCCATCAAGGCGATCAGCTGATGCTGATCAAATGCGAGGGCCTTTTCGTTCCCACTGTATTTCTTGAAGTTCCCATTAAACCAGTGAGGAAAGGACCGGTTAATGCGTCCCACGGTTTCCCCGAAGACCCTTTTGCTCAGGGCCGCCCCTCCACATCCTGAATTGTTCGAAATAACCACCCGGAATCTTGGATCAGTCGCACCCGCCCAGAGTGACGTCTTGCCAAGTCGAGAATGGCCAATTACTGCGACCCGGCTTGCTTCTACCTCCTCAATTCCCTCAAGGGCGTCAAGAAGCCGGCTCAATCCCCAGGCCCAGGCTGAGATCGTTCCCCACTCATCAGGCGCGGGAGCTCCATCCGTAAACAGCGGATGGACTCCGTTCTTCCACCCGTCATCATAATCAGGATCGATATTCCCACAGCAAGCCGTGGCGAGCGCAAAACCGCTCTCGACAATCATTTCCACAGGCCAGCGCCCGGCAGCGCTACCGCGCAAGGACTCCGCCTTCGCTCGCCGGTCTTCCCCCTTACGGGATCCAACCACATACCCTAACTCCGGCGTAATCCTCGTATCTTCCTCCAGACATTGATTGCCCCGGAAGTTCANCCCGACAAATGAAGGAACTGGGCCCGGTCTGTTCTTAGGCAGATATAAGAGCATGCGCACCTGAGGTCCCTTGCCCTCCGCAAAGCTGACGAGGTATTCACGACGAACGGCTTTACCTCCAGCCGCATCCTTCACCTCATTGTCGAGAACCACCTTGAAGCCTGCCGGCTTACCAACGGGCATCCGGCCATACATTTCATTTTCTATGAGCTTCAAAGTAGCAGGGCGGCCCTTTGTCTCCCACTCGGAGGCGGAAGTAATCCTGTCCCCTCCAGCGAGGAGAAGAGGATCAGGCAGATCAAAATCAGGAACCTTGGACTCGTCGTAGTTAGCGATCAGTTTTTGCCCCTCGGCGGAATGGACCAGCGCAAGGACCGCGAAAATGAGTGAAAACGCACGCCACATCATCCCACGCTATGCCACCTCCAGACCGGGGAGCAAGAAGGAACTATCCCCCCTCCAGCACCGCATAAGCCACTCATGGGTCAAGGTTTACCGCCCAACCCGCTCTTCAATTGGGAGAGACGTCCGCCACCTCCCTAGCGTTGTGTGGAGAGTTTCCAGTTGTCCGTTCGAAAAAGTGAGGCGGGCAGGCCTGCGGCATTAACCAGATTGGCACCCTTTGGATTAGAAGCCCAAGCATAGCGGACCGCCACCGGGTCGGGAACCTCTTCGCTAGATACGATAGCGCTTTCCCCATCCAAGGCGACCTCGGCCCAGCGCCAGATTCGATCTTCCCCCGAAATCTCAAACCGGGCAGGCTTTTTGCCATCGCTTGTCGTCAATCCCCTTGCGTTGTCGAAAGTNATACGAATTCGGCCTTCCTCCACCTTGAACCCACGGTAAAGAGGGCCGCTCGCAACCAGATCTTTCTGACCGTAGTCTCTGTTCAGGGCCCAGCGTGAAAGTCGCTCCCCTACAGTCTTTTTGTTTCTCGGGTGAATATCATTTGCCGCCCCGACGTCATTAATAACCGCCATTCCAGTTCTAGGCAGCCGCAAGGTAAGGCGTTGTGCGTTCTGTAATTCCGCCCAGGAGCTTTCCTGTCCCGGTCTTGTGGTNGGCGACTTAAAGTTTGCCAGCTGCGCGAAGTAAAAAGGTATCTCAGCATTCCAACGCTTACGCCAATCCATGATCAGCAGTGGAAACAGCGTCTCGTATGCCTTTGCCCGATTCGCATTGGATTCCCCCTGATACCAAATCACCCCCTTCATTGCGTAGCTCGCCCATGGGTGAATCATTCCGTTGTATATGGAAGCTGCCCGGCTGGGGTTCAGGGCAGGTGGGCGAGGCTTCTGCGGCTTCCGCGGGAGTTTCTGGCGCTTTTTGGGGTCTTTCTCCGCTCGGTTGGAGCTCCGGATCTTTTCCCAGACCACCATCTGCTTTTTATAGGAGGCTTCGGCTGCGCCAAGATCGAATCGTCTCATCTCGGCATCCAAATTCTGCAACAGGGCCCGCCCCTCAGGCTCGGTTGCCAATGTCTCTCTACTCGTAAAGGCTTCCACAGGCTTCCCGCCCCAGGCGGCTCGAATGATTCCAACCGGGACTCCCAGCTCCCTGTGCAACTTTAGCGCGAAATAGTAGCCCACTGCCGAGAACTTACCTGCACTGAGGGGGGTGGTGACGTTCCACTCTCCGCCCACGCGATGTCGCGGAATTGCAGAAGTCGTCAGGTCGGCGAGGAACATCCGGATCCCCGGATGGCTCGCCGCAGGAATGTCCTTCAGGGCCCGCTCCGTAGCTGAGAGGGCCCATTGCATGTTGGACTGTCCCGAGGCCAACCACACCTCTCCCACAAGGATATCCTCTACAACTACCGGCCCACTTTCACTCCCTTCTGCAACGAGAACCTGCCCCTTAGCGGTAGCCTCCAGCGGGGAAAGCGCAAGGCGCCATCGACCTTCCCCGTCAACTGCAGTGCGCTTTGTCTGTCCCGCAAAGCGCACCTCAACCTCTTCAGCAGGAGTTCCCCAACCCCAAACAGGCACTGATACCCCACGCTGAAGAATCCCATGAGCGCTGAACATGCCTGGCAGCTCAATACCTGAGGCTGGGGACACCAAAGGGCATACCGCAGCCAGAAATAAGGGGACGAGTCGCAAATGCATTGTAAGGCCCTACGGGTTTATCGACGTGGCTCAATCACAAAACCTTGCATCCTACGATGCCCGGCAAGGGAATCTATCGAATTTAAGGCTGCAAGCGAGGTCGCTCTTGTTCTAGGCTCCATAAATATGAGCTCACTGAACAGACGCCACTTCGTCAAAAGCACTGCCGCGGCAGGCGCCGCCCCCCTTATCATTGGAACAAAATCGTCCGCGAAGGTAAGGGGCGCCAACGATCGACTCCGCATCGCGGTAGCAGGACTCAACGGCAGAGGGGGGTCCCACCTTGGAGGCTTTGGAGGCATCAAGGGGGTCGAGATCGCCTACGTCGCCGACCCTGACTCAAATGCCCGGGACCGGCGTCTCAACGAGGTCCGCTCGAGAGGCCACAAGAACTGCAAGGCGGTGGTCGACATCCGGGAAGCTCTTGAGGATCCCGAGGTTGACGCAATTTCGGTTGCGACTCCCAATCACTGGCACTCACTGATGACAATCTGGGCGGCACAAGCCGGCAAGCATGTCTACGTAGAAAAGCCAATGAGCCATGACGTCGAAGAGGGTCGCGTTGCGGTAGCAGCTCAGGAAAAATACGGAGTCGTTATCCAGCATGGAACCCAGCGCCGTAGCGACAAGAACATCGCCGCCCTCCACGAAATGATCAAGGCAGGCACATGGGGGAAGCTGAAGATCGCCTACGGCTATTGCTGTAAGCCCCGGGGAGGAATCGGAACCAAGGGCATTGCGTCCCCTCCAGAAAATCTGGACTGGAATACCTGGAAGGGCCCTGCCGTCATCGATGACTATCACGCCAACTATGTCCACTACAACTGGCACTGGTTCTGGAAGACTGGTAACGGGGATCTAAACAATCAGGGAACTCATCAGCTGGACGTGGCACGCTGGGCGATTGACGACAACCAGACTCACCCGGTGCGGGCCATGGCCATCGGCGGACGCTTCCAGTGGAACGACCAGGGGGAAACCCCTAACACCATGTTTGGAATCGCCCAGTATCCCAACGGGCAATATTGCTTCTTCAATGTCCGGAACGTGAATTACAACGGTTATCAGAGGCAGGTTAAGAATGAATACTACTTTGAAGATGGGGGACGTATCATGTCCGACACAAATCCCCACTATTACAAACCAGGTAGCGACAAGGGAGAGAAGATT
Source organism: Roseibacillus sp. (assembly GCA_002709915.1). Taxonomy (GTDB): domain Bacteria; phylum Verrucomicrobiota; class Verrucomicrobiia; order Verrucomicrobiales; family Akkermansiaceae; genus Roseibacillus_B. The sequence continues at coordinate 1,274 of PARF01000047.1, read as the reverse complement.
CAGCTTTCCGGGGGCGATGTGACACCCGGCGGATGCTGGAACAGTTTTGTCACCGCATGCAGGGAAAATAAGCCCGAAATGGCAAATGGAGATGTCATGGACGCCCACTATGGATGCGTCGTGGGGCACCTCATGAATAATTCCTACCGTCTTGGGAAGAAGGTTCCCTTCAATAAGAAAGCCGGCACTTTTGGTGACAACAAAGACGCCGGAGAGCACTTTGGCATCCTCCATGACATCATGGAAAAAGGCTGCAAGGTCCCCGTGGACAAGGAGAACTACACCGTAGGACCTTGGCTCACCTTTGATCCCAAGACCGAGCGTCATACCGGAGAGTTTGCCGCTGAGGCCAATGCTCTTCTGAAAGATCCGAACAACAAGGGCTTTGAAGTCCCGGATGCCAGTAAAGTTTGAGGCCGGGCATCTCATCCAACAATCCATCAAAAGCGTGGGAGGGCAACCCCCACGCTTTTTTCTTTTTCCTGCAAACAACTAATCCTTTCTGATGAAACTTCCCGCACCGTCCGGAAGCTGAATCTGGACGCACGAAGGTATCAGGCCTCTTTTCCAGATTCTACTGCCGGTCTTCGGCGCATGGTCCACCCCGTCAACCCAAGCAAAGCGGAGACCAGAGGACACAACAGGTTGAAGAAGGCGTAGGGCGCAAACAAATGGGGCCCGACCTTAAGCGCTCCGAGCATCGTAGCGCCACATGTATTCCATGGAATCAGCGGCGACGTAACGGTCCCCCCGTCTTCCAGACACCGGGAAAGGCTCCGCGGATCCAGTCCTGCCCTTGCGTATGCCGCTCGATACATCCTGCCCGGAAGAATAACCGAAAGATACTGGTCTGCCGCTACCAGATTGATTCCAAGCGAAGAGGACAAGGTAGCTAGCACCAACCGACCACTGGTGGTAGCGGCCGTCAGAATGGCCTCTACGATCACTCGCAACATTCCTGTGGCCTCCATGAGACCTCCGAAAGATAGCGCGCAGAGGATAAGCCCGATCGTCCAATACATGCTCTCGAGCCCGCCCCCGGTAAGAAGTTCGTCGAGCTGGGCGAGCCCAGTCTCCGGAGCGGACCCGCTCTGGAGAACAGCTACCACTTCACCCGCGGGGACTTTTTGAATCGTGAGAGCGAAAATTACGCCGACGAGGCTTCCTGCAAGAATCGCCCCAAGCGCAGGAACCCGGAAAAAAAGACCCCCTACGACACTCAGCGGAGCCAGCCAAAGCAATGGGGATAGTTGGTAGTTCCTTTGAATCGCCTC